>CAYMHQ010000235.1:2926-4200 GCA_964390275.1 uncultured Coriobacteriaceae bacterium
TGGGTGGCGTTTGCGAGCACCTCGGGCGTGAGGCCGTGCGCCTCGCAGTAGGCTGCCGTCTCGGGCTCGGCGAGCAGGCGCGCGGGGCCCGCGATGGCGGCGCACGACGACGGCTCGATGCGGACGCCCTCGCTCGCGTCGAGAAGCCGCAGGTAGTCGAAGAGATCGGCGTCTGCCACGGTGAACTCACCCGAGAGCAGGTTGGTCATGAGGCGCGTCACGAGGCCCGAGGGTCGCGCGCAGGCCAGGCCGTCCGCCGCCGTGGCGCCGGTGAGGCCGTAGTCGCGCACGTCGGCGCGCTCGAAGCGCTGCGTGGCGATGCCGAGCAGGACCGAGGGGCACTGCGCCGGCTCGCAGAAGAAGCAGTGGACGCTGTCGCCGAACAGGCGCTTGAGCCCGTAGGAGACCCCGCCCGGCGCGCCGCCCACGCCCGCGGGGATGTAGGTGACGAGCGGGTGCTCGGCGTCAACGGTCACCCCCTGCGCGCTCAGCTGGTCGCGCAGCCTGCCCGCCGCCACGGCGTACCCGCAGAAGAGGTCGCGCGAGCGCTCGTCGTCGACAAAGTGGCTCGCGGGGTCGGCCTCGGAACGCTCCCGACCGGCGCGAACGGCAGCCGAGTAGTCGCCCGCGTACTCGACCACCTCGACGCCCTTGCTCCGCAGCAGGTCCTTCTTCCACTGCTTGGCGTCCGCGGACATGTGCACCACGGCGCGCAGTCCCAGCGCCGCGCCCATGATGCCGATGGAGAGCCCCAGGTTGCCGGTCGAGCCCACCTGCACGGTGTAGTGCGAGAAGAGCTCGCGCGCGTCGGGCTCGGCCAGGCGCGCATAGCTGTCGTCCGGCGTGACGAGACCGGCGTCGAGCGCGATGCCCTCGGCGTACTTGAGCACCTCGTAGATGCCACCGCGCGCCTTGACCGAGCCCGCCACGGCGAGGTGGCCGTCCATCTTGAGGAAGAGCCGGCCGGGCAGCACGGCGCCCCTCTCCACCAGCGCGCGCTGCAGGGCGCGGACCGGGCGCAGGGGCGATTCGATGAGCCCACCGGTGGCGCGCGTCTCGGGGAACACGCGCTCGAAGAACGGGGCGAACCGCTGCAGGCGGGCGGCGGCGTCGGCGATGTCGTCGTCGGAAACGACCAGCTCGCACACCCCGCGCACCGCGTCGTACGGCATCCAGAAGGGGTTCGCCCACCCGCACGGCTCCCCCGCCGCGACCTTCGCCGGCACCTCCGCGACAAAACGACGCTCCGTCTGCATACGCGCTCCCTTCCTCTC
>CAYMHQ010000236.1:0-4167 GCA_964390275.1 uncultured Coriobacteriaceae bacterium
ACGCGCTCTATCAGGTCACCGCCGACATGTCGTCCGAGAAGACCCGCCGGCGCGAGCTCGGCTCCCTCGAGGCGGCCATGGCGAGGACGGGCGTCGGCGAGGGGACCGTCGTCACGCTGCGGGAGGAGGGCGTCGAGGAGACATCCGCCGGGCCGGTCGCCATCGTGCCCGCGTGGAAGTGGGCCCTGCTCGACGAGCGCTCCGTCGACGAGCGGGCCGAGGCATAGGCCGGGCAGCAGGCAAAACCGGGCGCACGCAGCCGGACAGCGAGCAACCAAAAAGGCGCGGGCACCCCCGTCGGGATGCCCGCGCCTTCTCGAATGCGCTATCTACCAGCGGCGACGTGCGCTGTAGGCCCCTCGCCCGCCGGCGACGCGCGCTTCACTCGGCTGCTCGCCTTACTCCTCCGGACCCTTGCGGTCGAGGATGTTCTGGGCCTGCTGCTCGGTGAGCTCGGTGCCGAAGAACGTCGCGTAGTAGTTCTGGACCTCGGCCACCATGTCGAGGTCCTCGAAGAGCTCGGGGTGCAGGGTCTTGGCGATGTAGAGCGTGTTGAGGACGCACTCGCTGCCGGTGTCCCACTCCATGACGCCGGCGGGGCTCAGGAAGACCTGGCCGTTCGCGACGGCGTCCGTAGCCGCGAAGACGTCGCTGCCGGTGATGGCGGCGGGGTCGGCGATGCGTCCGCAGAAGACGACCTGCGGGTTCCACACGGCGATCTGCTCGGCCGTCACGTCGCCGTACGACTCGCCCTCGGCCTCGTCGGCCACGTTCCTGCCGCCCGCCATCTGCAGCGCGAAGTCGGGGTAGCTGTGCTTGAGGAACGCGTTGCAGGGGTCGTCGCCGCCGCGACCGCCGCGCGCGCAGTACACGGGGACGATCTCGTCCTCGGACAGGCCGGCGGTCTTGGAGATCACGTAGTCGAACTTCTCGTTGGCGTAGTCGACCCACGCGTTGGCGCGCGCGTTGGCTTCCTCGGACGCGAGCGCGTCGGAGTAGAGGTAGATCTCGGAGGTCACGTAGTCGCGGAACTCCTCGACCGTGGTGGGGTTGCCGGTGCTGAGCTGGGCGCAGACGGCCTGGAAGGCGGCCTGGTCGGGGTCGGTCACGTTGCCGGCCTCGATGGCCTCCTGCCAGCAGTAGAGCACGTCGATGTCGAGCGCGTTGAGGGCCTCGACGTCGGGGTCGCCCGCCACGTTGCCGCCGCCGAGGCTCTCGACGTCGCCGCCGTTGCAGTACTTGGCCCACTCGGTGAGCGAGCCGAAGTTGCCCACGATGCGCTTGGTCTCGCCGAGGACGAGCATGCGGTCGAAGCCGGTTGCGCACAGGGTGGCGATGCGGTCGGCCTTTTCGATGGTGACCTCGCGGCCGGCGCGGTCGGTGATGGTCACGGGGTAGGTGGTCGCCTGATGGTCGGCGGCTGCAGTCGCGGCGCCCTCGGACTCGGCGGCCTGCTTAGCCTCCTCGGCGAACGCGCTGCCGCCCAGGGCGAGGCCGAGGCCCGCCGCGGCGGCGAGCGCGAGCAGGCTGCGGCGGCTCAGGCGCGCATCGAGGATGGAGGCCGCGGCCCCGTTGGTCGTGCCGGTGCCCATCGTGTTCATGGTGTTCATGGTGCTCATGGTGCGAATCCTTTCTACTCTATATATAGTTGCCGTCCCCCGACCGAATGCCGGGCGGGCGGCGTTGGTACCCTAGTCGAGGCCGGGCAGGCCGGCCGGTCCGCGCCCTCCCCTAGTCGAGGCCTCCCGCGATGCACGCTGTGCGGCGCGCCTCCTCCGAGCGAACGAGATGGACCTCGGTCTGGTACATCGCGGCGAGCCGCTCCTCCGTGACAACCTCCTCCACCGGCCCCACCTCGAGCCCGCCGCGCCCGTCCATCATGGCGGCGAGGCCCCCGAGCAGCAGCGCGTGGTCGGGCATGTGGGTGGTGAGCAGCACGATCTTGCCGCGCTCCCGCGCCAGCCGACGCACCGCCCGCAGCACCTTGTGCTGGTTGCCGAAGTCGAGGTGGTTCGTCGGCTCGTCCATGAGGACGACGTCGGTGTCCTGCACGAGCACGCGCGCGATCTCGACCTGCTGCCGCTCGCCGCCCGAAAGCCCGTCCATCGTCTTCCCGCGCAGATGGGAGATGCCGAACGACGCCATGACCTCCTCCGCGCGCCCGTAGTCCTCCTCGCTCGGCGTCCCAAGCAGGGCGATGTGGGCCGCGTGGCCGAGGACCAGGTAGTCGAGCACCTCGAGGTCGGCCGTCCCGCCGGAAAGCTGCGCGACAAGGCCGATCCGGTGCGCCCGCTCGCGCGACGGCATGCCCGCGACGTCCCTTCCGCCCACCAGAACCCGCCCGCGCGATGGCCTCAGGTAGCCGCCGACGCAGTTGAGGAGCGTCGTCTTGCCGGCGCCGTTGGGCCCCAGGATCGAGCAGATCTGCCCCGGCTCGAGCGCGAGGCTCACCCCGGAGAACACCAGCTCGCCGCGCGGGTAGGCGAACGAGAGGCCCTCGACCCGGAGGCCGGCAACCTCGGACGCCATCGTCGAATCCGAACCCGCCACGCTACCTCACCGCCTTCTTGCGCGCGAGAAGCAGCGCCACGAAGAGCGGCGCCCCCACGATGCCGGTGATCACGCTGATCGGGATCGACATCATGCTGAGCGTGCGCGCGAGCGTGTCGGCCACAAGCAGGAACAGCGCCCCGAACAGCGCGGACGCGGGAACGACAAAGCGGTTGTCCGACCCCACCACCAGCCGGCTCATGTGCGGCACCACCAGCCCGACCCACCCGATGGTCCCGCTCAGGCACACCGAGGACGCCGTGACAAGTGTGGCGCACCCGATGACGAGCAGCCTCAGCCGCGCGGCGCCGGTGCCCAGGTAGTGCGCCTGAGCGTCGGACAGCGCGAGGACGTTGAAGCGCCACCGCAGGCAGACGAGCACCACGCATCCGAGCACGATGGCCGGCGCGCACAGGACGAGATTCCCGCGGTTCACGCTGTTCAGGCTGCCCATCGTCCAGAAGACGATGTCGGCCAGCTGGCTGTTGGGGTCGGCGATGAACTTGAGGAACCCGAGCACCGACGAGCAGAACCCGCTCACGACGATGCCCGCGAGCACGAGCATGAGGACCGAGTCGCTGCGGAAGAGCCGCGGGATGGCGCACGCCGCCGCGACCGCCCCCACGGCGCACACGAACGCGAGCCCCTGCGTCGCCAGGCCGCCCAGTCCGAGCAGGATGGCGATCGCCGCGCCCACGCACGCCCCGCTCGAGACGCCGAGCAGGTCGGGCGAGACCATCGGGTTCTTGAATATCCCCTGGTAGGAGGCGCCGGACACCGCCAGCGCGGCCCCGATGAGCATCGCCGCGAGCACGCGCGGCAGCCGGGTGTTGAGCACCGTGTTGCATTCGACGGTCGACCACTCGTCGAGCGGCAGCCCGAGGGTCCCGCGCACCGCGATCTGCAGCGCGTCGCCGAACGGCACCGGGTAGCGTCCCACGCCGAGCGCGACGACGACCGTCACCGCGAGCAACGCCGCGAGCAGGCAGACGAGCGCCCGCTTCCTGAAGAACCGCCCGCGACGAGGCGCGCCGGCAGGCGAACTCGCTGGCGCGCCGGACGACGAGCCCGCCGGCTTATCGGCAATCCCGCTGCCACCCATTCCCGCGCGACCCCTCCCCTCGAACGCCTCGACGCCATCGGCGCACCGACGCGCCGAAATCGAGCGTAAAGGATAGTTCTTCCGGGCGGATTTGGGCCGTCCCACGCGATAGCGATATCTTATGTGGCGGATAACGGGAGCTAATGAGGACGCGGGGTAGGGCGGCGGAAGCAAGATGGCGCGCGTATGGACACGCCCGGTGCCGTGGTCAGTCCACATAAGCGAATCCGCCGCGCCATTTTGGGTCTTTTCGGATTTATGACCACTTTCGGGGGTATGTGAGTTAGCCATTTGATATAACAGTCGTAGAATATGTGTATCGACAGATTTGTGTAGTGAGTGCTTGCGCATCGTCGCAGATAGATGACGTGTACGTTCGAAAGGCCAACAGGTAATGACTCGTCAAAGGGCGCGGAGAGGTCCCCAATGCGCCCCGATTGATCGCGAAATGGGCTTCTATATCAAATGCCTAACTCACATACCCCACTTTATGGTCAATAATCCGAAAAGACCCG
>CAYMHQ010000237.1:0-4162 GCA_964390275.1 uncultured Coriobacteriaceae bacterium
TGTTTCCGAGCTACGCCCTGTACGACCGGCTGGACGAGGTCGTGAAAGCCGCCGGTGAGGGAATCGTCCACATCGTCGATGCCGGCGAGGAATCCGGCTATGTCTTCTGCTCCGAGGAGGTGTTCCAGCGGCAGCTGGCCGAGGCGGTCGAACAGGCGTTGCATGGCGGCACCGCATCGGCCGAGTAAAGTCGTTGGCGCAACTTCTTCGACCCCACCGGTTCCCTCGCGATCTCCGCGACACAGGTCGGACCAACTACCCAGAGTCTCTCGCCTCCATCGCTGCTATCATGTCCCAGAGTTGGCCGCGAGTCGGCTGGGAGCCTTATGCCCGCAGCCCAAAGCAGATGCGAGCGAGGGATGAGGATGTCTGATAAGCACGCCGGCACCTCCGGCACCGCCAGCGTTTCCCGTGCTGGCCGCGCCAGTCGTGCCACCGGTTTTGGTGCCGTTGCCTGCGAGTCGCTCGGGTTGGGGCTGCTGGCGTTCGCGTGGGCGAGCATGGCGCGGCCGTCGAGCCCGTTGGCGGTTGCGCTCGGTACCGGCGACTGCGAAGTGCTGAGCCTTGCCTCGCGCGTGGGGGCGCTGCTGGCCGCGGCGTGCGTCGCAATGCTCTGCCTCAAGGACCCGTACCGGGGCGCCCCTCTGTCGCGGCGGTCGGCGAAGCTGTTCCTCGTCTCCGCGATTGCGTCCGAGGTACTGTGCGTCGCCTCTCTTGCCGTGCTTGCATGGTGGGGCGCCGGGGCTCCTGTCGACGGAGGCGTCGGAATCGTCACCGCTGCGCTGGCTGGTCTGGCGGTGACCGTCCTTCTGCTGCTCTGGCTCGACGAGCTCGCCGGCGACGGCAGCGGACCCTCTGCCTGCGCGGTTGCGGGCGCCCTCGCCGTGTTCGGCCTGCTCGGCCCGTTGACGTTGGCCCTGCCTGCCAGCGCCGCGAGCGAGGCAGTGCTGTGGACGTGCTGCACCACCGCGAGCTTCCTGGGTCTGCTTGCGCACGCCAGGGCCTCCGGGGCTGGCCGGGCCGCCGGATCTCCCGCCGCCGGGCCCGCCTCCGCCGCCGCCGTCTCCTCCCCCTCTTCCCCCTCTTCCCCCTCGTCTCCCGCTGAGGACTCCAGCACCTCGACGCGCCTGGCGACGCTCGGGCGGACGAGCTGGTGGGCGCTGGCTGTCGCGTTCATCGGGTTCTTCCTCTTTGGTTTCACGTGGAACCCTCTGCGGTCGGGGATGCCGCCGAGTGAACGGTGGGTGCTGGTCGCGCAGCAGACGGCCGGGGCGCTGGCGGCCGCGGTCCTGATTCTCTGCGTCTCGCGCGCTGCCGAGGACCGGCTGCTCGACCGGCTGCGGAGGACGGTCATCCCGATTCTGGTCGCCACGTTCATCATCACGCCGTACTTCTCCGTCGACGCGTTCGGCGACGCGTGGTACTCGTTCGTCGGATGCATCCGCGAGTGCTCAACCTTCACGTTCATCGCCGCGCTTGTGCTGTGTCTGCCCGTCGCGACGAGGGTGTCCGACGCGTCCGGGTTCCTCTCTGCGGCGCTCGCAATCCTGTTTGCGCAGGTGAGCGCGTGCCTGGGCGTCGCTGCGTCGAGCGCGCTGGGGGACGCGGTCAGCATGCTGCCGGTCATCCTATTCGTGCTGTATCTCATCTCCACGCTCATCGTGGGCGGCCGCGAGCGCGAGTCGAGCCAGAAGAGCCGGGCGCTCGAGGAAGGCGTGTTCGACGACTACCTGCAGGCGCGGTGCACCGAGCTGTCCCAGAACCAGGGCCTGTCGCCGAGGGAGTTCGAGGTGCTGCTGAGGCTGGCGCGCGGGCACGGCTACACCTACATCGCCGAGGAGATGTTCCTGAGCGAGAGCACCGTGCGGACCCACGCGAAGGCGATCTTCAAGAAGCTCGGCATCTCGTCGCGCGAGGAGCTGATCGACGCGATCGACAACCGGCAGGCGTAAGTCTGAGGAGGCGCCGGCTGGGTCGCCCGGCCTCATCGGTCCGTCGTTCCTTCGCCGCCACCCCGTGCCCATCCGCCGCCCCGCGCCGCCGATGCCCCCGTATCCGCTATCCGCCTGCGTCCGGATACACCAAATTCGCGATGCCTGCTAGCTGGGCTTTTGTGGCACGCTCATGCCGGACAGCCGCACGCCGGCCATCAGGTCCGCCCGCCTCGGCAGGTCGGCCCTGGCGGCCAACGGGACCCCCATCGGGCCCCGTCGCGCTGAGGGTTGTCTCGGATTTACCCCAGTCTTGTCGCAGTCGCTTCAGAAAGGAACGGGCATGAGCACCAATACGAGTGGTTTTAGCCGCAGGTCGTTCGTCCAGGGAGCCGCAGTGGGAGGCGCGGCCATCGCGGCGGCGGGCGCCGCAGCGGGCGGTTCGACGGCGGCTTCGGTCGCGAAGGCTGAGGAGGCCGTCGAGCACGACGTGGTCTCCTCCGTTATCGACATGTACGCGCCGGGCGTCCTCAACGACGACGGCACCTACACGCCCGCCTTCCTCGTCCCGCCCGAACCCATCCCCGCCGAGAAGATCTCGCAGACCATCGAGGCCGACGTGGTCGTCATCGGCATGGGCCTCGCCGGCATGTGCGCCGCGCGCTCGGCGATCGAGGAGGGCGCGAGCGTCATCGTCATCGAGAAGCAGGAGACCTGGTCGCTCCACTCGCACCAGATCTGCGCCGTGAACGCCCAGGTCACCAAGGACTTCGGCCTCGACATCCCCGACGAGATGGTCGACTACATGATCGAGAGCGAGATGACCTCGTTCCGCGACCGCACGAGCGCCGACCTCTGGGCGTACATGATGCGCCACTGCGGCGAGGACTTCGACTGGTACCTCGAGAAGTGCCCCAGCTACACCGTGTTCGACCCGACCGTGCCCATCGGCGAGACCGACCTCGACTACGAGGCCATCACCTCCATCTGCACCTCGGGCCTGGCCGCCGACGCCGGCCGCGTGTTCGACGTCCCCGAGGAGCGCCTGCAGGCCGCCCGCGACGCCGCGCCCTACATCAACATCTTCAACAACCCGGTCAACCCCAACTGGGACCCCTACACCGAGCGCTACCCCATGTTCCCGGTGACCATCGCCATCGAGCCCGACCAGACGCTCGTGGGCAAGTACACCGCCGAGTTCGTCGAGCAGAACGCCGACGTCCACTACGCCTGCTGGGCCCAGCGCCTGCTGACCGACGAGTCCGGCCGCGTGACCGGCGTCGTCTTCTCCGACATCGACGACAACTACTACCAGGCCAACGCCAAGAACGGCGTCATCGTGGCGACCGGCTCCTACGGCGGCAACACCCAGATGATCGACTACTACTGCCGCAACGGCAACCAGTTCCCCAACCCCGGCTGGATCGACCTCGACGCGCGCGGCAACTTCGTCGACCTGGGCGAGGGCCTCGCGATGGCCTCGTGGATCGGCGCCGCGATCGACCCGGCCGACACGCACACCTTTGTGAACGACTCCTCGGGTGGCGCGCTGGGCTGCGACGCGTTCCTGCTGGTAGACGGCAACGGCGACCGCTTCATGAACGAGGACGCGACCGGCGAGGTCCTCGGCCACAAGACGATGCGCGTGCCCGGCCACGTGATGTGGCAGATCTTTGACGACAACTATCCCGAGCAGGTCGGCAGCATGCCCATCGGCCACCGCCAGTTCTGGAAGATCGCCGACTCCTACGACGAGATCCCCGTGGGCCTGTTCTTCGACCCCATCGGCATCCTCACGCGCGACGAGGTCGAGCGCTCCAGCACCTTCATCTGCGACACGCTCGAGGAGCTCGCCGAGAACATGGGCGTCGAGGCCGACCGTCTCAAGGCGACCATCGACCGCTACAACGAGCTGGCCGAGAAGGGGTACGACGAGGATTACGGCAAGCGTTCCGACCGCCTGTTCCCCATCGTCCAGCCCCCGTTCTACGCCTCCAAGGTGACCCCGCCCATCGTGCGCCTCTACTACGGCGGCATCATGTGCGACGGCGGCATGCACGCCCTCGCCGCGGCCGACAAGCAGCCGATGAAGGGCCTCTACGTCGCCGGCATGACGGTGGGCAACCGCTTCTACGGCTGCTATCCCAACACCGCCATGGGCCAGAACCACTCCGGCTGCATCTGCTACGGCCGCCTCGCCGGCAAGAACGCGGCGCAGGGGATCTAGCGGC
>CAYMHQ010000238.1:0-4154 GCA_964390275.1 uncultured Coriobacteriaceae bacterium
CAGCTCGACACCGCGGCGCTCACGGGCGAGTCGGTCCCCCGCACGGTCGAGGCGGGCGACGAGGTCGTCTCCGGGTGCGTCAACATGTCGGGCGTGCTCACGGTGCGCGTCACCAAGCCGTACGGCGAGTCCACGGTCGCGCGCGTGCTCGAGCTCGTCGAGTCGGCGAGCGACAAGAAGGCCCGCACGGAGAACTTCATCACGCGGTTCGCGCGCTACTATACGCCCACCGTCGTGGTCTGCGCGCTCCTGCTGGCGGTCCTGCCCCCGCTCGTCACCGGTGACAGCTTTGCGACGTGGATCGAGCGCGGCCTCATCTTCCTGGTCGTTTCGTGTCCGTGCGCCCTCGTGATCTCGGTGCCGCTGTCGTTCTTCGGCGGCATCGGAGGGGCATCGCGCAAGGGAATCCTCGTCAAGGGGGGCAACTACCTCGAGGCCCTCGCGAAGGTCGACACCGTGGTGTTCGACAAGACGGGCACCCTGACCTGCGGCTCCTTCGAAGTGGCGTCCGTGCGTCCCGTGGCGGGCGTCGACCCCGACCGCCTGCTCAGGATGGCCGCCCACGCCGAGTCGTACTCCGACCACCCCATCGCGCGCTCCGTGGTGGGCGCGTTCGAAGGGGGTGTCGACCGCGAACTCGTGGGCGAGGTGCGCGAGGACGGCGGCCGCGGTGTGGTCGCGCTCGTCGAGGGGTGCCGCGTGGCCGTGGGCAACGACAAGCTCATGGACTCGCTCGATGTCGAGATTCTCGCGTCAGAGGAAGGCGCCCCCGCGACGGGCGCTGCGGCCGGCAAGGGCGCCACTGCCGGCGACCCGTCCGACCAGGCGTGCACGGTCCTCCACGTGGCGGTCGACGGCGCGTACTCCGGCAGCATCCTCATCTCCGACGTCGTGAAGCCCGACGCGGCCAAGGCGATTGCCGACCTTCACAAGGTGGGGGTGGGGCGCACGGTCATGCTCACCGGCGACCGCGAGGAGGTCGCGGCGGCTGTCGCTCAGACCCTCGGCATCGACGAGTACCACGGCAAGCTGCTCCCGCAGGACAAGGTCGCCCAGGTCGAGCGTCTGCTGGGGGAGGAAGGCCCCAAGGCGAAGCTCGCCTTCGTGGGCGACGGCATCAACGACGCGCCCGTCCTCGCCCGCGCCGACGTGGGCATCGCCATGGGCGCGCTCGGCTCCGATGCGGCGATCGAGGCGGCCGACGTGGTCCTCATGGACGACAAGCCCTCCAACATCGCGACCGCCATCCTCATCGCCCGCAAGACGATGCGCATCGTGTGGCAGAACATCGTGTTCGCGCTCGCCGTCAAGTTCGCGGTGCTCATCCTCGCCGCGTTCGGCCTCGCGTCCATGTGGCTCGCCGTGTTCGCCGACGTGGGCGTCGCGGTCCTGGCGATTCTGAACGCCATGCGCTGCATGCGTGTGGGCAAGTAGGGGAGGCCCGCCGGGGGAGACCCACCGGGAGAGTTGAGGCGCCCAATGTGCGGAGCGCCGCAAACACAGGGATACACGAAGGACCCCCGTCTCGGCGAAAGCCGGGCGGGGGTCCTTGCTGTGCGGATGAGCCGCGTGAACTGTGCGAACTGGGCAGAACCGCAAGTTTCCCCTACTCGCCCAGCTCCTCTGGTCCCACGACCTCGAAGCGCCAGCGCTGCCGGATCTCGGGGTACTTCGCGCGGTCGACCTCGCTCTCGAACATGGCGCGCGGGCGGCACCACACGCCGAACGGCGGGTAGAGCGCCTCGTAGACGACAAGCTCCTCGTCGGTCTCGGTGTGCCGCGCGAACGCCAGCACGCGATAGAGGTAGCGCTGGCTCCCGTCCGTCACGGTCTCGCGCTTGAAGTTCCGCACCACGTCCCCCACGCGGATGCGCGCACCCTCCGTCAGCTGCTCTTCCATGCCTTCCTCCTCCATGACTTCCCCTTCCTACAGTCCGAGCGCCTGCACGACCAGGCCCGCGACCACCGAGATGCCGAACAGCCCCGCGATGATGGCGGCCGCCTCCTTGTGCCCGTCCTCCTTGAGCAGCACGAGCACGCCCAGCCCGCCGCTCGCGCACAGGCCCGCGATCGCCGCGCCGAACGTGATGACGCCCTCGAGGTAGAACTCGGTGACGGCCACGCTCGCCGCGCAGTTGGGGATGAGTCCCACGAGCGCCGCGAGGACCGGCTGCAGGAACGTGTGCCCGGCCACGGCCCCGGCGATCGTCTCCTGGCCGATGAGCGCGAACGCGAGCGCGATGACGAACGACGTGAGGAAGATGAATGCGCAGATGCGCGCCGTGTGGACGAGCGGGTGGACCACCAGGTGCCTCACGTCGAGCGCGTGATGGGAGGTCGCGGGCTTGTGGCCGCAGCATCCGGTCTCCTCGAGCATCTCCGAGTGGTCGTGCCCCTCGTCGTCGTGATGATGCGCGTAGCGGTCCTCGTGGTCGAGCACCCTGCCGTTGCGCCGGCGGAACACGAGGTCGAGCGCGTACCCCACCGCGATGGCGATGACGAGCTTGGTGCCGATGAGGGGGACGAGCACCCCGATCGACTCGGGGCGCGAGAGGATGATGGGGATCGCCTCGTCGGATGTCGCGAGATAGACGGCGAAGAGCGTGCCGATCGTCGCGAGCCGCTGCGTGTAGAGGGCTGTCGCCACCACCGAGACGCCGCACTGGGGGATGACGCCCGCCGCGGCGCCGATGAGCGGTCCAGCCACGCCCGCCCGCGCCATCATCGCCCCGGCCCTGTTGCCGAGCTTGGCCTCGAACACCTCGATGAGCATGTAGATCACAAAAAGCAGCGGGACCATCTTGAGCGTGTCCACGAGCGAGTCAGTCAGGGCTTCGAGCACGATTTCCATAACGTTCCTTTGCAGTCCTTCACGTTCGGGTTGAGGCTTCTGCACGCCTCGCGGGAATAAACGGGCAGGTAAGGGGTCTAGCGGGGTTTGAGACGCCCGACGCCGGTCCGCCAGCCCTCAAGGTAACGCTCACCCACAGGCTAACCGTTAACCTGAGCGTTACAGTCGGGGTCATCCCGGCGGGTTACCCCGTCCTCTGGGCACGTCAGGATGCCTTCCGGGTCCTGCGGCTCCCCTTCGAGGCAGGTCGAGCACGTCCCAAAGAGCACCGTCTTCACCGGGTCGATGCGCACGTGGTGCTCGCGCGAGATGTGGTCGTAGAGCCCCACGATCTCGGAGCACCCCACGGGCTCCATCCGCCCGCAGCTCTCGCATTTGAGGTAGAAGCGGCTGTGCGCCGGGGCCTCCGAGAGGAGCCGGAAGCAGTCGCCGCCGGTCCCGCCCACGGTGCTCCGGGCGACGAGCCCCTCCTCCTCGAGCCGCTCGAGGTTGCGGTAGACCGTCGCGAGCCCCACGGCGTGACCGCAGCCTTGCAGCTCCTCCTCGACCTGCTTGGCCGTGAGGTAGCCGTCGGCGTTCCGCCTCAGGCAGTCGAGGACGAGCTCCCGCTGCTTTGTGTGGTACTGCCTCTTCGGCACTGCTGTCGCTCCTCAGGCCGTCGCGCTGGTTGCCATCATGCCGGGCGCGCGACGGGCTGCCCCGGTATGGATAATTTAAGAACGGTTATCAAATTAGCCGTGCGGCCCCATAAGTCAACCGAACATCGTCCGAGTGCGCCGATGCTCACAAATATTCGAGAATCGTTCTCATATTTCCTTCACCCGAGCGCCCCGGCGCCGTCCGCGGCTCCCGGGCGGCTCCCTCGCGAGCGTCCCGGCGGGCGGGCGGCTGGGAATGGTATCCTACGGGTCCATCGGAATCCCCGTGGGTGAATCTCCCGCCGGGGCCGTTTTCGCCCGCAACCTTTGATGGAGGCCGCAATGTCAGGCATCGAAACCGTCCTGCAGTATCTGACGTCCGTCCCCGCCTGGTACCTGGCGACGAGCGTGGACGACCAGCCCCACGTCCGCCCGTTCAGCTTCGCAGCGGTCGAGGACGGCAAGATATGGTTCGTCACCGCCGCGTCGAAGGACGTGTGGGAGGAGCTCCTGGCCAACCCCCGCTTCGAGGCGACGTCGTGGTGGCCCGGTCACGGCTGGCTCGTCCTGCGCGGCAAAGCCGGCCTCGTCGACGCCGCGAACCCCGAGGTCCCGAGCGCCGCGGTCCGCACCGCCGGCTGCGACCATCTCGTCGCGCTGGGGGA
>CAYMHQ010000239.1:0-4152 GCA_964390275.1 uncultured Coriobacteriaceae bacterium
ATGCCGCCCCGTTGACTCGGTGACGCCGGGTGCCGTCGGCCGCCTGAAGCCCGGGGCCGGCGGCCTTTTGTGCTATCCTCGCAAACGTTGCGCTGACCTTGGCTCGGAAGCGACGTGGGGGGCGATTCATGGCTCGGAGGGGCGACATTCGTGAGAAGGCCGAACGCTTCCTCCGCATCCTGATGCCCTCGCTGGGGCTCTCGTTTCTGTGGCCGTATTTCAGGGCGTCGTACCTGTCGTTTCTCACCGCGTTCGAGGTGCAGACCCCGGACGTGATCCAAGCCTGCTATGTCGCATATGTCGTCGGGTTCTTCGCGATCGCGATTGGCGTCGCGGTGTTCTCGCGCCGTGCCGAGGAGCTGCTGCGCGGTGCGCCCGCGCGCTACGGCCTCGCCGTCTGCGGTGTGCTCGGCGCCGCCCTGCTGTGGTTCGCCGACGGTTCGAAGGGTGCCGTTGTCTGCGTGACGGGCGCGGTCGTCTCGTCCGTCTTCTTCCTGGGGACGCTGGCGCGCTACGGGCTCGCCCTTGCCGAGTGGGACGCCCGCGAGACGGCGATCGTCGGGTTCATCTCGCTGGGACTCTGCTTTGTCGACAACGCCGCGCTCGCGCTGGGCTCCGCGGTGTCGATGGCGTTCTGCCTGCTCATGCCCGTTGTGAGCGTCGTCTGCATGCCCTGCATGCCTGCGCTGGACGCCGGCGCCGCCAAGGGGACCGCCGCCGAGACCGGTGCCCCGGTCGTCGGGAATGCCCCGGCTGCTGGGAGCGCCTCGGCCGTTGCGCGCCGGAACCCCTCGAATCGGGCGCTCTTCATCCTCATGGTGCTGCTCGCCCTGTTCTGCATCGGTGGGAACGTGGTGCGCGGCATCACGAGCCCGTGGTTCAGCTACTCGGGCGTCACGATGAGGTCGCTGTACATGACGCTCGCGAACATCGTCCTTGCGGGGGTCGTCATCGCGCTCCTCTGCCGGGGGATGGGCGTGCGGCGGGTGCTCTTTCTCAGCTGGATGCTGTTCATGGGGCTGTTCTTTGTGGGCCTCGCGGCGCTGGCGTTCACCGGCGGCACCCTGGCGCGCTTCGGCTCGGACATCGCGACGGTCTCGCGCGTGTTCTTCACGCTGCTGATGTTCCTGTTCGCGCTCGACGCCCGACGGCTCGTCGACATGGGCGTCCTGCGGCTGATGGGCCTGTTCGTGCTGCTTCCCGAGGCGCTCGCCGCGTTCATGCGCCACATCGTCGTCCCCGCCCTGCTCGCGAGCCTGGGGGCCGACCCGCTCGCCATCGCCTCGTTCGCGGGCGTGGTGGTGACGTTCGTGCTGGCGGTGGCGATCATGTTCGTCCTGGGGGCGCTGCTGCTCGGGCAGGTCGACGAGGGGAGGTCGGCGGCTGAGGGTGAGGCTGCCGAGGGTGCGCTGGGGCTGACTGCCGGCGGCGTCGCTGGCGTCCCCGGGTCCGCGCCCGATTCCGTGAGCGTCCCTGCGCCCGGCGGCGCCTCCGTCCCCGCTCCCGACCCTCTGTCCGCCCCCATGGCGAGGCTCGCCGAGATGTACGGCCTCACCGCGCGCGAGGTCGAGTCGGCGACGTGCGTCGCGCGGGGCTACAGCCTCGAGAAGACGGCCAGCGTGCTCGGCATCTCGATCAACACGGTCCGCACGCACATGCGCTCCGTGTACGGCAAGCTCGAGGTCCACTCGCGTCAGGAGCTCATCGACCTGGTCGAGGGGCTGCGCGAGTAGCCGCTCGCGTCCAACGGCGGGGCGCGACCGACGCCGCTCGCCGTCGCCTGCGAAACCCCAGCTCAGCGCCCCATCACTCCTGTCAACTCGTCTCTTGGATGCGAAGCTCGTCCGTAATATGCGAACCCTCCGCGGCTCGCGGTGGACTGCCGTGGACCGTCGCGAACCGTTCTGGACTCCAAAATCCGTCCCTTTTATGCGACCCGCCGGGCGCGGCGCGGCATATCGTTCGGGGCAACGACGGCGCCTCGTCCGAGGTCGTCGCCGGGTATCCGTCCGGGCGCCTCCGGGCCGTCCCCGAGCGTCCGATAATGCGAAAAGGAGTCGTTACCATGAAGCTCGATCGCAGGCAGTTCGTCTCTGGCGCCGCAGTCGCCACCGCCGCAGTCGCGGGCATGTCCGCCGCAGCCGTCGCCGTCGCCGACGAGGCCGCTCCCCAGGCCGCGTCCTGGCGCACCCGTCCCGAGGCCATCACCGACATCGCCCAGACCGTCGACGCCGACGTCGTCGTGGTGGGCGCGGGCATCGGCGGCGTCTGCTCCGCCCTCAAGGCCGCCCAGGAGGGCGTGAAGACCGTCGTGCTCCAGAAGAGCGGCTACGTCCTCACGCACGGCGGCAACTTCGGCGCCATCAACGACCGCTTCCAGAAGGAGGCGGGCAACCCCGAGATCGACCCGATGGACATCCTCCAGCACCACCTCAAGTACAACAACTACCGTCCGCAGTTCGAGTACGCCAAGGTCATCTTCGCCGAGAGCGCCGAGACGCTCGAGTGGATCGCCGACTCGACCGACACCACCTGGACGCCCAGCACGCCGAGCACCAAGAACATGATGGACTGGGACAACACGACGTTCGTCACCGGCCACACCAGCTCCGCCGGCAAGGCCATCGACCTCGCCAACGTCATCCTCGACAAGGCCGTCGAGCTGGGCGCCGAGGTTTACTTCAGCACCCCCGGCGTCGACCTCGTGACCGACGAGTCCGGCCGCGTGACCGGCGTCATCGGGCAGGCCGAGGACGGCAGCTACATCCAGTTCAACGCCACCAAGGGCGTCATCCTGGCGACGGGCGACTACGGCAGCAACTACGAGATGTGCGCCGAGATGTGCCCGTGGGTCGTGGGCACGCACAACTACTACTCGCCCAACGACAACACCGGCGACGGCATCAAGATGGGCGTGTGGCTGGGCGCCAAGCTCGAGACGCTCCCGCACACCAAGATGGCCCACATCCACAACAGCATCGACGGCACCAACCTCACCGACTCGCCCGTCAAGAGCGACCCGTTCCTCTGGGTCAACCAGGACGGCAAGCGCTTCGCGAACGAGCACATGGAGTACGCCATGGTCTGCAACACCGTGCGCGAGCAGCCCGGCGACGTGTTCTACGTGGTGCACGACGCGAACTTCTCCGAGCAGCGCCAGGCGTTCCTCAACCCGCGCGGCGCGGTGAAGGACGAGGCCGTGGAGGCCGCCATCGAGCTGGGCTACACCGTGAAGGCCGACACGCTCGAGGAGTGCGCCGAGGCCATGGACATCCCCGCCGACGCCCTGGTCGAGACCGTCGCCCGCTACAACGAGCTCGTCGCTGCCGGCGCCGACGAGGACTTTGGCAAGCCCGCCGAGGACCTCAAGCCCATCGAGGTCGCTCCCTTCTACGTCACCCGCACCTACACCCCCATGGACGTCACCATGGGCGGCCTGATGGTCAACACCAAGATGCAGGTGCTCAAGGAGGACGGCGGCATCATCGAGGGCCTCTACGCCATCGGCAACACCGCCGGCGGCTTCTACGGCGGCATCGACTACGACCTCGAGGTCGACGCCTTCAGCCTCGGCCGCGCCGTGACGACCGGCCGCCTCGCCGCGAAGTACGCCTGCGAGGAGTAGGCGAGCGAGCGCGACCCGGCGGGCGAGCGACCGGCGTGCGAGCGAGGAAGGATAGCTTGCGTTGCCGGTAAGCGAGCGATAGCGCGCGGATCGCCGAGCAAGCGATAGACGGACGACGGCCCGCCCTCTCTGGAGTCTTCCGGAGGGGGCGGGCCGGTTTTTGGGCGCCCGGGCGGGGCGGGCGAACTGCGGCGCAGCGGAGCGGGGCGGGCTGGCCAAAAAGACCATCCTGCATGCAGATTGGGTAGCGCGTGGCCAAAAAGTCCTAATAGCATGCCGAAACCGGTTGCGACGTACGCAGAGGTTGTATGCATACGCCATCTACCTGCGGGTCTTCTAGAGGCTTCGACTCTACAAGACGAAAACGGCATGCTATTTTGACTTTTTGGCCACGTCTACCTGGAACGGCATGCTATTTGGATATTTTGGCCACGCTTTCGGGGCTGCTAGAGCCGGCTGAGTTCCACTAAACTTACGTATACAATTTCGCGCATAGAACCGTCGGTCTATGCATTTCGGCTTTGGGA
>CAYMHQ010000240.1:0-4104 GCA_964390275.1 uncultured Coriobacteriaceae bacterium
GGCTCGACGAGATCGTCGACCTCGTCCGCGACAAGGGAACCTCGCTCGAGCACAGCCTCGACCTTCTTGACGAGGCTATAAAGCTCGGAATCGGTGCGGTCGACCTTGTCGATTCCCCGCAGGCCGAAAGCGGTGAGTCCTCGGGTACGGGGCCCGTCCTGGGGCGGGGCGGCGCAAAAGAGGAGCGCGCGTAACCAAAAGGGGGCGATTCCATGCCATCCGTTCTTGACCATATCGACGATCCCCGTGACGTCAAGTCCCTGTCGGCCGCCCAGCTTGTCGAGCTGGCCTCGGACCTGCGTGCGGAGATGATCGCGGCAACAGCCCTGAACGGGGGCCATCTCGCCTCCTCGCTCGGCGCCGTCGAAATCGTCCTCGCCGCGCACCGCGTCCTCGACCTTCCCCACGACAAGCTCCTCTTTGACGTCGGCCATCAGTCGTACGCCCACAAGCTCCTCACCGGGCGCCGGGCCGGGTTCGCCCATCTCAGGCACAAGGGAGGCGTCTCCGGGTTCACGCGTCGCGGCGAGTCCCCGTACGACGTGCACGACGCCGGCCACGCCTCCGACTCCCTCGCGACCGCCGCGGGCATCGCGGCCGTGCGCGACATCAGGGGCGGCGACGAGCGCATCGTCTCCGTCGTCGGCGACGCGTCGCTGGCGGGTGGGCTCTCCTATGAGGCTCTCAACTTCATCGGTCAGCGCCAGTTCGGTCGCTTCGTCGTCATCCTGAACGACAACGAGATGTCGATCTCGCCCTCCGTGGGCGCGCTCGCGTCCTATCTCGCCGCCATCCGCACGAACCCCCGCTACACAGCCGTGCGCGACCAGGTCGAGGAGAGCGTCTCGAGCGCCGGCCGCGTGGGCGACGCCATCGTCAGGCTTGGCGAGCGCGCGAAGCAGGCCACCAAGCAGTTCCTCGTGCCCGGCATGCTCTTCGAGGAGCTCGGGTTCACCTACCTCGGGCCCATCGACGGGCACGACGTCCGGGCGCTCCAGGAGACGCTCGACCGCGCGCTCGAGATGGGGAAGCCGGTCATCATCCACGCCGTCACCAAGAAGGGCAAGGGGTACGCCCCGGCAGAGCGGAACCCCGAGCTGTTTCACGGCGTGAGTCCTTTCGACCCCGTGACGGGCGAGGTCCTCAAGAAGCAGGACGCCGCGCCCTCGTACTCGTCGGTCTTCTCGCAGGCGCTCATCCGCGAGGCGCGCGAGGACCGGCGCATCGTCGCGATCACCGCGGCTATGATGGACGGCACGGCGCTCTCCCCGTTCGCGCACGTCTTCCCCGACAGAGTGTTCGACGTCGGCATCGCCGAGGAGTGCGCGGTCACGCTCGCCTCCGGCATGGCAATCGCCGGCGCGGTGCCCGTCGTCACGATCTACTCGACCTTCCTGCAGCGCGCGTTTGACGAGATCAGCACGAACGTCTGCCTTCCCGGGCTCCACGTGGTGTTCGCGATCGACCGCGGCGGCCTCGTGGGCGAGGACGGCTCGACGCACCACGGCATGTTCGACCTCGCCTATCTCAGGTGCATGCCCAACATCAGGATCTGCGCGCCCTCGAGCTCCGTCGAGCTCGCTCGCGCGCTGCGGTCCGCGCTGCTCGCCGAGGGGCCGGTCGCGGTCCGCTACCCGCGCGGCTCGGCGCCCGGCGGCCCCGTCCCCGAGTCGGTGGAGCCTCTTCCCATGACGGCGCGCGTCGCCTTCGAGGCGGGGTGCGGCGACGACGATTCCGTCGCCCCCGAGGTCTCGATCCTTGCGGTCGGGCGTATGGTCGGCACCGCCGTTGAGGCCGCGGCGGAGGTCGCGCGGAACGGGGTCACGTGCCGCGTGTACGACATGCGCTGGGTCAAGCCGGTCGACGCAGACGCGGTTCGGGCGGCCTCGTCGTCGCGCCTCGTCGTGACGATGGAGGACGGGACGGTGACGGGCGGCTTCGGCTCGGGGGTCCTCGAGTCGATGGCCGACCAGGGTCTCGCCGCCCGCGTCCTGCGGCTCGGCCTCCCCGACGCTTTTGTGGGGCACGGCTCGACCTCCGACCTGCTCGCCGACCTCGGGCTCGATGCGGGCGGGGTCGCGGCGTCGGTTCTGGAAGGCCTTGCGAATCTGCCCCGCTAGGCTGTCTCGCGACGCGGGAGACCGCGGAGGACGGGTTGTGACGTGAAAACTGCTAAGCGCCGTCTCGACGACGAGCTCGTCGAACAGGGATATTTCGTCGACCGCGCCACGGCCATGCGCGCCGTTATGGCGGGCGACGTGTCGTCGCGCGGCGAGCGACTCACGATGCCGGGCATGCAGGTCGCGCCCGGTGTCGCGCTCCATGTGCGAACGTCCAAGCGGACGAGCCCGAGCGGGCGCGGGGTGTACGTGGGCCGCGGCGGCCTCAAGCTCGAGGGTGCGCTCACGAGCTTTGGGATCGACCCCGCGGGCCGCAATTGCCTCGACGTCGGCTGCTCCACGGGCGGCTTCACCGACTGCCTACTCAAGTTCGGCGCGCGGCGTGTCGCGGCTGTGGACGTGGGATACGGGCAGTTCGACTGGGGCCTGCGCGGCGACGGTCGCGTCGCCCTGTTCGAGCGCACGAACATCTGCGACGCCGACCCCGCGCTTCTGGGGGCGCCGTTCGACCTCGCCGTCGCCGACGTCTCGTTCACATCCGTTGGGGTGATTCTCGACTCGGTCTGTGCGCTTCTCGCCGATGGCGGCTGCTTCTGTACGCTTGTCAAACCTCAGTTCGAGGCGAGGCGCGAAGAGGTGGGGGAGGGCGGCGTCGTCCGCGACCCCGAGGTGCACCGCCGCGTCCTGCGCAGGGTGCTCTCCGTGTTCGAGGGGTCCCCGCTGGCGGCGTCCGCGCTTTGCGTGTCCCCCGTTCACGGGGCGAAGGGCAACATCGAGTTCTTTCTGCTCGCCCGGAAGGGCGGCGCGCCGGCCCGCGAAGTCGACGTCGACGCCGTGGTGGACGACGCATGGGCCTCCCGCGCGCCCATCGCCCCCGGTCCGCGGTCGGACGCAACGGTGGAAGGTGCGGGTGAGTGACATGCGCGTGATGCTTGTGCCCAACGATCTCTACGAGGAGTCGGTCGAGGACGCCCGCCTGCTCGAGGAATGGCTTGACGAGCGCGACGTCGACGTCGTTCGCGCCCCCACCTACGGGTTCGACGGCGCCGCCTCGCTCGACGGCGTCGACCTCGTCGTCTCCATGGGCGGAGACGGGACCCTCCTGCGCGCCGCGCATCTGGTGGGCGACCGCGAGATACCCATCCTCGGCCTCTCCTACGGCCATCTCGGGTTCCTCACCTACAACAGGGAGGGTCGGCGGGACGCCGGGTGCGACGACGGCGGAGACCGCGACCTGTACGAGGTCGTCGCCGCGGCGCTCTCCCAGGAGCTGAGGCAGAGCCGGCGCGCCGTCCTCGAGATTCGCGTGCGCGGGTGCGACTCCCGGGGCCGCGAGGTCGAGCGCGTCGCCCATGCGCTCAACGAGATCGTGCTGGCGCGCGGGGCTTCCGGGAAGATGGTCGAGTTCGACGTGGGGGCGAACGGCGCCCCCATCGACCGCCTGAGGGGCGACGGCTTCGTGGTCGCGACGGCGACGGGATCGACCGGGTACGCGCTCTCGGCCGGCGGCCCCATCGTCACCCCCGACTTCAAGGGGATGGTCTGCGTCCCCCTCGCGCCGCACACGATCACGGCGCGCGCGTTCCTCACGGCCCCGTCGGACGTGGTCGAGCTCGACGTCGTGGGCGACCGCTCCTTCGACCCCTGCCTCTTCGCGGACGGCGAGCGCCTCTTCTCCGACCTGGTCCCCGAGAGCCTGCAGGTGCTGAGGGGTCCGTTCGACACGGTTCTTCTGACTGGCGGGGGCGACGACTTCTTCGCCTCCGTCTCACGGGTGTTCTACGGCAAGGTGCGTTAACCGAAGGAGGGCGCTCACCATGATCGACGAGCTTCATGTGACGAATCTGGCGCTTATCGGGGACGTGACGGTCGAGCCCGCCCCGGGCCTCACCGCGCTCACGGGCGAGACGGGCGCCGGCAAGTCGGCGCTGCTCTCTGCGATCAGGCTCCTCGTGGGCGACCGCGCCACGGGCGACCAGGTGCG
>CAYMHQ010000241.1:0-4081 GCA_964390275.1 uncultured Coriobacteriaceae bacterium
TACACGCAGACCTGGTCCTCGGGCGACACGTCGCTCGCCACGGTCTCCGGCTCCGGCGAGTCCGTCAGCGTCACGGGCGTCGCCCCCGGCACGGTGACGCTCACCCAGACGTACTGCTCCTACGATCAGCTGCACTTCTTTAAGAGTGACTGCTCGGTTGTCTCGGCAACCTACACCGTCGTCGTCCTCAAGCAGGACGCCACGGTCACGGGTGCCGACAGCATGTATCCCTACGACACCATCCAGCTCACGGCCAACAACTTCGCCGGCGACGTCACCTGGACGTCCTCCGACCCCTCCATCGCCTCGGTCGACGAGAACGGCAAAGTGACCGGCAACGCCTTCGGCGAGGTCACCATCACCGCGACCGACGGCACCGAGACCGTCCGCAAGCAGATCACCGTCGCGCAGGACCCCTCGGTCTACTACGTCTACACGGGCGAGTCCATCGCGGTGACGGGCACGTCGAACGCGTACCGGAACTGCCAGTTCGAGCACACCTGGAAGTCGCGCGACGACTCGGTCGCCAAGGTCACCTGGTCGGGCGAGACCGCCACCGTGACGGGTGTGACGCCCGGCACGGTCACGCTCAACCACACCTACTGCTACAAGACCGCCTACCACAGCACCCAGGATCACAACCTGAGGACGGAGCAGATCACGGTCGTCGTCCTGCCGGGCACCGACCCCGCTATCTGGGGCGCCGAGAGCGTCGCCGTGGGCGCGACCACCGACCTCACCGCCATCAACTTCTCGGGCGACGTGACGTGGGCCTCCACCGACACCTCGGTCGCCACGGTCGACGCGAACGGCGTCGTGACCGGCGTCAAGGCCGGCACGGTCACCATCTACGCGACCGACGGCACCAAGGTCGCCTCCAAGCAGATCACCGTCAAGCACGACGGGTCCGAGGAGGGCACCTGGGTCTACGTCTACGCCCAGGTCTCCGGCGACACCACCGGCCTCGACGTCGAGACCGGCTGGGTCACCATCGGCCGCGTGTGGGTCGCGGGCATCGACGCGGCGAGCGGCGACACCTCCTACGAGACGAGCGGCGACAGGTTCGACGCCTGCATCGCCGCGCTCAAGGACGCGAGCAACCTCGAGCGCCATTCGGGCACCACGGAGATCTTCGACGTCAGCGAGCTCGACTTCACCGCGCTCGGCCTCAAGTCCGTCTCGGCCGGCGCGACCGGCTACGACGTGGGCGGCGCCGCGTGGCACCTCGACGGCACCGTCGACGTGAGCAACTACGGCCAGGTCACGGTCAACCACTACCTCAAGGGCACCACCACCCAGCTCGCCGACTCCGAG
This sequence comes from uncultured Coriobacteriaceae bacterium, assembly GCA_964390275.1. GTDB lineage: Bacteria > Actinomycetota > Coriobacteriia > Coriobacteriales > UMGS124 > CAYMHQ01. The sequence continues at coordinate 1,315 of CAYMHQ010000241.1, forward strand.
ACCATCCTCGAGGAGGCCGGCACCCAGTTCGCGGGCGCCGACCACGCGAAGGCGATCAAGGGCTACTCGTACGACTCCTCCGACCCCGAGGTCTACACGGTCGTCGCGAAGACGACGGGCACCGTCAACGTCTACTACGCCAAGGGCGAGCTGCGCTACACGGTGAACTACCTCGAGGAGGGGAGCGACACGCCCGTCGCGACCGCCAAGACCGGCACCGGCGAGTTCGGCGACACCGTGACCGAGGAGGCACTCGCGATCACGGGCTACGTGCTCAAGAGCGAGACGCCCCAGACGATCACCCTCGGCGTCGACGCGAGCAAGAACGTCATCAACTTCTACTACGCCAAGCGCACCGACCTGAGCTACACGGTGAACTACGTCTGGACCGACGCCGCGGAGACCCCCGTCGCCGAGCCCGTGACCGTCGAGGGCCAGACCTTCGGCGACGAGGTGGAGGTCGAGATCCCCACCATCGAGGGCTACACGGTCGTTCCCGGCCAGAGCTCCACCGTCACGATCACGGCCGACCCGAGCCAGAACGTCCTCACGCTCTTCTACTACAAGAACGTCGAGCTCACGGCCAACAGCGCCACCTACACGTACACCGGCGTCCAGCGCAACGTCTCCGGCTACACCGGCGCGCCCGAGGACGCGCTCTTCTACGACGTCGAGGCGAGCGCCTCGGCCATGAACGCCGGCACCTACGAGGTCGCGTTCAACGAGAGCGCCGTGGGCACCGTCGACGGCTCCAACAAGTACATCGTCACCTCCGCGACCAACGGCACGCTCACGATCAACCCGCGCGAGATCACGCTCACCGCGACCGACGCCTCCCAGGAGTACGACGGCACCGCGCTCACGGGCGGCTGGACGCGCACCGCGGGCTCCTTCGTGGGCACCGAGGGCATCGAGAGCGTCGAGTTCTCCAACTCCCTCACCAACGCGGGCACGACCGAGTACACCGTGACGAAGGTGAACTTCAAGGAGGGCACCCTCGCCGGCAACTACGTGGTCACCGCGGTCCCCGGCACCCTCACCGTCACCCCGCGCGCGCTCACCGTTACGGCGAACACGACCTCCCAGGTCTACAACGGTCACGCGCTCACCGACGGCGGCTACACGGTCACCTCGGGCTCCTTCGTCGATGGCGAGGGCTTCGCGTCCGTCGACATCCAGGGCTCGATCATCGACCCGGGCACGGTCGCCAACCACATCAACGACTGGGTGCTCAAGGAGAACACCCTCGCCGGCAACTACACCATCACCCCGGTCGACGGCGAGCTCACCGTCACCAAGGTGACCACGCCCATCACCATCTACGCCTCGGGCGAAATCCACACCTACGACGGCCAGCCGGCCTCCAGCGACGTCTACACGTTCACCACGGGCGTCCTGGCCTCGACCGACAAGCTCGTGGTCGAGCTCGAGGGCTCCGCGGTCAACGTCACCGACAAGGGCGTGAACCACGTCAAGTCGTACAAGGTCATGCGCGGCGACAAGGACGTGACCGAGAACTACACGTTCGACGAGCCCGTCGACGGCACGATCACGATCCTGCCGCGCGAGATCACGATCACGCCCGACAGCGCCACCAAGGCCTACGACGGCACCCCGCTCACCTGCAAGACGTACACCGTCAGCTCCGGCTCCCTCGTCGAGGGCGACGGGTTCGAGAGCGTCACCGTCCAGGGCACCATCACCGAGCCTGGCTGGGTCTACAACACGGTCTCCGGCTACTCGTTCGACAAGAACACCATCGCGGCGAACTACAAGGTCACCGCGGGTCTGGGCACGCTGACCGTCACCAAGTCGGACAAGCCCATCACCATCACCGCGAACAGCGACTCCAAGACCTACGACGGCACCCCGCTCACCAACAACGGGTTCACCTACACGCAGGGCATCCTGGTCGAGGGCGACGTGCTCGTCGCCACCGTCGAGGGCTCCGCGACCAACGTCACCGACGAGGGCGCGAACGTCGTCACGTCCTACAAGGTCATGCGCGGCGATGTGGACGTGACCGACCACTACTCGTTCGCCCAATCCGTCGCCGGCAAGCTCACCATCAAGCCGCTCGCGATCACCGTCACCGCCGCCAGCGCCAGCAAGCCCTACGACGGCACCGCGCTCACGAACAAGGGCTGGAGCGTCACCTCGGGCAAGCTCGTGGGGGACGACGACTTCGCCTACGTCACCGTCGAGGGCTCGATCCTCGACTACGGCACGGCCGCCAACACGGTCACCAAGTACGAGTTCGCCGAGGGCACCAACGCGGCCAACTACGACGTCACCCTCGCCCAGGGCACGCTCGAGATCAGGAAGGCGACCACGCAGATCGTGGTCACCGCCTCGAACGCGAAGAAGACCTACAACGGTGAGGCCCAGACCTCCCCGAGCTACAGCTACACCGACGCCGTCTTCGCAGGCGACAAGCTCAACGTCCTGGTCTCCGGCTCCGCGACCAACGTGGGCGACGCCGGCGTGAACCACATCGAGTCCGTCACGGTCACGCGCGACGGCAAGGACATCACCGAGAACTACGACATCCGCACGGTCGACGGCAAGATCACGATCACCGCCCGCCCGATCACGGTCACGGCCGCGAGCGCCGAGAAGACCTACGACGGCACCCCGCTCACCAAGGACGGCTACGAGATCACGTCCGGCTCGTTCGTCGGGGACGAGGGCTTTGCGAGCGTCGAGGTCACCGGCTCGATCACCGACGCGGGCACCGAGGCGAACAAGGTCGGCGTGTGCACCTTCG
>CAYMHQ010000242.1:0-4062 GCA_964390275.1 uncultured Coriobacteriaceae bacterium
GGAAGCGATTAATGACACGCTGACTGCCCGAGCCGCTCTCGCGGAAGATGATGGGCTCGCCCAGGAGGTCCCGGCCGAGGGCGCCGCGCTCCTTGGCACGCTGAAACCGCTGCGTGTTGGGGGTGATGAGCACCAGGCGGTCGTCGGCGACCTTCTCGAAGCGCAAACGCTGGCGGTCGTCGGAGAAGCCCACGAAGCCGAGCTGCACGTCGGCGTCGAGCACCATGCGACAGACGTCACCGGAATCGCCGGCGAGCACCGAGAGATGACAGGCTGGGTCGAGGCGCGCGAACTCGGACATGTAGCGCGGCAGCAGGCCGTAGGTCGGGGCGGTGGAGGCGGCGATGGCGAGCTCGGTCTGGGCGGAGCCGGAGACGTCGTCGCACAGCTCGGCGCAGCTCTGGAGGATCCCCTTCGCGTAGCGGTAGGCGCGCTTGCCGTCGCGGGTGAGCTCGACGCCGAGGCGGTTCTCGCGCAGAAGCAGCGTAGTGCCCAGCTCGCGCTCGAGCGCCTGGACGTGGCCGGTCGCGGTGGACTGCGAGATGGAGAGACGCGTCGCCGCCTTGACGAAGCTCCCCGTCTCGGCGACCGCGACGAAGGTCCGCAGGTCCCTCAGGTTGATGCCGCTCGCGTCCGCCGCCATAGCCCTCCCGCCTTCCCTCCGCCGTTCGCCGCGCCTTATCCGCGCCGCGTCTTCGGCCGCGCGACGATTCGAAAATTCCGATAGGTCCCATTGTGTATTCTGAACTCACGAAGGGTGGGGCATCAATGGCGGCCATATACTTGCCGCGAATTACACACCGAATCGGTCGGTTGACGAGGGTAGCGAAGGAGGCGCGGGGTTGAGCTTGAGCATGTCCGACGTCGCCGCATCGCAGCCCATCGTCGAACTTCGCGGCATCCGCAAGTCGTTCGGGCCGTTCACCGCGCTCGACGGGGCCGACTTCGCCGCCTATCCGGGCGAGGTCACCGCGCTCGTGGGCGACAACGGCTCGGGCAAGAGCACCCTCATCAAGACCCTCACGGGGTACATCGCGCCGGACAGCGGCACCATCGTGGTGCGCGGCCGCGAGCACGCGCGCCTCACGCCGCGGCGGGCGATCGAGGAGGGAATCGGCGTCGTCTATCAGGACCTGGCGCTCGACGACGAGAAGAGCTGCGCCGAGAACATCTTTCTCGGCAGGGAGATCGTGCGCGGCGGCGTCTTCCTCGACCGGCGCGCGATGCGGCGGCGGGCGCGCGAGCTGCTCGACTCGCTCGGCATCGACATCCCCGACGTCGACCAGAAGGTCTCCGGCATGTCGGGCGGGCAACGGCAGGCGCTCGCCATCGCGCGCACGATGTGCTTCCCCCACGACATCCTCGTGTTCGACGAGCCGACCTCGGCCATGGGCATGCGCGAGACCGACCGCGCGATGGGCCTGTTCCGCAGGCTGCGCGACGACGGGAAGTCGGTGATCCTCATCAGCCACAACCTCTTCCAGGTGTTCGACATCGCCGACCGCATCAGCGTGATGAGCCACGGCCGCGTGGTGGAGAGCTTCCTCGCCAAGGACAGCACGCCGCAGCAGCTCTGGGACAGCATCGTGCTGAGGGAGTCGGCGGTCGCGCGGGAGCCCGAGGCCGGGGTCGCGTGCGAGCGGGAAGCGGAGGTGTGCGCATGAGCGAGAACGCCAGCGCAGCCGAGCGCCCCGCCGCATCATCCCAGGTAGACCGCTCGACAGACCGCCCGGCAGGCTGCCTGCGCCGCTGGCTGACGAGGCGGCTCGCGGGGTCGTCGCAGCAGATCTTCCTCGCCGTGGTGCTCATCGTGCTGTGCGTCGCGCTCTCGTTCGCGCACGAGAGCTTCCTCACGGTCGCCAACATCAAGAACATCGTCGAGGCCAACTCGTACCGCCTCATCCTGGCGCTGGGGATGACGCTCGTGGTGTGCTCGGGCGTCATGGACCTCTCCGCCGGCTCGGCCATATCGCTGTGCGGCGTGGTGATGGCGGTCGCGCTCCACGCGAGCATGCCGGTCTGGGCCGCCGTGCTCGTGGGCGTGCTCACCGGCGTGGCGCTGGGGGCGATCAACGGGGCGCTCATCCACTTCACGCGCATCAACTTCTTCATCCTCACGCTCGCGACGAGCGGAATCTACCGCGGCATCTCCCTCATGGTGACCGACGGCAAGCCCATCACGAGCCTCGGCTCGGACTTCATGCTGCTGGGAATCGGCCGCGTGGGAGGGGTGCAGGTCCCGGTGATCATCGTGGCCGCGTGCCTGCTCGTGTGCGTGCCGCTCCTCTTCAGGACGAAGTGGGGGTCGTACATCCTCTCGCTCGGGGGCAACGCCGACGCGCTGCGCAAGGCGGGCGTGCGGTGCGGCCTCTACCGGATCAGCGTGCACATGGTGATGGGCGTGGCCGTGGCCCTCACCGCGCTCGTCATCACCGCGCGGCTCAACTCGGCCGAGCCCAACGCCGGCATGAACATGGAGCTCGACGCCATCACCGCCGTCATCATGGGAGGGACGCTCATCTCGGGAGGGGCGGGCAGCATCCTCGGCACGGTGCTCTCGGTCCTCATCCTGGGCGTCATCCGCAACGGCCTCACGCTTATGAGCGTACCGTCCGACTACCAGCAGTGGATCACAGGCGTTCTGCTGCTCGCGTCGGTGCTTCTTGCACGGGTACGGATCAGGTCCGCGTCGAACGGGGCGCGGCCGACCAGACAGGTAAAGCAATCGAAAGGAAGCGCTGCACGATGAACCTCTTCAAGTCCACCGAATCCGAATCCGCCGTCCAGAACGCGTCCGCCCTCACCCGCCGCGGCTTTATCGCCGCCCTCGCCCTCGCCGCCGTCGCGGTGCCCTGCGCCGCCTTCGCCGCCGAGTCGGGCAAGACGGAGGAGAAGGCCGACGAGGCCAAGGCTGACGAGAAGGCCGCCGAGACCGAGGCCGCCGAGGAGACGACCGCCGAGGGCGGCCAGAGCGAGTTCGTCCAGAAGAAGCTCGCCGAGATTGAGGAGGAGATCGACAAGCAGCTCCCCCAGATCCCCGAGGCCGACCCCGACGCGAAGATCGGCATCCTCATCAGCTCGACCTCCAACGAGTTCTGGGCGACCATGAAGTCGTGCTACGAGGACGCGGCGGAGCAGCTCGGCATCAACATCCAGATCTTCGAGGCCGCCAGCGAGACCGACACCACCGGCCAGCTCGACACCCTCAACACGATGGTGGGCATGGGCTTCGACGTCATCATCGCGTCGCCCATCGACGGCACGAACCTCATCCCCGGCGTGGTCGCGGCCAACGAGGCGGGCATCCCCGTCATCAACCTCGGCCCGGGCATCAACCTCGAGACGCTCGAGGCGGCGGGCGGCCACATCGACGGCAAGATCACGGTGAGCTTCTCCGACCAGGGCAAGACCGCTGCCGAGGACCTCGTCTCGCGCATCCCTGAGGGCGGCGAGGTCGCCATCATCGCCGGTCTCTCGGGCGCGGCGCAGAGCGAGGGCCGTGCGAGCGGCGCCGCCGAGGTGTTCGAGGCGACCGAGGGCGTGGAGCTCGTCGCCAACCAGGCGTGCGACTGGGACACCACCAAGGCGTACGAGGCCACCAAGGACATCCTGACCGCGCACCCCGACCTCAAGGGCATCTTCGCCTGCAACGACAACATGGCGCTCGCCGCCGTCCAGGCGCTCCAGGAGATGGGCAAGACCGACGTGCTCACCTACGGCGTCGACTTCACCTCCGCCGCGAAGGCCGCGATGCAGGAGGGCACCATGACCGGCTCGCTCACCTACTCGAGCGCCATCTCCACCAAGACGGTCGAGAAGATGGCCCTCATCCTGCACCAGGGCGGCGAGCTGCCCGAGGCCATCTACAACCCGCTCGTCCTGGTCACCAAGGAGACCGTGAACGACTACGAGGGCTGGCGCTAGGAGCCGAAGGCTGAAGGGCCGCGCTCGCGAGGCGCGACCGGAACGATAGGAACATCCGCCCGCCCGTCGCATCGGCCAGAGTGCCGGGCGGCGGGCGGGTTCGGATTCGGCGAGGGAAACGAACGGCGGAACGAGCGG
>CAYMHQ010000243.1:0-4026 GCA_964390275.1 uncultured Coriobacteriaceae bacterium
CTGATTGAATGATAAGGAGATTCGATATGATGAGAACAATATTTGCAGAATACAATGCACAGAGAAACAGCATTGACGTTTATACCAGTGCAAGATATATGCTCCGCATTGATTGCTGGGAAGCAGAGAAGAATTTAAAGACTACACCCGGATCAGATTGTGCATTAAATGCACTTGCTATTGATGAACCGCTTGAATATGCACAATTATATCTGGATGGGAATCTGCAGATGTGGGTAGATGCGGAAGATTCATTAGAATTATAATAATTTATAACCCCAAGAAGACTCTTTGAAATATCAGCGTTTTGGTATTTTAAAGAGTCTTTTTCTATCAATTATCTTTTTTGTAACACAAATTTTCCCCTTGAGAATCAAGAGAATGTACATACTGTCCATGCTTCTTTGTATTTTTACCATATTGAATAGCAAATTTAGGGCAGCGATGTAAGCAAGCCAAGCACATTACACATTGCTCTTTAATCCATTCAGGTTTGTGGCTTTTGAGTTTAATAATGGCAACAGGGCAGTTTTTTGCACACAATCCACACCCAACACAGGAATCTCCAACTGAAAAATGCTTTGTTTTACGCATCAAATCATATTCAATTTTATAGCCTATCTTTGCAAGCGGATAAGGCAGTTTATTTTTCATAAAATCCCCTGCGGTAAAATTCTTTATTTTCTTTATAATACCGTTGATTTCAAGTTTTGCCTTATCATTTATACGTCGAACTTTTTCTTTATTGCTCAAATCAAAAATCGGAGTCCAGGTATCCGGCATTTTCACGCTGAATTTTGCGGACAATGATAAGCCTTTAGGAGCGAGAATATTATCTGCAAATTTTCCGGTTTGTCCCGGAGTTGTTCCGTAAGTTGCGATGAAATATATATAGTCTGGCTTATAGTGTAAATCTAATCTTTGTAAAAATTCAGTTACGATAACAGGCAATCCCCAAGAGTATGTGGGACTTACTATACCAAGTGTTTTGTATTTCTCATCAAATGAGAAAATTTGTTTTTTATAGCAATCTGTAATAGAAACGGCAATGTCGCCTGTTTCGGCTGCAATCCTTTTGGCAGCATATTCGCTGTTTCCGGTTGCTGAAAAATATAAAATCATAATCTATCTCCTTATCCAAGACCTGCAAATTTAACAAGAAGTGTATGCGGAATAAGCTTTGCAAGCAATCGGTAGCATTTATAAAATGCTCCGGTAGTGTAAACGGCTCTGCCTTTCTTTGCTGCTTTTAAGGATTTCAAAGCAGCGGTCTTTGGGTCGATTACAGGCAGTCGGCTTTGCCCCTTTGTAAGTTCGGGCTTTGTCATTTCTGTAAGCATAAAACCTGGACACACAGCACATACATTTATGTGTCTGTCTTTAAGTTCCTCACGCAGTCCAAGAGAAAGTGCGGAAACATAGGATTTTGATGCACAATAAACGATTAAGTTTGTGTTCGGAACAAATGCAGAGGTTGAGGATACTTCCAAAATTGTACCACCATCTATGATATATGGCAGACATACCTTTGTTATCGCCGTTGCTCCTTTGCAGTTCAGGTCAATGATTTTTAGCATGCTTTCAAGTTCCATATCCTCAAAAGGAGAACCGATTGACATACCTGCATCATTTATTAAAACTTCAATCTGAGGATTATTGGCTTCTAATTTTTCTTCCAGTATTTTGAAACTGCTCATATCAGCCATATCCATAGGGATAATTATACAATGCTTATCGGGATATTTCCCGGCAACTTCTTTCAAGCGTTCTTCACGTCGGGCAATCAACCATAGTTCATCTATTTCAGGAAATAATTTTGTAACAGCATCAACATAGCAGGCACCAAGTCCAGAAGATGCTCCGGTTATAACTGCAATACTCATAAAAGCACTCCTTTTTACACAAGCGAACAAATTTAGACACTTGCAAAATTTATGATTTCATACTATACTGCAACAGAAAACAAAGCAAGTGACAAATGAACCAGCCTGTTTAAAGTTGGACAAATATTGAATTTTGCAAAAGGGAACAGCCATGAAATACGATATTACAAAGCCATTAACAAAAGGAGCAAAAAGAACATTGGAAGCATTTACTGGGAAAATGTTTATGCTTTTATCCGAGAAATCTTTTGAAGAAATCACTGTCGGACAGTTATGCGAAGCGGCACAATATCCTCGTGCAACATTTTATAATTACTTTGATGATAAATACGATTTGTTGGGTTATTGCTGGCAGACACTCACTGAACAGGTGGGACTTAACGAATATCATCACGCCGAAGAAAATGAAATGTTATATCTTTATTTTGACCGAATTTATGATTTTACAAAACAGAATGAAAAAATTATATGCAAGATTCTTTTGCATAACAGTGAAATCGGATATATGTTCTCGAGCTTCAGAAATTTTCTAAACAATAAAATGCGTTTTATATTTAAAACCTGTCCAGAAGCGATGCAAAAAGACATTCCAAATGAATTACTTGCTGACCATTACAGCAATACTTTATTTTTAGTATGGCAATGGGTAGCTATAAGAAGCATTAATTGTTCAAAGGAGCAAGCACACGAATATCTAAAAGTATTGATTGCACAAGATTAAAAAGGGGCACACGCCCCTTTTTCGAGGACGGTGTGAATTTTGCTTTTATCCATTTTAAAACGGACAGCTTTTTATTATTGGCTGTCCGTTTGCTGTTAATAATATCCCCTTGTTTCCCACCATCCCTTTACATACCACCTGATTCCAACATACACCAGTTGTACGAATAACAAGAGAAGTAGCATATTGATCGACAATGCTGTCTTTATCCAATCTCCGAAATAGATTGCTATTGCCATGCTTATAAGTATCACCATTACAGTAATCATATCCCAACAGTATTTCTTATATACCCCCGCAATCTTTATTCCGATGAATGCCAAAAGCATTCCCGCACCCACCAGACATCCACCACAAACCAGTATTCTTATCAGCCAATATACAATTCCGGCAACGACAGGAGTAGATATTCCATTATTAATCTGTGCCACATTCTTTCCTGTCAGTACACCCCATCCAGCAATGGTCTGTATAAAAGTGGCGATTGTATCAAAAAATCTTCCACAATCAGAAATGAATACCTTTGACCGTATCATCTGAAAAATAGTAGTTGATACGGAATACCATATCAGCAGAAACATCAATGCTTCATACATGGCTGTTTTTGTTTTATATCTGCCTGCCAGTTTTTCTCTCTGTGTATCATACCTTTCCTTAGCTTTCAGATAAGCTGTCTGTTTACAATTCCCGCACTTTTGATAGAGCACCGGCTTTTCAACCGGTATCTCTACTTTTTTCTGATGGGAGAGTGCATAATCCCGTTCCTGTTCTGCCTGTCTCTGCTTATCTCGACATTCCTCTATCATGGCTTGAACGGTGTGCGTTTTCTCTTTCTCGCTCTGCAATAATTCTTTTGTTTTCCTCAAGTCGTTCTTTAAGGCTTGAATGTTCTCTGTTTTGTTCTCGCTGTTTAACTTCTCGTTCAAGGTCAGCGATTCGTCGAGCTGCACTTTCAGTTCCCGGATAGTCCGGTCTTTCTGGTCGAGTTCTTCCTGCATCTGCTCCGTCAGCAGTAGCAATTCTTCCAGTTGATCGTCGCTCTTTGAGTTTCTTAATTCGTTCATCAATCAACCTTCCTTTCTCTAATTGCTGTTCAAGTTCAGTAATTCGCTGTTCTGTTTCTGCAATAATCGATTCTCGTTGTTTAACTTCTGTGCTAATTCCTGCCATTGCTGATTTTCTGTCGTGAGTTTCCCTATCCTGTCTGCCTGTTTCTCCAACAGTGTCAGCAGTTCTTCTGTATCCGGCAAGATTTGAAGAAGCTCTGACAATCCGCTCTCTAATTGCTGCAATCGTTCTTCCTGCTCCTGAAAGCAAATCAGGTTCTCGTCCTTTTCCTGTATCTCCTGAAGCATCTCTGCCATGATATTCTGCTGTTCCTCTATTGTTATTCTTTTTAATTTAGAACTAAGTTTAACGACA
>CAYMHQ010000244.1:0-4003 GCA_964390275.1 uncultured Coriobacteriaceae bacterium
CGTTTTCGCCGTTTGCCTGGCAGCGGTCGCGGCCGACTGCGCGACTGTTTTCATGCCTTCCTTGATGAAGTCCGCGATGTCATTCAGGAGACCGCTCGTCTCCATCATCCGCATCGCGTCCTTATAAGAAGAGCGCTTCAGCTCCGAAAGGCGGGCGGGACCGTCCTGAGAGCACAGATATCCGATGGTCATCGAACCGATCCGGTAGATCAGAAACGCGTTCACCGTTCCCTGGGCGACACTCGAGAAGAGAGCCCCGGAGACTTTCGCGCCCGCGGCGCCTCCCATGAGGCTCGCGATGAGGTCGTCGAGGTCGAGCTCCTCAATGCCTCCGGCAACGAGTGCGGTCACCGTCAATTTCGCGTACAGCTTCATGAGGGACGGGAGACATGGCCTGAAACCGCAGCATTCGACGATCGAGCGCACGAGCTTGAGCGAAAGCGCTGCCATCGTGACGGTGTCCACCAGCGACGAGCGCGAGATGGCCGTCGCGAAGAACGCCGCCTTCGCGGAATTTGTGACCTCGGCCTTCATGCGAGGGACGAGGACGTCCATGTAGAACGCGATGGTCTGGTCGTCGATGTCCTCGCCCGAGACGCGCACCGACTCGAGCCGCTCGAGCTCCTCATCGTTCAGGTCGACGTTGCGTGCAACCTCGTTGAGAAGGCGACGGCAGCGACGGGCGTCGGGCTGACCACCGTCCCTCCTGAGGAGATACAGGGAGAACACCGGATGCGTCGCGATTCTCACAAGCGGGCAGACGACGCCGGTGACCACGAGCACGGCGACGAGCGCATAAAAGAGCGCCCCGGGAACCGGGCCGAGCGAGGACAGTCTGTCTCCGATCGTCATGATACTGCCGAGAAGAGAGAGGACAACAAGGGCTGCCACTGAAACCAGGGCGACGCGGTCGGAGAAGGAGGAGGGTCCGTGGGACGCGTCGTCTGATTTCGCCATATGAACGCCAGCCTTTCGAGGAAGCTATGCCATGTACCGTTTCATTGCGACGCCCTCACGGACCGAAACGGGGGCGCACGCGGCACCATTCACGATGCGGATGCGCCCGAGCGCGGCATTCCTCTGGGCGGGCGTGTCGTGCCTGTGCGCAAACTCGTCGCGGACCATGTGCTCGATGTATGCGGGCGAGAGGGGGGACGTGGCATAGGCGTCGCCGGATCCGGACCGTCCGAGAGACTCTTCGGGACCCACCGAGGGGACCGACGAGAGACCTCGCTCGGTCGCGGTCTCCGGAACGGGGGTTCCGGCACCGAACGCCGAATAGACCGCGGCGGCGTAGGCGGCGGCGATCGAATGGTCGTCGTCGCCGGAGGGAGCGGTCGGGCGACAGCTCGATGCCGACCGTGCGTCAGAGTATGCCGACCCACAGCCCGCCGATCCATAGCCATAGGTCGCCGCCCGGGAAGGCTGCGCGACAGCGGGGCGGTCCCCGGTAGCCGGAGAGGTCTTCTTCTGGGTCGCGGTCGACCCAGTGCCGGCGAACGCGGCGTAGGCGATCTGGGCGGCGCTCGCCGCGACGGCGACGGACGGGGCGACGCTGGATTCGGAGCTGAGGGTCGCAGCAACAGGGAGAATCAGCTCGGGATCGGGAACGGACACGGAACGCGAGGTCTCGCGCGCGGAATCACCGATGTAATGGGACCGCATGGCGGGGCCGGGCGCCGCGGGATACGAAGAGCCGCGGCTGATCACCGGAACGCCGTCCTCCTCGGAATCCCTCGAACTCTTTGACCGGGCTAGCCTCCCCGCCTTCTGGGCCTGGAACAGGCGATCGCGCCGGCGAAGCTCCTTCGCCTCGGGCGCGTCGCTCTGCTCGAGAGCCTGGCGCCGCATGGCGGCGTCGTCTGGCGTCATGAACCGAGGTCCGACGACGGGGGCGCCCTGGCTGCGGGCAGGCGCGGTCGAGACCGCCGCGGGGGCGGTGAAGGGCTTCGTCTGCCGGCGGGGCAAGGTGGCTGAGCCGGCGTCAGCGCCAGAGGGTGAAGAGGGCCGCTCGTCGGCAAGCTCGGCGAACGCGACGGCGCGCCAGTCGTCCGACGGGAGGAGCGGGTTCGCAACGCTCGTGTCATCGGACGTGCCGGCACCGTCGAACCTGTCGAGACCCGAGAGATCGGCGTCGAGCCTGACGGCGGTCACACGATGGACGGCTCCGCTGCCAGAGGCGAGTATCCGGGCGACGCGCGCGAAATCCTCCGGGTCGGAGGGCCGTTCGACGGCGGAGAAGGAGACAGTGTCCTCGGAGTCGTCGTCAACGGGACGAACGCCGGAGGAGCCGCCGACCGACATGACTGAAGCCGACGGGGCGGAAGACGCCGAGGAATCGGGAGACGTCGCGGGCGACACCGTGCCGAACAGGCTCATGGCGAGAGACTCGAGCTCGTCGCCTGAGTCACGAGGAGCGTCGTCAGCCCGAGACGAGACGCCGGCGGGCCGAGGACCGGAGGGTGTGAAAGACTCGCGAGAGGACTCGAAATGCCCACCCGTGGCAGGGCGGGCGCCGTCGGGGTAAGACTGGCCACTCGGCTTCCCGAACTTTCTGGCAAGAAGGAGCGACCCGCCCACGGCCGCCGCGGCGACAAGGGCGGAGGCGGCACCGAGCGCATAGGGAACGACGGGAAGGGACTCGTCGACAGCCGTCTCGTCAACGGCGAGGTCGGAGGCGAGAGCGGCCGTCGAGCCGACGAACGACGAAGCGAGGTCGGACGTGGAGTCGCCGACCGCCGAAAGGACGGACGACCCCGTGCGCTCCGCAAGCGCGGCAACCATCGAAGCGCCGGTCAGGACGTCCCCCTCGGCTCCGCCTTGGCCGTCCTCGACATACACGGAGACGTCCCCGAGGTAGACGTCGGCAGGGAGCGTGAACCAGAAGGACCCGGCGTCGGACACGTACGCCTCGCCCAGAAGGGACCCGTCGGACGCGGCGATGGCGACAACGGACCCCGCGGGCGCGAAGCCGGAGAACGTGTTGGTCGCCGCCTCGTACTGGTCAAACACGGGTGCGGAGCCGTCGGATGCGACGGAGGCGGACGCGGACGAGGAGGAGGCGGACCCCTCGGCCGAGGATACCTCGACAAGGGAGGCCTCGTCGGCCCAGGAGACCGAGGCGGCGGACGCCGCGATCATGAAGGCGACACCGGCGGAGCATGCCGCTCGGCCGAACCCGGGTTCGAGACGGCGCCCGTAATGGAGCGCGCGGCACGACCGCTCGGTTGAGTGCAGGGGAAGATATGACGAGGAGTGAAGGCTAGAAGACACGGTGATGCACCTCGAACAACCGGAAAAGGCCCGAAGGGGCGGACAGAGAAGCGAAGCCTGAGGCGGGTAGCGCCCCATGACGGCGCGCCCGGCGTTCGAATCGATGGGTCGCAAACGTGAAACCCCGCGCCGGACGTCCGCCTGAGACGGCACGGGGGCGCACCACGGGTGTACCACTCAGCGACAACGGTCTGCTCCAGTTCAAGTGTGTCTCCGTCGCGTCGCGTTCGTATCAGCAAAGATGCCGAAAGGGAAAGCCCCGTCGGCGCAATGCAAATTCAACAAGGATACAGTACCCAAACAACCCGTAGCGCACAAGATGCCCGGTAGATTCGGCAAGAAAAAAGGTACGGCCGATCCCGGGAGGACCGGCCGCACCAGGGGGGGGCGAAAGCGGGCGAAGGGCGAACAGGCGCGGACAAACGGGCGAAGACAAACGTCAGAGATCGATGTTCGTGTCCTGAATCTGGTTCTTCCTCGCGCTGCGTACGAGGAACTCCTCGTTGTCTTTCGTCGCCTTGAGGCTCCTGATGAGGGAGGACATGGCGCGCTCGTTCGAGTTCATGCCGGCGAGGACGCGCCGAATACCCCAGACGAACGGAGCGTAGTCGGGATTGAGAAGCAGCTCCTCCTTGCGCGTGCCCGACGTAATCGGGTCGATCGCGGGGAAGATCCTTCGGTCGGCGAGGTCGCGGTCGAGCCTGAGCTCCATGTTGCCCGTGCCTTTGAA
>CAYMHQ010000245.1:0-1401 GCA_964390275.1 uncultured Coriobacteriaceae bacterium
GGCCCCTCGTCATATCAATCCGGAAACTGACTTACCCCGGTTTTTGGTCAAAAAGACGAAAAAGCGATTCCAGCGGGTGGTTCCAGCGGGTTGGCAGTCCGCCACCGGTTCGTCGGCGGTCCTCCCGGCCCGCTGGTCCTCCTTGGCGCTAGCGGGTCGCCCCCGGGACGTCCCACTTGATGAACGCCCAGCGCACCATGCGGTCGTACTTGCGCTTGGGGACGCCCATTCCGCCCGCCGCTCTGTCGGCCGCTCCACCGGCTGCGCCCTCGAACTCGAAGTTCTCCTCGATGAACCGCCTGAGCAGGGCGTCCTCCTCGGCGGTGAACGGACCGTCCTCGCGCGCGAACTCCTCGTACAGCGCCTCCGGGGTGTCGCCGAAGCTCGGACGCACGTGCGAGAGGTAGCTCACCTCGGGCAGCCGACCCATGCTGTACAGAAGATTGACCAGGTAGACGGCCTCGTTTACGACAACGTCGGGGCGGCCGATGGCGGCGAGCATCGTGCGGTCGTGCATGGGGCTGTCGATTGTCGAGAGCGTCATGCAGCAGCAGCGGCGGGTGTGGCGCTCGACCTTCTCGATGGTGGAGAGCAGGTCGTTGCAGCACAGCGAGCGCGACGCGATGAACACGTCGGCCACGGGGAGGTCGTCCCAGTCGGCGAGCCACGATATCTTGCGTGCATCGATCAGGCCGTCGACGCCGGTCTCGCGCGCCGTCTCGACGAGCCGCTCCAGCATCTTGCCCGAGAGGTCGCACGCGGTCACGCGGTTCCCGCCGCGCGCGATGGGGATGGCGAGGCTGCCCGGTCCGCATCCCATGTCGATGACCGTCTCGCCGGGCCGGATTCCTGCGCGCTCGAGGAATCCCCTGATGTACGAGGAGCCGCCCGCCCCCGGACCTCCCGGCTGCCCGCCGCTGTTCCCCGGACCTCCTGCCTGCGCGTTCCCGGGCATGCCGGGCTTGCTGGGCGCCCCGCAGACGAACGTCGCGGCGCGGCGGTCCCAGTATGCCTCCTGCTCCTCGTCGGACACGGGTTCGCGGCAGAACTGCTGGTTGAACAGGGTGTTCCAGTCGAGTCCGCTTTCGGGTTGCAGCGCCATGGCGGTCGCCGTCCTTTCTGGGTGTGGGTCGAAGTGGGGGGTCGGGGATGGGGTCGGCGGGGCTAGAAGAACCGGTGGATGGCGAGGTCCTCGGGCGCCTGGTCGCGCTCGGAGAAGTCGAGCAGCGCGCCGGCGATGCGCCTGAGCAGGTCGAGCGCGCCTTCGTAGCATACGATGGGCTGCAGGTACGAGAGCGGCCGGTCGACCACCGGGAACCCGACGCGGACGAGGGGCGCGCCGAGCCGGGCGGCCATGCGCTTGTTGCGCGTGTCGCCGAGGACCAGGTCGACCCTCGCGCC
>CAYMHQ010000245.1:1501-3963 GCA_964390275.1 uncultured Coriobacteriaceae bacterium
GTCGCGCTCGCCGCGTGCGCCCGAGGCGCCCGCGGCGCCCCCGAGCTGCCGGACGATCGCGGCGACCGTCGCGTCGTACCCCGCGAGGTGCGAGCCGGAGTAGCCGGGCGTCGAGGCCCATACCAGGCGTTTTCCCGCGGGGACCTCAATCTCGGCCACCATGCCGGCCATGTCCTCGCCCATCGTCTCGGTCATGCACGTCGTCCCCACCACGAGGACGTCGGGGTCGTAGAGGCGAAAGACGTTGCCCACCGCCTCGGTCAGCTCGGCCTTGCCGCCGAACGCCGCGGCATGGTCGCGCAGCATGGTCGACGGCACGTGGACGACGCGGTCGAAGTGCTTGGCGATCTCCATGCGCTGGAACCGGCAGCAGCCCGAGGCGCCGTGGGAGAGCGGCAGGCCCCGGTGCAGGCCGAACGCGGCGTACATGCACCCGATGGGCTCGCACGGGTTGAGCGGGTCGACGCAGAGCGCGCGCTCGCTGTGGGAACAGAGCTCCTTCATCGCGCCTCGGCCCCTTTCGTCGCATCGATGGCCCATGCCGGCACGTCGCGGTACCAGCGGGAGACGTTCGCCGCCGCCTCGATGTCGCGCGCGAACTGGAGCGGCGCGTCGAATCCCGTGTAGTCGCAGCCGCGCACGTCGGAGGAGAAAAGCTCGGAGCGCACGGTGGCCCCCGCGTAGCCGAAGCGCTCCTCGATGCCGGCGAACGCGATGGCGGGGCGCAGCGCGTCGAGCAGGCGGGACACGTCGCGGGCGTCGAGCACGGCGGGTATCCAGGCGAGGTCGCGCCCCGGGCAGTGGAGATGCGGGCACCCCGGCAGGCTGGCGACGGTCTGCCCCGCGCCCCCGTCGGCCGCCGCCCCTTCGGCACCCCCGACGAACGCCGCCGCGAGGGACCCGGGCAGCCTCCCCACGAGCGCCGCGGGCAGATGGACCGTGTAGCCCCGGTCGGTGTAGCGCCGGGCGCCGTAGTCCTGCGAGACCATCACCACGTCCATGCCGAGCTCGCCGGAGAGCGTGGCGTAGTCGTTGCTGCGGAAGATGTCCTCGAACACGGCGACGACGGTTCCCTCGTAGCGCCGGCGCGCGGCGGCGAGCGGCCCGGACACGCGCCCGAGCTCGGCGGCGATCACCTGCTCGGTGCGTGCGGCGAGGCCCTCGTCCCCAAAGAACGCCGCCATGGCGCGCAGGGAGGCGGCGGTGCTTCCCACGCCGCTCATGTGCACGCGCATGAAGCCGCAGCCGTACCGTTCTTGGAACATGCGCGGGACCGCGTCGATCTGCTTGCCGGAGTCGAGCACCACGAGTCGGGCGCGCTGGCTGCGGGTGATCTGCTCGTACGTCGTTGAGCCCATCATCGAGCAGACGACGTCGTACCCCGCGGCCCTGAGCAGCCCGCCTATCGCGACCTTCCGCTCGGCCTCGTACGACTCGCTCATGAAGTGCAGCGTGAACGGGTTCCCCGCGCCGCCCGACCCCGCGTCGCCGCCCGACCCCGCGTCGCCTGCAGCCCGGCCCGCCGGCTCGCCCTTCTCCTCGTCCCCGCGCCCGACCCACTCCTCCATGATCCGCTCGCCGGCGAGGAGCCAGCCTTGGCGCTCTCTAAAGCCCTCGCACGAAAGCGAGAGCACGTCGATCCCGTGGCGTGCGGAGGCCTCTGCGCAGACGGTCTCGATGTCGTCCCCGATGAGCCCCACGGGGCAGGTCGCGCACACGGCGATCGCGCGCGGCGCGTAGAGGGCGACGGCCTCGTCGATGGCCCGGGCGAGCTTGGCCTCGGCGCCGAACACCACGTCGGTCTCGTTCATGTGCGTGACGAACGTCCGCCCGGTGTGACGCTGGCGCCAGTCGTCGTCGCCCCCGCGGTGGCCGTTGATGCCGGCGAAGTAGGCGCACCCCACCGGGCCGTGCGTGATGAGCAGGACGTCCTCGATGCCGCCCATCATGAGCCCGCGGCAGGCCATGTACGAGCATCCGCCGCCATAGAACACGCCCGGGATGGGCAGCAGCCTCCGTCCCGGGCGTGTCGCGGCCGCCCCGGCCCCCTGGGACCCGCCGGCCTCCATGGGCGCTCCGGGACCCGCGGTCCCCTTCGATTCGTCAGACCCCGCGGGCCCCGTCGGTCCCATGGCTATCTCCCTTGCCTCCGTGCCCGTCCGGCCTCCGCCGGCCTGCCTTCCGCCGGCTCGGCCTCAGCCTCCGCCGCGGCCGGACGGGCACGCTTTGCTACTGGTTCTCCTTGAAGCTGATCTCGTCCTGGTGGAGCAGGGTGTCGAGCTGCTCGTCGGTGAGGTCGACCAGGTAGAACAGCTTGAAGAAGTCGCGCACGTCCTGCTCGAGCGTGAGGTCGAGGTCGGGGTAGCAGATGTTCGCGAACCAGTCGATGCCCAGCACGCGCATCACGTTCGGCGGACGGTCGAACCAGTTGAACGGCACGGCGGGCGTCGTGTACACGCGGC
>CAYMHQ010000246.1:0-3956 GCA_964390275.1 uncultured Coriobacteriaceae bacterium
AAACGATGGTCAAAATTGCCTAATAGCATTCCGATTGGTTCGGCGCTGGCCAAAATTTCCCAATAGCATTCCGTTTTAGCAATGTAGAATCGAGGGTATTTATAAAAGCGCAGGTAGATGCGTTGCGCCGACTGTCCGTTCAATCGACAGGTTGGTTTTCGGGATGCTATTAGGATTTTTTGGCCATCGGGATCACGACCGGAATGCTATTAGGATTTTTTGGCCACCGCCTCCCACCGCCCCCGGCCTCCGCCTCTTCAGCACGCCGTTGCCCGCCCCACCCCGCTCGCCGGTCCGGTTCACGTACGCAGACAGTTGGTTTCATCGATGAAACCCTCGCCTCGCGTCATGTTGTACCTATAGTGTGGCGCGGGCGTCCCTGATTCTTCCATAACGGTAGAATGCGAACCCGGATGCGTTACAATCTGCCAACGCTCGCATCGCGGCGCTTTCGCCGTGGTGCCCCGTCGCGCCACCCGCCCGTCGTACCGCCCGCGTGCCACCCGCCCGCGTGCCGTCCGCCCACGTGCCGCCCGCGCGCCCCGCGTGGCGCCCCCGCCGCGCTGCGCCGCCCGGGCAGCCGCAGGCCGAATGCGCGTCGGCGGCGGGGCGGGAGTAGGTTAGCATGGTGCCCCCGGACCGCGCGGGGCTTCTCCGGATGAACGTCGAAAGGGAGGCTGGACGCCGATGGCCCGTATTCGTTTCACAGGCTCTGCGAGGTTGAGACTCGCCTGGTGCTTATGGTTCGCTCTGCTGATGGGCGCCCCGTATCCCCCGCTCGACTCGACGAACTGGTTTATTGGATGGGGCCCCACGTCGCTTTCGAAAATCTACGCATGGGTAGCCTTGGGAGTCGTCCTCGGCATCTGGTTCGGGTCGCATCCGGCGGTCGTCGGCACGGTCGGTTCGGCGAAGCGTGCGAGGACGGTCGTCGCGGGCCTGGGCGTCGCGCTCTCGGTGGTGCTGGTTCTGGCGGCGTGGGTGAACCTGGCTCTCGCGCTGTTTTGTGTGCCGGAGGGGGAGACGGTGTGGGCGGCGGGTCTTTCGTCTCCCGTCCTGTCCGTGCTGTCGTCGATGATGGGTCCCATCGGGAGGTATTCAATCGCGCTCTCGGGGGTCGCCTCGTTTCTGTGCGGCTGGTCGGCGTGGTCTGTGTTCCACGCGCCGAGGGACGGCGGGTCCTCCTGCGAGCGCTCCTGCGAGCGTCCCTGCGGGCCTTCTTCCGGGCTCCCCCATGGCGGCCCCCATAGCGACTCCCTCCAAAGCGCGCTCACGGCGTTCGGGCGTGTCGCCCCGATCGTCGCGGCCGCGTTCGTGCTCGGCGCGGTGCAGCCCCTGGGGTGGATGCTCCTTCTTCCCCACGGTGAGTTTCCGCAGCTTATCGCGCGTACGGATTCGATTTCTGCCGGCGGGTTTTGGGACGCCGCCAGCATGGGTTGGAACATGCTGACGACGGCGCTCCCCACGGTGCTGACGGCTGTCTTCTCGCTTGGGACCACACGTGCGTTCGACGCCGCGCCTTCGCTCCCGATGACGGCGGGGCCGCTGCCCGGTGCTAGACCCCGATGGGGGGAGACCACCGAGGGGCGCGCCCTCGCCCTCGCCCCGGTCGCCGCGCTGTGCCTTGGCGTTCTCTTCTTCCGCGTTGTGTCGCGCGTCGTTCCGAGCGTCTGCCGCACGCCGCTCTGGCTGGCGGTCGCCGCGCTGTGCGTGTACGCCGTTCTTTTCGCCGTGACGGTGCTGCTCGCCTCCCGTCGCGCGCGCGAATGTCGTGAATCGCCTGCTGCCGTGGCAGCGCCTGGTCCGGCTGCCGAGCCGTCACTCGGGCAGTCGTGTGAGACGCCGCGCCCCTCGACCGGTTCGACCGACATCTCGGCGGCCGCCGAGCTGGGCGCCGTCCTGACTGACGCGGGGCGGTCGTTTCTGTCCGAGAGGGGGCTCACCGAGAGGGAGGCGCTTGCCGTGTGCGGGCATCTCGCAGGCTTGACGGCGGCGAGGACGGGGGAGCTGATGGGCGTCGCCGAGCCCACGGTGCGCGAGTACCGCCGCCGGGCGCGAAAGAAGCTCGATGCCGCGGACATGGACGGAATCGCCTCGATGCTGCCCGAGGGGTCGGTGACGTCGCGCGAGGAGTCCCGAACCGTCCGTTCGGGCGACGGTCCGAGCGAATCCGGTGGCGTCGACCGTGGCGGTGCGAGAGGACGAGACCGCTTCGGTCACGCCTGCGGGGCGGCAGCCCTGTTCTGCCTGGTTGCTTCTATGGCCCTTGTGCTTTTGCCTCCGAGTGGGTTCGCCGTCGTATGGGATGAGGTATGGGCGACGAGCTTCGGCATCGCCGCCGGGCTTGTCGGCGGACTTCTCGGCGCGCTTGCCATGGAATCGGCTGTCGTTTCGCCTACCGCCGGCCGTGGTGGTACTGATGGGCGGCGCTCTCTGTGGGTTGCCTTAGCCGCCGCTGTCACCCTCGGTTTATTCGTCTCGGCGGTGGGGATCGTCGTTATGCGGACATGGCCTGCCGAGCTGGTGCAGCCGGAGACTTTCCGGAAGGCACTCGCTTTGACGTCGACCGCTCTGTTTGTCGGATGCTCGATGCTCATACTTCTAGTCCTTGCCCCTCTCGCCGTGCGATGGATACCGCGAACGGTCACGGTCGTCGTGCTGGCTGCGGCGATGGCCGTTGCCGTCGCTTTGGGGCGGCTGGGGATGCCTGTTTGGCGCGCTGCGTTCGTCGCGGCATGCGCGGGGGCAGTCGTCTTGGGCTCTGCCGCAATCATGTGCGTCGATTCCGGAGGTGATGGCGAAGACCGGGTTTTCGCCGGAAAGCGGGCGTCTGGCGCGGCCGAAGTCGGACTCGGGGGAGGGTTGCCCGAGGGAGGCTCGGCGCTTCTCAGAGCGCTGTCTGATCCGTGGGGGCTTCCATGGCTCTTCGCCGCTTCCATTCTCGCATGGACATGGGGAGAATTGTGGAGGGCGCAGCGCTACGAGTCTCTTCTGGGCATGCTGCAGTGGTTTGCGCTGGTGCTGCTCGTTGTCGCCGCGGTGCGGATGTTCGTGTTCGGGGAGCTGGGCAAGGTTGGCATCGCTGCGTCGTTGGGACTATTCACCGTGACACTGGCCGTGTCGGGCCTGGGGTCTGCCGTTGTGATCGACGGCTTGCTGATGTTCGGGATTCACGTTCTGAACGAGCGAGAACCGGACGAGGGGGCGTTATCGCCCTTCCGCTCGCCTGGCGGGCATGTCTGGCACTCGCCGACGGTCGCGGCGGCCTTCGGCCTCGTCGCCGGGACGCTTGTCGCGAACGCGTTTGGATATCTGGAGCTGGGCCTGTATTATTCGCTTCGAGTCGTCGTCGAATGGTTCTCATTGGCGGCCAGCTGGGGCGTCGTTTTGGCTCTCACCGCCGGTACGGTCGCGTGCGCATGGGCTTTGACCGCCGGCAGACCGCTGTCGTTGACACTTCCGGATAGGGAACGCCTGAAGGCGATTATGAGGTCGCGGGGTCTTTCTGAACCGCAGGCGGACATCGCGTTGCTGCTGGCGGAGGGGCTTTCCGTGAGTGCGACCGGCCAGCTGCTCGGCTATTCGCGCGCGACGATTGCGCTTGCCAGGCGTGTCGCCTACCAGGCGTTCGGCGTGCGGTCGAGGAGCCAGTTCGTCGAGGTGCTCGAGGCGCACCTGAGGACGAACCCCGAGGAAACCCGGCTGTAGTCGCCGCGTTCTCCCAAGCACTAGCCACCCTCGACTACAGACCGCGGCGGCCCTTTCATGTATCGTCGGAGCCGTTCAGCCTCACAGGTAGGCTGACAGACGACGAAAGGAGCTGGCCATGGACAGAAGGACGTGCCTGCTCGCGAGGCTGATGGTGCCGGTCATCGGGCTGTTTGCCGCGGCTGGGATTGCGGCGACGACCCCTGTTGCTCCCGCCCTGGCGGACAACATCGTCCCGGCGACGACCG
>CAYMHQ010000247.1:0-3955 GCA_964390275.1 uncultured Coriobacteriaceae bacterium
GGCGCAGCTCGAGCGGGGCGAGTTCTCCCGCACGTACCTCGCCGTCTGCACCGGAAAGCTTGGGGACGCGGGGTTCGGGGATGGCAATGGCGACACCGGCGACACTGGCGGCGCGCCCTTCGCCACGATTGAGGCGCCAATCGGTCGGGTGGGCTACGGACCGCTGTCTTGGGCGGTCGACGAGCAGGGGAAACGCGCCGTGACGCACTACCGCGTGCTCGGGGAGGCGTCCTCCGCCGAAGGCCCGCTCTCCCTCGTCGAACTGTGGCTCGAGACCGGGCGTACCCACCAGATCCGCGTGCACATGACACACATCGGCCATCCTCTTCTCGGCGACGCCGCGTACGGGAGGCCCTCCGCGCTCATCGGCCGCGCGGCCCTCCACTCATGGCGCCTGCGCCTGACCCAGCCGGTCACCGGTGAGCCGATCGAGCTCGAGGCGCCGCTGCCCGAGGACATGGCGGGACTGATGGATGGGTGGGAAAGAGGACGAAACGCATAAAAGCGCCGTCTGATGCATGTCGGTGAATACCCGATTCCCACACGCCTCTCACAGGGCAAGCGATCCGGCGTCTGCTGCTCATTTTTGCGAGAAGTGTATTGCGCTACAGTTTTAGAATCCGCCTTTCACGCCGTATGTATACCGCCGTACGGGTCCCCAAGGGCCTTTGCTACCGAAATGCCAGAGGGTTTCATCGAAATCTCCTCCGGAGGCCGACTTTTGAACCTATGCACACCCTATGCAGAGGCCCGATGACTACACTTCTGCGAATTTTGAGCAGCGGGCCGCGAGAGAAACGTCGGATTGCCGATTTCCTTTTAACGTTTGATATGCCAGCCGATTATCTTATGCATCTCTTATGCTGTTTTATGCATATCTCACAAGAAAGAGAGGCTCGCCGAGCAGGGCTTCCGCCCGTCTCCCTGCCGCGTCTCTTGCCGCTCGCCACCCACCCCGGGTTATCCCCCGCAGACCGCGCAAGCCGTGTAGCCCCACGCGATGGCTTGGGCCTCGTCGACGGCTATCGAGCTCTCGGCGAGGTGCCGGCACCCCGCGGAATGGTACTTGGTCCCCGTCTCGGTGATGTACACGGTCCTGCCGGAGAGCTCGACGTCTCCGCTGTTAGCGACATCGTCAGTTACATCGCCTGCGCCGTCGCCCGCGCTGGAGACCACGCCGTCGGCTGCGGCATCGGCCGCACCGGGGGCGGCGTCGGGATCGACCGGCTGCGTGGCGCCCGTGTCGCACGACCGCACGCTGATCGACGAACCGTCGGAGGTCACCTCCACCGTGCCGTCGAGGTCGGTGCGCCAGACCTGGACGTCGCAGTAGCCGAGCTCGTCGAGCGACTCCACCGTGGGAAGGCCGTATGAGTTGCCGGCGCCCACCTCGATCACGCCGATCGACGGCGTCAGCTCCCAGAGCAGCGGAATCGAGACGGCGGTGTTCGACCCGTGGTGCCCCACCTTGAGCACGTCGACGTGGCCGACGCCGAGGTTCTCGACCACCTTGTACGACGCGTCCCCCATGAACAGGAACGACGTCTCGCCGTAGGTCACCTTGAGCACCGCCGACCAGTCGTTCACGTCCGCATAGCTCGACGATGCCTCGAGGGACGGCGAGAGCACCTCGACCCGGCACGCGCCCTGGTCGTCGTACAGCACGAGGCCCGCCCATGCCGAGGTGATTGAGAGGCCCCGGTCGGCGATCGCCGAGAGAAACCGCTCGTAGGTGGAGGTGTCGTTGGCGATTTCGGGCGCGACGACCTCGCCGATCTCGAGGCTCGAGCGAAGCACCGAGACCATGCCGCCGATGTGGTCGGACTCGGGATGGGTCGCGACGAGGTAGTCGATCTGGCTCAGCCCGAGCTCCCGCGTGAGGTAGTCGACGACGATCTTGCCCCCGTCGGCGTCGCCGGCGTCGATGAGGAAGGTCGTGCCGTCGGGGAGAATCACCAGCTCGCTGTCGCCCTGCCCCACGGAGAGGAAGTACACCGTGAGGGTCGCGGCGTCCTGGGGCGAGGCAGCCTGCGCCGCGTCGACCGGGATGTCGGAAGCGGCGTCGGCAGCGCCGGGCAAACCGCCCCCGAACGCGCCGGAAGCCATCGCCACGCAGACGGCAACCATGAGCATCGCGAGCAGCCCGAGCAGGGCGCCCCGCACCCGAGCGGGCCACGGGGAGCGCTCCGCGGATGCCTCGGGCATAGGGCTGCGCCTCATGTGCGCGCCATCATGCGACCCGCCGCGCGGGCAGTCGCGCGACCCGCATGCCTCATCATGCGCGCCACGCTGCTCGTATGACCCTCTCATGGAACACCCCCCTCCTACCACCGGACAACCGGAGGCGAACTCCGGCCACGGTATTGTAACCGCCGTCGAGAACCGTCGCTCCTCCGCCCCGTCGATTTCTGTAAAAAGGACGGCCGGCACGGAGGCCCGCGCGGACGGCATACCGTGCGCCCCGCGTGCGGGTATAATCGGACGCGCAGCAATCTGACAAACTCCTGCTGGCACGCGCCGACGGCACCCGGCAGCGAGGCGCGGCGCACGCGGCGGCAAGCGCGGCAGGCACAGCGCGGGTGGCGAGAGAGAAAGGGGCGCTCGATGGGTTGGGACGATCGGTCATCGAGATCATCGCGGTCATACTCGAACGGCAGGGACGACCGCTACGGCTCCGGGCGCGACTCCCGCACCATCGACATCGACCCGCTCGGCATCCACATCGACATGGGAACCCTCGCCGACGTCGGCAACGACCTCAGGGGATCCTTCATGCGCAGCGACACCGTCCGCTCGACGGTGGAGCCCGTCTACGGCTTCGTGAAGACGTCGATCAGCACCGCCCGGCGCATCGCCGCGGGAATCCAGTTCTTCCTCGCCTTCGCGTTCTTCTGCGTCACGTTCGAGAAGAGTGGTTACGAGGGCATCCCGTTCTGTGTGACCGGAATCGTCCTGGGCGCGATATTCACGCGGGTCGGCCTGTTCATCGCGGGCGTCAACAGGGGTTCCGCCCAGTATGCCGGCAGAAGCGTCCTGCGCATCCAGCTCGCCGTGCTGTGCGCGCTCATCCTCGCCGGACTCGTGGTGGCGCTTCTCTCGCACATCGCGGTGTTCCCGCCCGTCCAGAGCATCGCGTACGCCGTCATTGCAATCGCGCTCATCATCTGCATATGTCGCCTGGTCAACGTGCGCGGCATCATCGCCAACGTCACCCATCAGAGGCGAAAGACCGAGCACTACCAGGCCCTTGCGCAGGCGATTCCCGCCGCGATCGACAGCGTGTTCGACGGATGGCGCCCGCGCGAGCTCGACCTCAAGAGGGGCCGCGCCACCGCCCCGTCGACCGACGGCTTGTGGAAGCAGCTCGGCCGGCAGAGCGCCACGTTCAAGATGTCCGAGAAGGACATCGCCTCGTACGTCTGCGCCGACATCCTCCTCATGGCCCGCACCTACGCCGAGCAGGACATCGAGGAAGGCAGCGAGACGGCGGGCAGGTTCCTCTACCGCGAGACGTTCAACGTGGTCCCGGCGCCCCAGGAGACGCGTCTCATGTCCGAGCTCGTGCAGCGCCTCACGCAGTGCGGCACCGTCGTGTACTACGAGGGCCTCGGCGTCGACGTGCGCGAGGGTCAGGGGCACACGGCGTCCTGCTCGATCTCGGCAAAGATCACAATCGCGATCTAGGGTTCAGGACTCGGAAGGCCGACCATGCCCGACTCGAAACACCAGCGGAACAAAAATCAAAATTCGAAGGATACGAGGCCGTCCGGCTCGAACGGACCTGCCGACTCCCCCGCCGGCTCCGCCGCTCCCGCCGCCCGCCACAGCTCGAAGGCGGCCCTCCGTCAGGAGGGCGAATCCGACGAGGCGTTCCGCTCCTGCACGCGCAAGAAGCGCTACGCCTCGCGCGTCGAGGCGTCGAAGGCGGCCGCGTCGAACGCCCGGCGCAAGGACG
>CAYMHQ010000248.1:0-3937 GCA_964390275.1 uncultured Coriobacteriaceae bacterium
GTACGCCGCGTGAGGCGCTTCGCCTCCGGTGACGTCGCCATGCTCGCGCCGAGCATCCTTTTGCGCGAGCTGGGCGTCGACCTGCCCTCCACCATGGGCGCCCAGCAGTTCGTCGCCTGCGTCCTGGGCGACACCCTGTGAGCCGCCTATGGGGGATTGAGGAGACGCGCTCGTTTCGGTGAGGTCAGGTTTCTGAGGTCAGATATCTGAGGTCAGGTGTCGCGCCGCGGGCATGAGGGTCCTGCGGCGCAGGAGAGGGAGGGTCAATCACATGGACGCAGAGCTCATCAGCATCCTGCTCGCGCTCGTCATCACGGCTGTCATCGCGTTCCCGCTCGGCAGGCAGCTCCGCAAGAAGTCGGTCGTCTTCTACATCGTCGCGGTCGTGGCGCTCGCCGCCTACCTGTGGACGGTCTTCGCCGGTGTCAGGACCAACCAGTACCGCTGGGCTACCTTCATGTTCCAGAAGGGCTACCTGGGGTCGTTCTTCCTGGCGCTCGTCATGTTCTGCGGCGCCCTGCCCGACGGCAACGTCGTGAAGCGGCGCCTGCTGCCCATCCGCGGCGAGCTGTCGATCATGTCGTTCATCTTCTACATCGGCCACATCGTGACCTATCTCAACAGCTATCTGCCCATGTTCGCGAACTTCGGCAACCTCAAGCCCACGCTCGCCACCTCGCTCGTGGTCGCCATGGTCCTCACCGTCATCTTCCTGGTGCTGGGCGTCACGTCGTTCAAGTTCATCCGCTCGGCGATGGACACCAAGGTTTGGCACGCGGTCCAGAAGTTCGCCTACCTCATGGTCGCCCTGCTCGCGCTGCACGTCGCCCTGGCGCTGGGCCTGTCGCTCGGCAACCTGGGCTCCACCGGGTCGATTCACGTGGTCGTCTACATCGTGCTCGTCGCGGTCTACGCGGTCCTGCGCATCTACAAGGCGGTCGTCGACGCGAGGAAGCGCGCCGAGAAGGCGGCGTCCGAGGCCGGCAAGGCGGACGCCGAGTAGCCCCGGCGCCCCCGTCGTCCCGACGCCCCGCAACGCCACGCGCAGGCAGCCCGCCCGCCCGGCGCGAAGGCCTGTTTTTTTAGAGCGCCACCCGTGCGTCATAGCGCGGGGGGCGCTTTTTGTTATTGTGCATAGAATGCGCCCCCGCGGCCGCCTGTCCGACGTTTGGGTCGGGCCGGTTCCGTGCGGCGGCGGTGGGGGAGGGTCGCGGCGGCGGGGTGGGCCCCGGCGACCGGTGCGGACTTGTGGGAGGTTCAATGGAGCTCGTCGTACCCGTTCTGTGCATGCTCGGCGCCGTGCTGGTCTCCTCGGTCGTGTCGCACCTCTTCCCCAAGGCGCCCGCGTCGCTCGTCCAGATCGCCCTCGGCCTGCTGCTGGCTATCACGCCGCTCCACATCGAGGTGACGCTCGACTCCGAGTTCTTCCTGCTCTTCTTCATCGCGCCCCTCCTGTACTGGGACGCGTTCGAGTCTGACAAGAAGGCGCTGTGGAACCAGCGTCGGCCCGTGCTCGCCTTCGCGCTCGGCCTCGTGCTGCTCATCGTGCTCGTCGTGGGCTTCTTCACCCACTGGCTCATCCCGTCGATCCCCCTCGCGGCCGCGTTCGCCCTCGCGGCGGCCCTCGGCCCCACCGACGCGGTCGCGGTGACCACGCTCGGTAAGCGCATCGACATCCCGGCGCGCCGCAAGACGCTGCTGCTGGGGGAGGGGCTCTTGAACGACGCGTCGGGCGTCGTCTCGTTCCAGTTCGCGACCGCGGCCCTCGTGACGGGCGCGTTCTCGCTCTTCGACGCGTCCGTGTCGCTCGTGTGGGACTTCCTCGGCGGCATCGGCGTCGGCATCCTGCTCGCCCTCGTCAAGGCCCTCGTCATCAGGGCGGTCCGCCGGTTCGGCCTCGAGGACGTCACGTTCCACGTCCTCATCCAGGTTCTCACGCCGTTCGCGTTCTTCCTGCTCGCCGAGAACCTCGGCGTCTCGGGCATCCTCGCGGTCGTCGCGGCGGGCCTCGTCGACTCCGCGAGCGAGCGCTCGATGGTGCCGAGCGCGGCGAACCTCAACATCGTGAGCAACAGCGTGTGGACCATCATCTCGTTCACGCTCAACGGCCTCGTGTTCGTGCTGCTCGGCATGCTGCTGCCCATCGCGACCTCGCGCACGCTCGCGAACAACGTGTCGAACTACACGCTCATCGGGTACGCCCTGCTCATCACCCTCGTGCTTGTGGCGGTCCGGTTCGTCTGGTGCCTGGTGACGGTCCTCATCGAGAAGGACGAGCAGGGGAGGCGCCACAGGCTCGACCGCGACGCGATCATGTCGGCGACGCTCCTCACGCTGTGCGGCGCGAAGGGCGCGGTCACCCTCTCGATCTGCCTCTCCATCCCGCGGTTCGTGGGCACCGGCGAGGTGCTCCAGTCGCGCGAGCTCATCATCTTCCTGGGCGCGGCGATCATCATCATCACCCTGCTCATGGCGAACTTCCTCGTCCCGCTCATCGTGCCCAAGAAGGAGCAGGTCCTCACGCGCACCGACGAGACCGAGGCGCGCATCAAGGTCCTGCGCGACGTCGTCCAGTCGCTCGCGACGAACACCGAGCTCGTCGACAAGCGCGCCGTCCGCCGCGTCATCGCGAGCTACGAGACGCGCATCGACCGCCTCAAGAAGCAGACGTCCCTGCAGGACGACAGCGAGGCCCGCCTGCGCGAGGTGGCCATCGGCTGGGAGCAGGAGTGCGTCGACGAGCAGATCAGGCAGGGCGCCGTCGCGCCCATCGTGGGCTACGGCTACCTCATCGAGCTCGAGCGGCGCCTCAGCAAGGTGCATCACCGCGACCAGGTGACGTGGTTCCTCCGCAACGCCCGCGACTTCCTGCGCTCCGTGCGCTACGAGGGGTTCAAGGACTGGGGCGTGACCTCGGGGGTCCGCCGCGCGCGCCACGAGGCGAGGGACCGTCTGAGGGCGGCGTGCTCCCAGTGCGTGCTTGACAGGCTCCAGACGCTCAACGCCGACGACGGCTACCCGATCGAGGCCGTCTTCCGCATCAGGCTCGAGTACCAGCGCGCGCTCGCGTCCACGCGCGAGGGCATGTCCAAGGCCGCGGGGTCCGGCGCCGGCCAGGCCTCGGGCGCGCCGCAGGCCCCCTCGCAGCTCGAGCTCGTCCAGCGCACGGCCATCCAGCTCGAGCGCGAGGGCATCCGCCAGGCGCTCGAAGCGGGGGAGATCTCGCGCGAGACGGCGCGCTCGATGAGGGACAACGTCGCCGCGATCGAGTACGACGTGGGCAGCAGGTAGGGAGCCGCTCGCCCCGCCCGCTATCACCCCGTCCCAGCCACGCGAGCACGTTCATGCTGGTATACGAGTCACAGCATGTCCCATCGTCCGTACATGCGGCACGGCGCCCGCGAACCTGAAAGCCGGTAAGCTATGTGCTAACTGGTTGCGGATGCGCCATGCCCGTTCCCGGCGCCACCCCGAGGGGGTAAACCATACTCGGTTCAAAAAACGGCGCGAGACAAAGGGTCCTGCGCCGGCAGGTTCCATGGCGTTAGGAGGAACGGTATGTACGGGTCTGACAATTCGATGAGCAACCAGCTTTTCATGAGCCCTCGCCGTCGTGTCGTGCTGGGGTTGGCGGGAGTCGTTGCGACGGGCGCGCTCGCGTTCGGTCTTGCGTTCGGGGGTGGTGCGGCCTCCACGTCCTACGCCGACGAGACCTCGACCGGCGACACGGCGACCGCGACCGCGACCGCCTCTGACACGACCGCGACCACGACCTACGACGCGATCACGCTGCCCGAGACGGTGGCGTCCGAGGTCCTGCCCTCGGTGGGCAGCGTCTACTGCACCATCACGAGCGGCACGTCCCAGGGCACCGCGCAGGGTAGCTGCGTCGTCCTGAGCGCCGACGGCTACATCGTCACGAACTACCACGTCGTCG
>CAYMHQ010000249.1:0-3927 GCA_964390275.1 uncultured Coriobacteriaceae bacterium
AAGTCGTGCCGGCGGTATCCTCGCTGGCCTGATCGACGGCGTCGGTTGAGGTGTTTACACTCTGATCGACGGCGACGGCTTCGAGGTTTTCGCCCTGATCGGCTGTTTGATCGGCTGCCATGCCGGCCACGCTGATCGCGTCAAACAGATTCCCCAGCATTGAAACGGTTTCCGGCGTCAAATCTCCGTTGGCGTCGCGCTTGATGTCGTTCTTGTCGATTCCGGCCTTTTCCATCCGGCGGTAAACTGTTGCCCTTGCTACATTCAGTTCCTTGCAAAGTTCCTTGATATTCATGTGCTTGCCCTCTCTCTTGATCGTGTCCACGTGTCGCAAATCCTGTTTCATGCTGTGTTCGCGCATGTCTCGCGCTACATCTCACGAAACATTATATCACGCGTTCAGTGATTCAACGTGTTTCAAAGTGGGCAAAATCTGAGAATTTCTATGCAAAAACCGTGTATAATATGCGTCTCAAGGCCGTGTCCGTGTCTCAAACACATGTTTCACCCAAATAGGCCTAAAATGCCCTATATCTATGCGTAAAAGATAACTTTTGCGCAGTGATATGACTTTTTGTCCGTCGTGCGCGGACTGTCAAAACTGGCGTTTCCACAAAACAAAAAGCTGAGGTTTTCGCCCCAGCTTCTCGTGATTCGTTGGTTATTTGTCGTCTTTGGTGATTGCCCTATAAAGCATGTGTTTCGGATTGAATAGCAGGTATACGTGTCCGGTTTCGCCTTGCCGCTGTTTTGCCACGTTGAGAACGATGTACTGAAATCCGCGTTCCTGAACGGCGTTGAAATAGCTTGCTCTGTGATCTGGATAAACCCAGCTGTCACTTGCGTCTATCGGCCGGTGCAGGAAAATCACGTTGTCGGCGTCCTGTTCAATATCTCCGCTGCCACGCAATTCTGCCATTGTCGGCATGTCACCTTCGGACGCGCGGCCTACCTGAGCAAGTGCAAGTATCGCGATGTTGAAATCGGTCGTCATATCCTTTAGCATTTTCGTGATATAACCGATTCGCTGATAGTCGGCGTCAAACCGTCGGCGCGTTTGCATGATCTGAGCATAGTCAACTATAAGCAGGTCAATTTCGTTCGCGTCAACCTTTTTCTGGACTTCAACCCGCAATTCTTCAATGCTTTTCGTCGTAAACGTGAACGAAACATCTAATCCAGCGTAGCGTTCGTACACATGATTGAGCTTTTCCCATTCATCGTCGTTAATATCGCCTTTTCTGAGCTTGATACTATCAAAGTCAACTCCTCTTGCGAGTATGCGCATTCCGTATTGAATGTCTGTCATTTCGCGCGAACAAACCGCAACTTTGTATCCGGCGTCCGCTGCCGCTAGTGCCATGTGCATTCCGAGCGCGGACTTTCCGCCGGCCGGACGTGCTCCGAGGATTGTCAATTCGCCACGGTGCAAGCCTGTCGTGAATGCGTCAAGCGTTTCAATTCCTGTCGGCATTGACTTGATTTCGCCTTTCTGGATTTTCTCAATGTATTCGTGCGCGTTTATGATCGCCTCGCCTACAGTCAACCATTTGTTTCCGGTACGGATTGCCATTTCTTGCATTTCTTGCCGAACGGATTCATAGACGACGTCAATGTCGGCCGTTTCATCTTGCAATGCGTTCTTGCCGTTTTCGAGAATCTCAAACAGTTTACGCCTTTTTGCCGCTGCTTTGAGGATTGTAACGTACTGTTTCGCATTCCATTCCGAGCTGCAAATTTTCTTTGCGACGCAATCCGCTAGAAGTTCGTCGAGCTTATCGTTTCCGGCCATGCTCAACAGCTTGTTGGCGACGGTAACAAGGTCGATTGCCTTGTTTTCGAGCATTAGCGCGTTCATTGCCGCGTAAATTCGCCTGTATTTCTGGTTGCTGAAGTCGCTTTCCGTCAATGATTCAAGTATCGGACGGTTGTTCTTGCTGGTTGCGATGTAGGCCAATAGATTCCGTTCTGCTTCCTCGTTCTGGAAGACGGTGGGCTTCATGATTAAATCTTGCATTCGGTCATGCCTCCCTTATTCGGCGCGGTCGGTGTCGGCCTGGCCGGCGTTCCTTTTGCAATCCAATTTCGCGCGTATGCTGGTAAATCGACTTTTGCAGTCTGCTTTTCCGGCTGTTTGGTCAAATGATCGTTGAGTCGTGCGAGCTGATCGCGGACGTTGACGGCCGGATAGCATTCCTCAAACCGTTTGATCTCTCCGAGCGTAAAAACGTATTCGCCGTCGGTGCAAGGTACTTTGTATCCGCTAGACGCGTTCAAATCGTCTGAAGATTCCGTGTTCGCGCTTTGATCGGTATCCGGTTCGACGTTCTGCGTCGCGTTTTTCCGAGGTCTGCCGCCTTTCTTCCCGTTTTCGCGTGACGCCTCTGCGCTTTCCTGCTTACGTTGAACGGCTGCATCAACTCGCGACTGAATGAGTAAAAACATGATCTTGAGGTCGCGCGGCGCGTCGTCGAGGTCTGGAAGATTGCCGTCCAGCACATAGGCGAATACCCAATCGATCACCTGTATACGTTCCTCGCTTGTGAATTGATCGCGCAACAGTCGCATGATATCCGGATGGAGTGCAAGGAAATCGAGCCCTAGCGCGTTATCGGTGAGTGAAACGCTGGCTTTCGTCGTGTCGTTCATTCGTCGCGGCCTCCCTTCACGCTGCGCGCCTTCACGCGGTCGGCGAGGCTGCAAGCGTAGTTTTCGCGCCACTGACGGACTTTCTCCGGATGTGCTGCGCGGTATCGCCGGGCGTATGCGTTGCGACGTTCGCGCTGTTCGTCGGTCAAAACCTGCTTTTGTGACATAAAAAACGACTCCTTTCGAATGTGTTTCGAAAAGAGTCCGTCTCACGTCTCGCTGTTTGAGGTGTCACGTCGTCGGCGTTTCCCACGTTTTTGACAAAAAAACAATGTTTGCCGCCTGCCGTGGGTATTGACAACGTCAACCCAGTTGTGATAGAATCAAGGCGAAAAGAAAAGAACAGAATTGAGTTCGTCGTCCCAGATGTTACCAGCATCGTTAACGGTTGACGGGCTCTTTTCATTTCCCAGTATAACATATCTCGCGCAACATTGCAAGTCTCATTTCCCGCTGCGATTCGATCATGATTTCGTTCTTTTGTCTGAATAGTGCATCCTCGCGCGCGCGTATTTTAGGCAAAAAATTTGCACCTTTTTTCCATGTTTTCAGTGATTCCGTGATCGAATCCCTGTTTGTTAAATCTTTGTGCAAACGTCGTCTGGCGGCCAAATTGCCACGGACGGCGATTCTTTTTGCTGTACGTGTTTTTCTTCACCAAGTTCTGTAAAACGCGTCTACGGGCGATTTTGAGCCTCTGACGGCGTCTGTAGTGTCTTTGCCGCGTTTAGCGTTCTGTGGGGTTTGGGGTATCACCAACAAGTGCAGGTTGATCAACCCTGCATCGCTTGCCGTTCGTCGCTGTCTGGCCGTTACACGACGTTATGATCGGTCGGTTTGTCCCGCTGCCATGATCGGCGACGGTGTCGAGCTGCCCCAGCTTTCCACGGTCTGCAGTTCGCCGCTGATTTGCCGCTGAACGGCGTTTTCCGGTCATGCTGGCCGATGTGAGTTTTCACCGCAAAATCGCCGCAAAACGTCCATTCCCGATGGAAAAAGAAAATTGAATGAGTGAATGAGTGTGAATGAATGAGTGAATGAGCGCGTATTTCCTCGCGCGCGTATTCATTCATTCATTCAGTTATATATCTCTCTATATTTCATTCATTCATTTATTTTTATATATAGGTTTTTCAAAAAGGGGGGGTTTTTCAAAAACCTATGGGTTTTTTAGGTTTCTAGGTTTTTCCAAGCTGGAAGGCCGTGAACCTGCACCATGCTTTTGCTATCACTTCCCACGCCGCGAAAACAGCCCTCTGAGCCTCTCCGCAAACGTCG
>CAYMHQ010000250.1:0-3917 GCA_964390275.1 uncultured Coriobacteriaceae bacterium
TGCTCACGTCGACGGTGCCGTCGAGGTGCCACGCGGCGCCGGACACGTCGTAGCTGGTGGCGCCGGTCGAGACGGACTTGAGGCCGAGCGCGGTGAAGTCGACGTCGCTGACGTCGATGCTCGCGTTGCCCTCGTAGCGCTCGAGGCAGCCCGCGGTCCCGAGCGCAGCGATGCAGGCGTCGAACCTGTCGCCGCTCGTCTCGTAGGAGGTGTTCCCGCTCGCGGCGTCGATGCCCTCGACCCACACGCGGCCGATGGTGAGCCAGCCGGTGTCGACGTCGACATCCGTCGTGTCGCCGGAGACCCGGGCGTAGACGTAGACCCAGGCGCCCGTGGACTCGTCGCGCATGACGGTGACCGTCTTGGAGACGACGGTGGTTTCGCCCTTGGAGTTCAGGCCCTTGGCGTAGAGGGTGACCGAGCCGGTCTTGACGCCGGTCAGGACGCCGCTCTGGTCGACCGTGGCGATGCTGGGGTCGGAGGACACCCAGACGACGTCGCCCTTGAGGCCGCTCGCAACGTACTGCCCGGTGCCGCCCACGTTCACGGAGTTCGGGCCGACGATCATGGGGTTGGTGTCGACCACGACGACCGTGAAGGTCTCGCTCCCCATGGTGCAGCCGCCCCTCCAGTCATGCCTGCTGCAGTAGGTGTGCTCGAGCGTGAACTTGCCGGCGCTCACGCCGGTCACGCTCACGGTGGCGTCCCTCCTCTGCTTGCCGTCGCTGGTCACGGTGACGGTGGCATACGACTCGTCGGACGACGTCCACACCTGGAACTGGCTGCAAGAACTGTCGTTCTTCGTCCCCGTGATCGTGATGGTCTCGCCGACGTTCACGTAATAGGTGGCGCCGCTGGTGTCCTTCGCGACCGTGACGGTCTTGGTGACTGTCTCCACGCCGTCGGTCGCGGTGATGGTGACCGTGCCCGCAGAGGTGCCGTACAGGGTGCCGTTCTGGGCGATCGAGCACACGGAGGGGTTGCTGGACGTCCACGTGACCTCGCCGAGGAAGTTCTCCGCGGTGAGCTGGCCGTACTCGCCCACGTTCAGGGTGTCCGCGCCAGAGATCGAGGGCGCCGCCTTCAGAACCTTGACGGTGAACGTCTCGCTCCGGACGTCATGCTGGTGCCACGACGTGGCAGGCGCGGCGCAGTACGTGTGGGTGAGCTCGATGACGCCCTCGGCAACGCCCTGTACGTAGGCGATGTGCCGGTTGGCTGTGGTCGTGCCCGTGACAGTCGCGATGGAGGAGTCCGACTCCGTCCACGTGTTTATATAGTCGCAGTTGCCGCTCGCGTACCCGCCCGCGTTGCCGACGACCTGGATGGTCTCGCCAACATGGACGTAGTGCACGGACGAGTCGGACTCGACGGTCAGCGTGTGCTCGACCGTCTCCACGCCGTTGGTGGCGGTGATGGTGGTCGTGCCCGCGGTCCTGCCGTACACGGTGCCGTTCTCGTCGATCGTCGCGACGTAGGGGTTGGAGGACGACCAGGTGATCTTGGGGGAAGAGAAGCCGGAGGCGGTCATCGTCGTCGTCTCGCCCAGGCTCATGGTGTCGACGCCGGTGATCGTGGGGGTGCCGGCCTCGACGACGACCACGAAGACCTCGACCGCGATGGTGCAGCTGTGGATGGGGTGCTCGGGGGTGCCGCCGCGGATCGTGCTGTTGCAGTACGTGTGGGTGATCTGCACCACACCCGTGCCCACGCCCGTCACGTAGCCGAACCTGCCCGAGGACCTGCTGTCGGTGGTGACGGTCGCCACGTTTTCGTCGTTCGAGGACCACGTGTTGTCGTACGTGCAGTACGTCCGGCCCTGGGTGTTCTTGGTCCCCCAGATGGTGAGGGAGTCGCCGGACTTGATGGTGTAGACGGTGGGGCCGCTCGACACGACCACAACATGGGAGACGGTCTCGATGCCGTCGGACGCGGTGATGGTCCCGGTGCCTACCGAGATGCCCGTCACGAGGCCGGTCTGGTCGACGGAGACGATCTCCTCGTTCTCGGAGGCCCACGTGATGTCATCGGAGCTGAAGCCGACCGCCTTGAGCTGGATGGTCTCGCCCACCACGACGTCGTTGCTGCCCTCGATGTCAGGGTCGACGGCGATGGGGTCGCCGCGCGTCACCGTGACCGTGAAGGTCTCGGTCGCGATGTCCGAGTCCTCGTGCCCGATGTGGGCGCCCTCCTTGGTGCAGTACATGTGGGTGATCTCAACCTCGCCCACCATCTGTCCGGTCACGATGGCCGTATGGCCCGAGCCGGCAGCCACGGTCGCGACGGACGTGTCCGCGGAGGTCCACTGGTCCGTGTAGAGGCACTCCGTCGAGGTGCCCGAGCCCGTGATTGTGAGGGTCTCGCCGGTGACGACGGAGTACGCCGTGGAGGTGTCGCCCGAGACAGGGTCGTCCGACTCGGCGGGGTCGTCCGAAGCGCCCTCAGGAGCACCCTCGGTCGCGTTCTCAGAAGTCTCACCCTCAACTGCAGGCTGAGAATCGCCCGACGCGGCGTCGGTCGCGTCGGAATCCGAGGCGCCAGCGGTGTCGGCCGCAGCAGCCGCGTCAGCCGCTGCCGCGGAGGGATCAGCCGAGGATTCGGCGACGCCCGTTGCGTCATCGGACTGCCCGGCAGGCTCGCCCGCGGCGCCCGCGTCGACGCCCTCCTCGGAAACGACGGCGATGGCGGCATCATCGGACGCCGTCACTCCCCCGGTTCCCTCCGTATCCGCTCCGGCCGCGCCCGCCGATTCGTCGACGTCGTCCATCACGGCCGCGCTCGCGGCCTGGGACCAGCCCTCGTCGGCGACTGCGGAGGGGACTATGGTGACCTGGGTCCACACCATGACGAGCGCCATGAAGACGGCGAGCGCCTTTCCTTCGACGGTGTGGCACGGGTCGAGGAGCCTCCTCAACAAGCCCATGTTCGTACCTTCCTTCCAAAACCGACACCAGCGGCCCGCACCCCAGGCGGAACCGTTCGAAACCAAAAGGACCTGATATAACAAGCAAGCGCCGCGGATCGATGTAGCTTCGACCGTGGCGCTGAAAACCCGAAGAGTAAACGGACTACCTCATGAAAACGTGAGAGTGCGTAATAAAGCCCGGAAGTATGTTAAGGACTTGCGCAAACAGCACAGGCACGGCCGCGTCGGCATTGAGCGGGTTGGATGGGACACCCTGTAAAGCAAGGCCAGGACACCTGTTATATTCAGTCCGTAGAATGATACACCCACGATGGCCCATCCATCGGCCTGATTACCGAATCTCTTCTAACGCGCAAAAGATGAGGCACAGCGGGATAGGGCAAGAAGAACAGACGTCATCGGGCTCCGAGGTACAATAACGCTGAACTTGACCGTTACTCTTGTGCGAGATCTAGGCGCAGCGACGGCGCACCGGAAGGGTCGGACAGACCGGCCCGGGATTCCGGACGAGCAGCCCATCAGACACGATTGACAGGCTCGACTGGTCAAATCGTCAACTCTCCTTGCAGATAGATGCCGACGCAGAGACGGCATACGAACGGTCCGGTAAGAAGCAGGTGAGAAGCAGGCAAACGAAAACCGCCGCCAGCCCGTCGGTTCTACCGACTTGCTGGCGGCGGTTCTGGTGACGCCCGGGTCTGCCCGGCGGGAGGGTCGCTCGCTCCCCCGCCGGGCGGTTCCTACCTGACGGACGGCTCCTCGTCCTCGCGGCGGCGGAGGACCAGCAGGGCGGCGCCCAGGCCGGCCATCGCGGCGCCCGCGAGCGCGAGCGGGAGGGGCGACTGCGTGTCGTCGCCCGTCTTGGGGACCGAGTCGGAGGCCTGGTAGACGGTCAGCAGGCCGTCCTCGGCGGTCACCTTGTAGTTGCCCTCCAGCGTGCCCTCGGCGAACTCCCAGCCGGTGACCCTGTTGACGGCGGTGCCGAGCTCGG
>CAYMHQ010000251.1:0-2098 GCA_964390275.1 uncultured Coriobacteriaceae bacterium
CGAGACCTTCGATTTGGCCCTTCGAAAAGTGCAAGGAAACTTGCAGTTCTGGCCACTGCCGACCGAAAGTGCAAGGAAACTTGAGTTTTTGCCCACTCAGTCTCTCCGTCCGACCCGCCAGTCGGCCGCGCACACAACAGCCCCGTCCCCCAGGCCAAACGCTCGGCCCAGAGGACGGGGCTGCCCTATTCGGATGATTGCCTTGCCCGGCTGGCTCTCCCGGCCCGGCTCGCCCGGCTGGCTCGCTCGGCCTATCGCCGGCTTGCCGGACCCGGTCGACCTGCTACTTCGTCCAGTACTGCTTGGTGTCCTCGTAGCTCGCGGGGTTGCTCGGGACCATCTCGCCCTTCACGGCGTGGATGCCGGCGTAGCGGCCCATGGTCATGTACGAGCCGCAGCACAGGCCGCCCTGCGCGAGGTTCCACTCGAGGCCGCCGCAGATGTTGCCGGCGCCGGAGCCCACGGAGTACAGGCCGGGGATCGGCTCGTCGTTCTCGTCGAGCACGCGGCAGCACCCGTCCACCACGACGCCGGCGTTGATGGCGCTGCAGCGGATCCACTGGCGGATGCCCCAGTAGGGAGGCGTGTCGATGGCGTGCAGCTTCTCCTTGGACAGGCCGAACTCGGTGTCGGCACCGTCGGCGCAGTGCTGGTTCCAGGCCTCGACGCTCGCGACGAGCCCCTCGGCGTCGATCCCGAGCATCTCGGCGAGCTCCTCGAGGGTGTCGGCCCTGTGGGTGTCGGTGAGGCCGGTGTAGACGCCCTGCGGGCTCTCGAGGTAGCCGGGGATGTAGTTCTCAAGCGACTCGATGGAGGTGCGGGCGCCGTACTTGTCCTGGTAGGCGTTGTCGAAGATGCGGCAGAAGTGCCCGCGGTCCTCCTCGTTCTTGTTCCAGATGAGCGAGAGGTCCCACGACTCCATGGGGATGTCCTCGTTCATGAAGCGCTTGCCGTCGCTCTTGACCGCCATGAAGGGATAGAACGTCATGAGCATGGGGGCGGCGTCCATGTCGTGCATGGTCTTAGCGTGGTTCACGGGCACCATGCGGCCGCCGGCGAGGATGGACATGATGATGCCGTCGCCCGTGCGGTTGAACTGCTTGCGCGCGAAGGGGACCACGTCGGGCGAGTACTGCTCGACGAGGGTCTCGTTGTTCTGGTAGTCGCCGGCGGCGATGATGACGGCCTTGGCGGCGTTGAACTTCACGTAGCCCTCGGCGGTCTGGGCGATGACGCCCTTCACGGCGCCGTCCTCAACGACGAGCTGGACCGCGGGGGTCTCGTAGAAGAACTCGGCGCCCTGCTCGGCGGCCGCGTCGGCGAGGGCGACCATGATGTCGGTGTTGTTCTTGGGCTTGGGGCCGAAGGAGTTCATGACGACGGTGCAGATGTTGCCCTCGTCGTACTCGTTGTTGGTGACGCTCGTGGAGACGGGCGGGAAGCCGACCTCGTGGGACTTGGCGAGCATCCACATGATGGTCTCGCCCGAGTGCTGCGTGAACAGGTCGAGCAGCTCGGGGTTCATGCGGTAGCCGCCCTCGGTGCGCCAGTTCTGCTTGTACTGGAGGATGCCGAGGTCGTTGCTCTCCTCGAGGATGACGCCCGAGGAGCCGTTGCCGTTGGCGTAGGGCTGGACCTCCTTCTGGAGGCACGCCACGGTCGCGCCCTCCTCGAGCGCGCCCCACACGGCGGGGACGCCGGCGGTGCCCGCGCCCACGACCACGACGTCGTAGGACTTCTCGTCGACGAAGTCGGTGATGGTCTCGAGGACGACCGAGGACTCCTCGATTGCTGCCATGGTCAGGCCCTTGGGGAGTTCGACGGCGGTCTCGGCCGACGCCTCGCCGGCCAGCGCGGTCCCGGCGATCCCGGCGGACGCGGTGGCGACGGCGCCGAGGGCGGCACCCTTGAGGAGGTCTCGACGGTCGATGTTCATGAAAAGCTCCTTTCACGGTGGTTTGCGGCGTGGACTTGGCTTGCGGCGAAGTCCGGTCGCAGGTTCGTAGCGAAGGCCCGGCCCGGTGGGCGACGACGATACTGGGGTGCTCGACGCCTTCCGCCGAGCCGGTCCTTCACGGGTGCAAACGATATGGCGGCG
>CAYMHQ010000251.1:2198-3902 GCA_964390275.1 uncultured Coriobacteriaceae bacterium
CGTTCTGTGCTACACTAGCCGGGTTTTCACGGCTCGCCCGATGCGCCGCACGGCTTGCGGCGCCGGCGATTCTGCCGAAGACTCGACTCTCGAACGACTGGGCAGTGAGGAGGGACCGCGTGACGCGCGGCGCGATCAAGACATGGGCGCTGCCCCTCGTAGGGCTCTCCTTCTTCTGGGGCTACTTCAGGTTCCAGTCGTTCGTGGGGGAGCTGTTCCCCCTCGACCCCGAAGGCGGCCTCTCGCCGTTCTCGCCTTACGGGTTCTACCTCCTCTCCCTGATTCTCTGCTCGGTCGCCGCGCTCGTGCTCGAGCGGGCGCTCTCGTCGCACCCCGCGGCGCGCCGCTCCGGGACGGTCGTCGTGGGGGCGGCCACCGTCGTGGGGACCCTTGCGACCTCCCTCTGTCTCCTCTCCCAGACCGGGGCGCTTCCCGGCTGGGTGGTCTGGGCGTCCACGCCCCTTGTCGCCGCATGCTTCTGCCTGCAGTATCTCGGCTGGGCGTCGTACTGTAGCGGGAGCTTCTCGTCGCGGATGCTGCCGGTCATGGCGGGGTCCTACATGCTGAGCCTGATTGCCGTCGTGGGGGCCACCCGCTTATTCGCGGGTCTAAGCGACGCGATCGTCGTGCTCACCCCGCTTGTCTCCGGCGTCTGCCTGCTGCCGCTGCTCGCGGCGCCCACCAGCGTCGAAAAGCCCGCGGCCGACGGGGTCGGCGAGCGGTCTGCCCAGCCGGCGCAGGTTGCCCAGCCGGCGCGAAAGCTGACCCCGAGCGTCGCCATGTTCGTGGCCTTCCTTCTCTGCGGCGCCGTCATCCGGGGGATCGTCGACATCGGCGACCCCGGCACGCAGGGGGTGCGCTGGCCGCTTTCCGTAGTCATGTCCGTCGCGATGTTCGGGTACTGCATGGTGCTCTTCCGCCGCGCGCGGGTGCGCGGGACGGGTGTCGGGGCGCTGACCGAGCGCTTCGTCTTCGTGACTTGGCTCGTCATGGCGGCGCTCTTCTCCACGGGAGTCGTGTGGGGAGTCGCCGCGGGAGGTTCCGGCACGGCGGGCCATCTCGTGGTGGTCGCGCGCTCGATCCTCGACTTCGTCCTCATGGTGTTCATGTGCGACGCCGCGGCTCACTGGCGCGGGCGCAGCACGACCTCCCTGTTCCTCCTGCTCGGGATGGGGACGGAGGTCGTCTCGTGGGCGCTCAGCTACATCGCCGTCCCGTGGCTGCTGTCGCTGGGCGGCGCGGACGGCGCGTCGATCCGGACCGAGGTCGAGCTCGGGGCGCTCCTCGTGCTCCTTCTCTCCATGGTTGCGGCGCTCGGGGCGTTCGGCATGCTCGACAACCGGAGGAAGTCGGCGGGCGAGGCGGGCGCGCCGGCGGCTCAGGGACAGGGGGACTTGCCGGGCGGTGTGCCGGGCAATACGGCGGGCGGCTCGCAGGCTCTGCCGGGGCAGGCTCCGGGTGGCGTCCACGCGTTCGAGCTGCTTGCTGCGGACTACCGCCTTACGCCGCGGGAATCCGAGGTGACGGAGCTCTTCTCGCAGGGGTACAGCGTCAAGAGCATCGCCGAGTCGCTCTGCATCTCGCTCGGCACCGTCCAGAGCCATCTCAAGAGCGCGTATCGCAAGCTCGAGATCCACTCGCGCGACGAACTCATCCGGCTGGTCCGGGAGCGCGAGGCGCGATAGCGGTCGCCGGCGGCGACCT
>CAYMHQ010000252.1:0-3894 GCA_964390275.1 uncultured Coriobacteriaceae bacterium
GCCTCATGTGAGGGGACCTACGACGACGCGGGCAACGTCACCGCCGCGGGGCTCCGGCTCACCATTCCGGCAGGGCTCAACCATTCGACCAGCGACTCCGGCACCCTGATGGACACCTGGACCTCGGACGACGGCAACGTGATTCTCACCCTGTACCCCGAGGACTACGGCAAGAACGTGACCCGCGAGAACGTCGGCACCGCGCTCGAGCCATATCTCGACGCCAAGCTCCCCTGGCTTGCCCTGGCGATGGGAGGCGAGGTCGTCTCGAGCGAGCTCATCGTCAACGAGTACGACGCGATGGCGTACATCGGCAGGTTCTTCGTCGAGAACGCAGATAACTCGCGCATCGACTTCGACTACTTCCTCATCTGCATCCCCGCGCCCAATACGATTCTCATGCTGACGTACACCGCCCCGGACGGCGTGTACGACCTGAAGCCCACCGTCGACGCTCTCGTCCAGACGGTCGCCCCCGAGGGAACGGTCGTCGACGTGACGGTCGAGGCCCCGACGCTGTCCACCGAAGCTGACGCGGAAGAGGCCGACCTCGACTCGACGATGACGATTGACGGCATGACCATTGGCTACTCATCCTCGTGGCTCGTGAGCAAGAGCGACGGGTCGACCTACTTCTATCCCAGCGGCACCTCGAACGCGATGATCATGGTTGACGCCCCGTATGAAATACCGGCGGACCTTGCTTACTCAAGCACGCAGGCCGTGCTCGAAGACTACCTCGGAGGCGTAAAGCAGGGACTCGCGGAGACCGCCAACGTCACGAACGTCTCCCTTGGCGCCCCGGAGCTCACCACCGGCGGCGGCGTCACGACGGCGAGGGCGTCAATCGAGTTCACCATGCACGGGCGCGACT
This sequence comes from uncultured Coriobacteriaceae bacterium, assembly GCA_964390275.1. GTDB lineage: Bacteria > Actinomycetota > Coriobacteriia > Coriobacteriales > UMGS124 > CAYMHQ01. The sequence goes on from CAYMHQ010000252.1 coordinate 875, forward strand.
ACGTCGGATTCGTCTGCGGGGCGATGAGCGGCACCACCCTCTACCAGTTCATGGCCGCCTCGTACGCCGACCAGAGCGACAGGTACCAGCCGCTGTTCCAGAAGGTGTGGGACTCGGTGAGCATCCCCGGGGCGGACTATGGGCTGGCCACCGATACGGGCAGACGCGTCACTATCGGCGGCGGGCCGGGTTCCGGCGACGCGGGCGACTCTGGCAACGTGGGTGACTCCGGCGACGCGAGTGGCGCCGGTGATTCCGGTGATTCCGGCGAACGATCGGGCGGCAGGAGCCTGTCGAAGTCGCAGACAGGAACGGGAACGGGCGGGGCACTGAGCCGCTAAGGGGTGAGGAGGGCATCCATGACGCACGACAGCAGCTTGCTGGACAGATTGCCGAGAATCCCGACGGGATCAGCAGGCGTCCCGTTCGCGTCGGGGACACGCTCCGTCGCGCGCCCCGCCGCGCGCCGCGGCATGCTTCTCGCCCTCGGCGTCCGTCTCGTCTGCTTTGCCTGTCTCATGGCGCTCGCTCTGTTTACCAGCGGGAACATCGCCGCAGCCGCGGAGACCGAGGCGGGTGGGACCTCCGCCTCGTCCGCGAAAGAGGCAGGCCTCGACTCGACGATGACGCTCGGCGACATGGCGTTCAGCTACTCGTCGTCGTGGACCGTCAAAGATGCCGACGGGAAGACCTACTTCTATCCCGCCACGAACGTGATGATGATGGTCTGCGACCCGGTGACCCTCCCCCAGACCTATCAAGACCCGCAAACTGTCCTCGACGGTATCCTCGAGGGGATGATGAACAGCTTCGACGCCAGCGCCTCCTGCGAGAGCGCCTCTCTCGGCGAGCCCTCGTTCTCCTCCAGCGGCACCGTCACGACGGTGACGGCCTCCATCCAGATCAGGATGTTCAGCCTGGATTTCCTCGGAATCGTCTGCGCGGCCGTTAGCGGCGACACCGCATATTGCCTGACGGCGGCCGCGTCCACCGACCGGGCCGCTCAATACCTGCCCGTCTTCCAGACAGTCTGGGACACGGCGACCATTCCCGGCATGAGCGCCGACGGGACCGGCGCTGCAGGAGGGTCGAGCGAACCGAAGGCGGAGACCTCGGGCGCCAAGGTGGACCTCGACTCGACGATGACGCTCGGCGACATGACCCTCAGCTACTCGTCGTCGTGGATCGTCCGCGAGGGCAGCGGGGCGACCTATCTCTATCCCGACGGCACCATGAACGCGATGATGACGGTCATCGACCCGGTCGCCCTCCCCGCGACCGACCAGGATCCGCAGAGCCAGCTCGAGGGTCTCCTCGAAGGCCTTGCGAGCGGCTTTGGCGCCGATTCCTCCAGCGAGGACAGCTCCGTCGGCGAGCCGACGTTCTCCACCAGCGGCACCGTCACGACCGCAAAGGCCTCAATCCGGTTCACACTGGACGGTCAGGATTACGCCGGATTCATCTGCGCGGCGGTCAACAGCGACACCGTGTACGCGTTCGAGGCAATCGCCTCCGTCGACCAAATCACCAGGTACGAACCCGCGTTTCAAGCGGTGTGGGACACGGTGGTCATCCCCGGGATGGATGTCGGCGAGGCCGGAGACGCGAGCCAGCCGAGCAAGAGCACGGGGTTGAGCAAGCTCGCGGTGCACTGAGGGGGAGGTCGGCACGCCGCAGCGGACCGCCGGCTCGACAGCCCGGTCCCTCGCCCGCCCGCTACCCCACCACCAGCTTGTTCGTCTTCTTCAGGAACTTGGCCGGAATCGGGCTGTCGAGGCGCCAGGTGACGTTCATGGGACGGCTGCCCTCGTGCCTCACGTAGGTCGCCGGGCCGAGGAAGGTGTAGGCCTCCGCGCCGCCGGTGTAGCGGTCCTTCTTGTGCTCGCGCACGAACAGCAGGACCTTGCTGCCGCGCTCGGCGTGGTGGATGTAGCGCTGCCCGGTTGCCGACCCGGCCGACGTGGTGCTCTGGCTCTGCCAGTGAAACAGGCTCTCGTTGATCGAATAGTCGTTGTACATGGTCGTGGGTGAATAGTCCTTGTCGGCCTTGTTCAGCGTGACGAACAGCACGTCTATCTTCTTCTCCGGCAGCCACTTCACGCCCTCGCGGACGGTCGTGGGCTTCATGAAGTCGAGCGCGGTGAGCAGCTGGTCGCGGGAGTAGGTGCAGTGGAGGTCGAGCGGGCAATCAAACCCCAGGTCAACCGGGCGGTCGATGAAGTCGATGCGCCCGAACTGGTAGCGCAGCAGCTCGACAAGCTCGCTGAGCATCACGGGACTCCCGGCGAGGGAGCCGAGAACGCCGAGCGTCTCGTCGTCGTCCCAGCCCAGCGCCGCCTCGCCCCAGACGGTGACGCAGAACATCCGCAACATGCGTTTATCCAGCTCAGACATGGTGCGGAGGTCGGATGGGCCCAGGTCGCCGAGGCGTGGGAGGAGATCGAGCAGGAACCCGATCCACCGGCGCGAGTCGACCACGGAGAACTTAGCGAGCGCCTTCCCCACGGTCTCCTCGAGCGGGTCCTCGAAGTCGTCGCGCACGTGCGCGCGGGCGCTCAGCCGGGAGAACGTCGCGACCTTGTAGACGGCGCGCGGGTCGAGATGGCTGTGGTCGAGGAAGTTGGCGAGCGTCGGCTCGAGCCCGGTGTCCTCCTCAAAGCTGGCGATGCGTGACACGAGCCCTCCGGCGTTCCCGTACGATGCTCGTATATTGTCGAGGACGTACTCGGACGCCAGCTTCTGGAGCTGGATGTAGCACCCCTTGGGAGCAGAGACGAAACCACTCTTGACCTCGCGGGCGACGTCGCACGCCGCGTTCTCGAGCAGGGCGGCGAACTTCTCCTCGAAGTTGTAGCGCTTGTTCGCCTGGCCGATGAAGTCGAGCACCGTGAGGCACTCCTTGCCCTCCGAGAGACGCAGGCCGCGGCCGAGCTGCTGGAGGAAGACCGTGAGCGACTCGGTGGGACGCAGGAAGAGGACCGTGTTGACCTCGGGGATGTCGACGCCCTCGTTGTAGATGT
>CAYMHQ010000253.1:0-3872 GCA_964390275.1 uncultured Coriobacteriaceae bacterium
TGCCGCCCGTCTTGCGCGCGCCGCTCTCGATGATGTCGGGGTAGATGGTGCCCTGGGCGAGATACTTCACCGGCTTCCCGTCGGCCTCGAGCTGCTGGGCGACGGCGAAGAACTCCTTCCAGAACTGCGTGCCGATGATGCGGCGCTTCTGCTCGGGCTCGGTCACCCCGTCGAGCAGGGCGGCGTAGCGCTCCTCCGCGTGCACGTGGATGAAGTCGACGTCGAACTGCTTGGTGAAGACCTCCTCCACCTGCTCGGGCTCGCCCTTGCGCAGTAGGCCGTGGTTCACGAAGACGCAGGTCATCTGCCTGCCGATGGCGCGGGCGCCGAGCGCGGCCACCACCGAGGAGTCCACACCGCCCGAGAGCGCCAGGATCACGCGGTCGCCGCCGACCTTCTCCTGGATCTCGGCCACCTTCTGGCCCACCAGGTTGTCCATGGTCCACGTGGGCTTGAGGCCGCAGATGCCAAAGAGGAAGTTGGCGAGCAGGTCGTTGCCGTGCGGGGTGTGGCGCACCTCGGGGTGGAACTGCGTGGCGTAGAGGTTGCGCTCGGGGCACTCCATGGCGGCGACGGGGCAGACGTCGGTCGAGGCGGTCACGACGAAGCCCTCGGGCACGCGCTTCACGGCGTCGCGGTGGCTCATCCACACGGTCTGCTCCTGCGGCGTCCCCTCAAAGAGGCGCGACTCGGCGCGACGGTGCAGGTCGGCGTGGCCGTACTCCCCCACCTCGGTGTGACCCACCTCGCCGCCGAGCTTCACGGCCATGATCTGCTGACCGTAGCAGAACCCGAGCACCGGGATGCCCAGCTCGAACACGCGCGGGTCGACGTCGGGCGCGTCGGGTGCGTAGACGCTCGCGGGACCGCCCGAGAGCACGACCGCCGACGGCTTCATGGCCGCCAGCTCGTCTGCCGCGATGTCGCACGGCACGAGCTCCGAGTACACCTTGAGGTCGCGGATACGCCGGGCGATGAGTTGGCCGTACTGTGCCCCGAAGTCGAGGACGACAACCAGTTGTCCGTCATGAGCCATGTGAGCGCTAGTCCCTTCAGTCGCAAACGATATCTCTGGAAGAATCACCCTGCAAACACTAAAACGAACCCGCTCGTAAATCGGGCGGGTTCGCAAAATCACAGAAAACGACACGCGGAGAAGACGATGCCGGGCGGGGCCGGCGCGCCGGGCGACTTACGCGCGGAAGTCCGCGCTCGAACCCGCAGCCTCGCCCGTAGCCTCGCCCTCGGCGAACAGGGGCTCGTTGAGGAGCGCGCGGTGGGCGGCGGCGATGGCGCGCAGCGACGCGAGGGTCGCCCCGTCGTCGCCGGGCTCGTCGACGCGGCCCATCTGGCGGGCGTAGCGGTAGACCTCGGCGGCCTTCTCGACAGAGTGCATGAGGCCGAACGCCCCGTCGAAGTCGGCGCCCGCGCAGTAGAGCCCGTCGCCCGGGACCTCGACGGCGCGGAACGACGCCATCCTGCGGGCGACCGCCGCGACCGGTCCCGGCTGCGCGACCGCGCCGACGGCAGCCTCCGCGCGGGAGACCGCGCCGACGCCCTCGGGGAACGCCGCGGCGCCGCTCGGCATCGCCTTCCAGAGCGCGCGGGTCAGCGCCGCGTCTCCCTCGGGGAGGACGAGGCCCGCCGCCATGAGGTTCGGCACGTGGGCGTGGTAGACGACGCGCGCGGGACCGAACGCCTGCTTCGCGCCGGCCTGTCCCGCGCCGGACCGCTCGCCGCCGTCCCGCTTCGCGCGGGCGGCGTGGCAGGCGAGGTGCGTCTCGAACTCGTCCATGGGGCGCCCCGTGCGGCCGAGACCCCACACCGCGCGCCACGAGGAGCCCGTCCCGTCGATCTGGACGATTCCCACGTTAGCGGCGGGCTCCGCGGCGACGCTGCGCATCGCGCACCCCGAGCCGGTCACCATGAAGACCGCGCGCGCCAAGCTCGGCACCGCCTCGGTCAGGACGACCCACGGGCCGGCCTCGCCGGCGACGAACGGCCTGAACGCGAGCACGTCACGCGCGCCCATGCGGTAGCTCAGGCCGCCCGCGGTCCCCTCGTGCCAGCCCATGCGCCAGCCGTCCTCGCACAGGCGGACGAACCCCTTGACGCACGGCACGTCCTCGACGCGCCCGTACGCCGCCTCGGGGATCGACAGCTCGAACACGGAGTCGTCGAGGGGCTCGATGACGGTCTCGAGACACGCGAGCGCGGAGTCCGCGGAGACCCGCTCGATCCCGCGCGGCTGCTCCCCCGCCTCGGCGGGCGCGGCGACAGGCTCGTCGCTGGCGTCGGCGGCAGGCCGATCGCCAGCCGGAGACTCGTCGGCAGCGGGCTCATCGGCCGCAGGCTCGTCGCCAGCAGCGGGCTCGGGAGACGCCGCCTTCGCGGCCGCGGGAGGCATACCCCCGTCGGCGTCGAACCAGCGGGCGAACCCCTCGAGATACTCCATGTCGTCGTCGGCGCCCGGGCCCGCTTCGGCCGCGCCCGGCTGGCCCGACGGGATGTCCCCCTCGGACTCCTCCGCCCGAACCTGCTGCGCGCCGGACGCCTTCGGGGTCGCCTTCTGCGGACCCCGGCTGCCCTTGACCGTCTTCTTCGACTTCTTGCCCATACGGCCCACCTCTTCTTGCAAACCTTGCGGCCGGACGTCACCCGGCCTGTCAAGCAACCTTAAACGTTATGTCGAACGTTAGACGTTAAACCTGAAGTGCATGACGTCGCCGTCCTGCACCACGTAGTCCTTGCCCTCCATGCGGAGCTTGCCGGCCGCGCGGGCGCCCGCCTCGCCGCCGAGGGCCACGTAGTCCTCGTACGCGATGGTCTCGGCCTTGATGAAGCCGCGCTCGAAGTCGCCGTGGATGACGCCGGCCGCCTTGGGGGCCGTGTCGCCGATGTGGATGGTCCAGGCCTTGACCTCCATCTCGCCCGCGGTGAAGTACGACTGCAGGCCAAGGGTCGCGTACGCCGTGCGCGCGAGGGCCGCGAGGCCGCTCTCCTTGAGGCCCATGCTCTCGAGGTACTCCTTCGCGTCCTCGGCGTCGAGCTCGGCGATCTCGGCCTCGATCTGAGCGCAGATGGGCAGCGGGCTGACCCCGTCGATGGGTGCCAGCTCGGCCCCGATGCCGTCCTCGTCGACGTTCGCCACGTAGATGATCGGCTTCATCGTGAGGAGGAAGAGGTCGTGAATGGACTCGCGCTCGTCGTCCGTCATCTCCATCGTGCGGGCGCGGTGCCCCTCGTTCATCCACTCCTCGAGGCGCTTCATCGTGGCGAGCTTGGTCACGCTGCGCTTGTCGCCGCGGTTGGCCTCCTTCTGGGCCTTGGGCATCGAGCGCTCGATGGTGCCCAGGTCGGCGAGGATGAGCTCGGTGTGGATGGTGTCGACGTCGCTCGAGGGGTCCACCTTGCCGGAGACGTGGATGACGTCGGGGTCCTTGAAGTAGCGCACGACCTCGCAGATCGCGTCGGTCTCGCGGATGTTCGCCAGGAACTGGTTGCCGAGGCCCTCGCCGTCGCTCGCGCCCTTCACGAGGCCGGCGATGTCGACGAACTCGACCGTCGCGGGGACGATGCGGCCCGGGTGCACGATGTCCGCGAGCACCTGGAGGCGCGCGTCGGGCACGTCGACGATGCCCACGTTGGGGTCGATGGTGGCGAAGGGATAGTTGGCAGCGAGGCCGCCCTGCTTGGTGAGCGCCGTGAACAAAGTGGATTTGCCCACGTTGGGCAGGCCGACGATACCGATTGAGAGAGACATGGCACTCCTTGACTTCGCGGGAAACGACGTGGTCGATTATAGCCAGACCGAACAAAAAAGAGCCGCCCGGAAGGACGGCTCTTAGAAAACCCTAGCACCTGGTGGAACC
>CAYMHQ010000254.1:0-3857 GCA_964390275.1 uncultured Coriobacteriaceae bacterium
AAATCTGCTCCCTGCATACTTTTTTGGAAACGCTGGCCAAAACCGGCCTTCTGCATACTTTTTTATGCATGTAGTAACGAGGGCACTTTATAAACCTGCAGGTAGATGCGTCGCGCAATCCAACCTTCCGTAAGTCGGGTTCCTAAAGTGACATGCAGAAGCCAGATTTTGTCCATCGATTTTGAAAAAGTATGCAGGGAGCTGTTTTTGACCACCCGCGCACCCGTGCGCACGCTCGTACGCCGCGTACCCGCACACTCCACCCGCGCGCGGCTCGATCTTCACGGTCAATCCCACTAGTTCTCACCTTTCGATGAGGTTCGCTCTTTTCAGCAACCTCTCTTGACAGTCCCACTTCGACACTGCTATAATGCTCCCTGCCCGCATTTGACGCGGGTATTTTTATCTAGAGTCGGGGTAGAGAGTTGGCTCGATGATCCCGGCACCAACCGACCGATAAGGCACGGTGGTCCTGCCAACATCGATGAAAGGGGTCCTCTATGGAGGCATGCAGCACCACGCTCGAATCCGCACACAACAGCACACAGACCAAGCGCGATTTCCACAACCTTTCGGTCAAGTCCCGCGAAATGCACCTGCTCGACAAACCGCACGGCTTTTGCTCCAAAATGAAGAAGAACAACCTCGCCTACCAGATGCGCTACACGGTGGAGCATCTCGAGAGCGAGCTCGCGGAGAAGGGCGACTTCCACGTGCTGCAGCTCAAGCTCAAGGGTTCCGACAAGTTCAGGCCCACGAACTGGAAGCTTTTCGCCGACGGCGTGAACGTGGCGGACGGCACGGGCGAGTACGCGTTCGAGTGCTTCTGCGACGACGCCGAGGCGTTCCTGAACCTCTGCCGCGACGCGGTGCACGCCGCCGAGCTGCCCGCCATGACGCGCCACGATTACGACCTGCTGCGCACCGCGTGCAGAATCTCCGCCGTCACGCGAGCGACGCACGCCGAGGAAGACCTGTAGTCCAGCCGCCCCTCGGCCGTCAGACCCCACCATCCACAGGCATGTCCGGGCTAGCCAGCCCGTAAGCCCGCAACCCCGGGCGCCCCGCCATCCCGCACGCCCCCAGGGCGGCGGGGCGACAGGGCGCCCGCGCACCACCCGATCGGCCGCCCGATCGGTCACCCGATCAGCCTGCACGTCGTCCTATTCACAGCACCGCAACCAGAACGGAGAGGCACACATGGAAAACGAGAGCACCGCGCGCAAAGACCGCAACGATCAGGATGCCCAGACCGCTTACGACACGACCGTCTGCGACAAATGCTATTACCCTAAATCGAGAACTTGCCTTCGCTGCAGCATATTCATCGAGCAACACCCCAACCTAGCATGCGCCGATTGCTGTCACCCTTGGGGCAGCTGCGTATGCGAAGATATCCACAATCCCAATCGTCCCATCGAGTTCAGCGACGAGCTCTGGAGCGTCCTCCATATCCTTCACGAGAAGAGCTGCGAGACGGTGGACTGCCGCGAGAACCGCGGGCGCAAATGGAAGAAAGGCAAGTTCCACATCGCCTTTGGGCACAACCTGCCGCAGACGGCCATCTCGAGCCTGCCCGAGGGCTTCGTCTACGTGCCCGAGGGGTTCGTCCCCGAAGCCTCCGAGAATCGGCCGAAGTCGCGCAAGGCCCTTCACAAAGAGACGAAAAAGAGGCTGGAACACGAGGCCTATCTGTTGGAAGACGAGGCCCTTCATGAGTATGAGCCAAAGCCGAAGGGCAAGTCGATGATCAAAGCCGCCCCTCGCATGGTGCTCGACGAGAATCAGGTGAGCCGCGCCGCCACGCGCGAAGAGTGCATGGCCGACCTGCTCGTCTGGGCCAAGGGTCTACCCGCGATCAACCCGCTCACGCTTATTAACCCCCTCGAGAGATTCAAGCGCGAGTTGAAACAAGCGGGACCTAACATGGGAAAAGAGTACGACACTATGTGCGATACCGACGACAACATCGACGACATATCGCTGTTGAAGTTGTTTTACCAGACAGTCCACCTCGGTTACGACGACTGGCTTGAAGAGGCCCGCTATGTGACCGAGGACGGTCGAATGAGAAACAGCCAGGCAAAAAGGTTCATAAAGATGCTTGAGGCACTTGGCCCCGACGACGCAGATAACGACGAGATAGCTCGCGCCGAGACAGGTCAAGACGGGCGCATCATAGTGCATGTTTGGCCCAGCGAAGCAGACTATGACGCGGTCGCTCGCGCTGAGTTCCCCAACCTCGAGAGCATTCTCGAGGACTATTACGCGACGGCAGATGAAAGCGCTGCCCAAGCCGGGACGTCGACAAACGATGCGCCCAGCCCCGTTGCGGATGACGCCGAACAGGCGGAGGAAACCGAGGAGGACGAGACACAGAACGGAGCAGCCCCCGCGACCGGTCATAAGATGACGACACCTGCCGAATACTTGATGCTCAACGAACATGTCGACGAATATCCGCAACCCGATGGGCGAGACTTCCTGATAGGCCTCAAGACCGAGCTGCCTCGAACCTGGGGGAGCCTGCTCAGGCTTGCCGGACCCCGCCGCGGCGACTCCACCCTACTCGAGCCTGTCCTGACCGGGCTCGCCGCAAACCCCCGAACTCCCGCGGCCGCCTTGGGACGCCTGGCATTGCGCGCGTATTTCACAACCGATGGCCGTCTACGAAACGGCTTCCGAGCGGCTCTGGCGTCAAACCCCTCGACCCCGGAGTGGGCGCTCGACCTGCTTGCAGAGTACGACTCCCGCCTCCCGTTTCCCCAGCTCACATCGGACTTCCTGGCGAACCCGTCCCTTCCCAAAAGCGCGTTGAGGCGCTACATCCAATATGCTCAGGATGACTTCGATGCCCGCCCGGACCTCTACGCTGAGGACCAAGAGCCCGGCCAAGACCCCGCGCTTAGCCCGGCGCTTGACGAAGACCTGGTGCGGGAGATGGTGGGGAAGGGATATGTTGTAGCTGCAGGCGGCAAATCCACGCCTGCCGACGTTGCCGACGCGCTTGTGCGCTCCGGGAACGAGCAAGTGATGCAGTTTGCGATGCCGGATGCCATTCAGTGTCCCGAATGCACCGAGGACCTCATCGAGGTCGGAGGGTGGGACCTCAGGTTCGAGGGTCTGGTGTGGATTGCCGTTCGGTGCCCCAAATGCCCTGGCGAAACCCTTGAGTACCTGCTTGAAGAGATACTTGGAGTGATGCGCGAGGAAGGCTACAACCCCTACACCGATTCGAACATCTTTGAATGCATCTTGGAACACCCCAACCTCCCGCGAACAACGTTCGACCGCACGTTCGCGGAAGTGCTGGCAGACAAATCCCTGACGGAAGCCGTGGAGGGGGAGCGCCCCTTTGGCGGTTACGCGGCGCAGGTCCTCCACCGGTGCCTGGCGCTGCGCCCCGACGCCACGCGGCGGGACTTCGAGACGTTCCTTAAGGCAGCACGTACCAGCGGTTTGGGCAGAAAGCGCTATTGGCTCGAGACCTGCGCCTACGTCGCCGAGAAGACGCGCTCCGAGTATCTGCTCGAGGCTCTTGCCAAGGAGGGAAACATCGCGACGCGCTGGGTGGTCGCCTCGAACCCCGCTGCACCGTCCGAACTGCTCGCGAGTCTGGCGGCGAGCGACAACGCCGATGTCAGGCGCGCCGTCGCCGGCAACCCCAAGACGCCCGAGGCGACCCTCGAGGAGCTGTCCCGCGACCCCAAGCTCGCAGCGGTCATCGCGGCCAACCCCTCGACCCCCGCGGAGACTCTCGTGCGCCTCGCCAATGACGGCGACGAGGAGGTGCTGGCGGCGCTCGCGGCCAACCCCTCCCTCCCGCCCGAGGAGTACCCCGCCCTGGCGACCAGCCG
>CAYMHQ010000255.1:0-3786 GCA_964390275.1 uncultured Coriobacteriaceae bacterium
CGCCAGCCTTCGCCGGTCGCTCGTCCTCGCTACTTGCCGTCGGTCTTGAACAGCTCGCCGGCGGTGGTGCACAGCCCCGCGAGCGCCTGAATGTCCGAGGGGATGATGATCTTGGTCGACTGGCCGTCGGCGACCTGGGAGAGCGTCTCGAGGCTCTTGAGCGCGAGGACCGCCTGGTCCGCGCCGGCCTCCTTCACCATCTCGATGCCGCGCGCGGTCGCCTCCTGCACGGAGAGGATCGCCTGCGCCTCGCCCTCGGCCGCCAGGATCTGGGCCTGCTTGTCGGCCTCGGCGGCGAGGATCTTCGCCTGCTTGTCGGCTTCGGCGCGCAGGACGAGCGACTGCTTCTGGCCCTCGGCCACGAGGATCGCCGACTGCTTCTCGCCCTCTGCCTGCAGGATCGCCTCGCGGCGCTCTCGCTCGGCCTTCATCTGCTTCTCCATGGCGGTGCGGATGGCCTGCGGGGGCGTGATGTCCTTGAGCTCCACGCGGTTCACCTTGATGCCCCACGCGTCGGTCGCCTCGTCGAGCGCGATGCTCATGCGGGAGTTGATGCTCTCACGCGATGTGAGCGTCTGGTCGAGCTCGAGGTCGCCGATGATGTTGCGCAGCGTGGTCGCGGTGAGGTTCTCGATGGCGCTCAGCGGGTCGTTCACGCCGTAGGTGTACTTCTTGGCGTCGGTCACCTGGAAGAAGATGACGGTGTCGATGCTCACGGTGACGTTGTCGCGCGTGATGACCGTCTGCGGCGGGAAGTCGACGACGTTCTCCTTGAGGCTCACGCGCTTGACGACCTTCTCGACGAACGGGAGCTTGAAGTGCAGGCCGGCCTTCCACGTGTCGCGGTAGGTGCCCAGGAACTCGACCACCCACGCGTCGGTCTGCTGGACCATCCTGATGCAGCGCGAGATCGCCCAGATCAGGACGACGACGGCGACGATGATGGCGATCGTCTGGATGATGTCCGGTGAGATTTCCATGTCTGGCTTCCTTTCTCTGTTCCTCTACAACAGCGTTCCGACGGTCTCCTACGCCTTGGCGAGAGCCTCCACCACAAGCGTCGTCCCGTTGACCTCCCTCACCACGGCGCGAGAGCCCGTCTCGATCGCGCCACCGTCCACGGAGCGCGCGAGCCAGGAGACGTCGCCGAGCAGGACGCGGCCGCTGCGGCCCTGACCTGCGGGGATGAGCTGGGTGACCACGACCTCGCGCCCCACGTAGGTGTCGGAGTTCGTGAGGGCGTCCTCGGGCCTCGCCTTGACGCGCCTGTGGATGAAGGGGCGCAGGGCGAGCAGCATCGCGACGGACGCGACCAGGAAGATGACGACCTGGACGAGCACGCTCTTCACAAAGAAGCTCGCGACGAACGTCACCGCCGCCCCGAGACAGAACCAGATGCACACGAGCGCCGGCGCCATCGCCTCGATGACGCCGAACGCGATGGTGACGCCGAGCCAAACGACCGTTGCCATGGCACTCCTTCTCCCCATTGCCGGCGTGTCGAGGCGCCGTGCGGCGCCGGCCCGCCGACTTCCCAAAAAAGCGCGGTCCATGCGCGGACCCGCCCCCTATCCTATCATGAGGGCGGGTCCGCGCGGGCCGTTTCATGGAATAATCTGCTCATCAACGAAAGAGGCGGTCCGCCACCGCAGCAACCGCGCCGCCGCGTCTCGTCGCGCCTCCGTCGCTGCATGTCCTCCGTTGCGGCTACAGCCCCTCGGCCGCCAGCAGAGCCTTCGCCCCGCGGGTCAGGGCCGCCGCGACGTCGTCCGCGCCCTCGGGGGTGGGGGCCTTGGCGAACACGTACGCCTTCACCTTGGGCTCGGTCCCGCTCGGCCGCACGATGAGCTTGTTGCCGCCCGAAAGCTGCAGCTCGAAGACGTCCGCCGCCGGCAGGGTCTGCGGCGCCTCGCCCTCGCCCGAACGCCCGCCGAGGACGGGCATCGGCGCCCCGGACGCGTAGTCCACCGTGCGCTCCACGGCGAACCCGGCCACCTCGCTCGGCGTCTCGCGGCGCAGGCCCGCCATGAGCGCCTTCATGCGCGCGGAGCCCTCGGCCCCGGGGTAGGAGAGGGAGACGGTCGCGTTGCGGTAGTAGCCGTGCCTGCGGTAGAGCGCGTCCATCGCGTCGACCAGGTCCATGCCCCGCGCCTTGTAGTCGCGCGCCATCTGGCAGATGAGCATGCTCGCCACCACGGCGTCCTTGTCGCGCACGTGGGTGCCCGCGAGGTAGCCGTAGCTCTCCTCGAAGCCGATGAGGTAGCGCCCCTCCTCGCCGGCCGCCTCGAGCATCCCGATCTGTTCGCCGATGTACTTGAACCCGGTGAGCGTGCGGCGCAGCTCGAACCCGTACGCCCCCGCCAGCGCGTCGAGCATGCTCGACGACACGATCGTGCTGATGACGACCTTGCTCCCCAGGTCTTCGCCGCGCGCCGCCGCCCGCGAGGCGAGCCAGTCGGTGAGGAGGATGCCCACCTCGTTGCCGGTCATCAGGCGGTTCTCGCCGTCGTGGGGCACGGCGATGCCCACGCGGTCGGCGTCGGGGTCGGTCGCGAGGAGCAGGTCGGGGTGCAGCTCGTCGCAGAGGCGCAGGCCCACCTCGAGCGCCTCGCGGATCTCGGGGTTGGGGTAGGGGCAGGTGGGGAAGTTGCCGTCGGGCTCGGCCTGCTCGGGCACCACGGTCACGTCCGTCACGCCGATGCGGTCGAGGATGCGCCCCACGCACTCGAGCCCCGTGCCGTTGAGCGGCGTGTACACGATCTTGAGGTCGGCCGAGCCCTGCGGTGCCCCGACCCCCGGCGCCTCGACCCCCTCCGAGCGCGAGGCGACCGCGTCGACGAACCGGTCGAGCGTGTCCTCGCCGATCCATGAGGCCAGCCCCTGCCCCAGGGCGTCCTCGAAGGCGACCCGCCTCACGTCGGCGAACGGGTCGACCCCGCGGATCGCCGCCTGGATGTCGCGCGCCGCCTGCGTGGTGATCTGGCAGCCGTCGGGGCCGTACACCTTGTAGCCGCTGTACTCGGCCGGGTTGTGGCTCGCGGTGACGTTGATGCCCGCCGAGCACCCCAGGTCGCGCGTGGCGAACGAGAGCGCCGGCGTGGGCTCGAGGCGGGGGTAGAGGAGGGCGCGCACCCCGTTGCCCGCGAGCACCTCGGCCACCGTGCGGCAGAAGAGCTCGCCGTTGTTGCGGCTGTCGTGGGCGACGGCGACGCTCGGGTGCTCGAAGTGGGCGTTGAGGTAGTCCGCGAGCCCCTGCGTCGCCGCGGCGACGGTATATATATTCATGCGGTTCGAGCCGGCGCCCATGATCCCGCGCAGCCCGCCCGTGCCGAACTCGAGGTCCTGGAAGAAGGCGTTCTCCACGGGCGCGGCGTCGCCCGTCTCGTCGAGCGCGCGGCGCATCTCGGCGAGCTCGGCCGCGACTCCGGGGTCGGTCGCCCGGGCCTCCCAGCGCTCGAACTCTTTGACGGCACGGTCGTTTGCGCGTTCGCTCATGATGGAAGTCATGCTGGAAGGGGTCCTTTCGCTTGGCTCGACGGCGCCGGCGTCGCGTCCCTCCGGCATTCCGGTGCTCCGGCGGCACGTCGACGGCGTCTCTACGATATGCCGCAAACGATAGCCCTCCCGCGCGCAAAGAGCCACCCCCGCGGCCCGCGTCCGCGAATCGTCCGCGAAAAGACAACCGTGTACAAGGAAGGGCGGCGGAGGAGCGACGCGGAGGACCGGGCGGGGGCTCGTCATTTGGAGAGGGTACGCTCTCCAGCGCTGCAGCGTGCGGTGGCGCAT
>CAYMHQ010000256.1:0-3723 GCA_964390275.1 uncultured Coriobacteriaceae bacterium
GGGCAGGGCGCGGGCCTCCTCGGTCTCGCCAACGCGCCAAGCGATGCGCACGTCCGAGCCGAGCACGTCGACGTGGGGCGCGCCGAGCTGCAGCGCGTCGGCCATGAGGGGGACGCCCGCACCGGCGACGGGTCCGGGGGCGGCGGCGTCGCAGACCGCCTTGGGGGCGACGTAGGCGACCGCCTCGTTCACGATACCGGCCGCGAAGGCGCTCCCATGCAGACGCGCGCCGCCCTCGAGCAGCACCGAGTCGACCCCGCGCGAGCCGAGCGCCGCCATGAGTTCGCGCAGGTCGATGCGGGTGTCGGGAGCGGGGGTGGCGGCGCGAGCCAACGGGACCTCAAGCACCTCGACGCCGCGGGCACGCAGGCGGTCGGCCTTCGCGGCGCGGGCGGCGAGGCCGGCGCGGGCGTCGGGAATAGCAGTCTCGGTCGACTCGGCAGCACCATCAATCGGACCGCACGCCACGAGGAGGGGCGCCTCGCCTAGCTCGGCGCTACGCACGAGGGCGCTGTCCTCGGCAATCGAGAGGCGCGTGTCGCACACGACTCGCAGGGGGTTCCGACCGCCCGCGAGACGACAGGTGAGGAGCGGATCGTCGGCTGCGACCGTGCCCACGCCCACCATGACGGCGGCGAGGCGGTGGCGCAGCGCGTGGCAGTCCTCGCGGGAGGCGGGACCGCTCACCCAGCGCGCGTCGCCCGAGGAGCACGCGATGCGACCGTCCGCCGTCATGGCCCACTTGGCGACGACGTAGGGGGTCTTGGTCGTGATGTAATGGAAAAACACCTGGTTAATGGCATCGCACTCGTCGCGCAGGACGTCGGGGACAACCTCGATGCCCGCTGCGGCCAGACGTGCCGCGCCTCGTCCAGAGACGAGGGGGTTCGGGTCGCGCGACCCCACCACGACGCGCGCCACGCCGGCCCTGACCAGCGCGTCCGCGCACGGGGGCTGCTTGCCGTGGTGGCTACACGGCTCGAGCGTCACGTACACCGTGGCGCCGCGAGGGTCCTCGCCGCGGGCCGCGCAGTCGGCGAGCGCGTTGCGTTCGGCGTGCGCCTCGCCGTAGAGAGCGTGCCATCCTTCGCCGATGATGCGCCCATCGCGCACGATCACCGCGCCTACCAGCGGGTTCGGGTTGGTCCGCCCCACCCCGCGCGTCGCCAGCGACAGCGCCCTCCGCATGAAGGCGACGTCCACCTCGACGCCTCGACCTTCCCCCGCCATGCCGTACCGTACCGCCATCTCGACCCTTCCCACCCGGGAGGCGCGGTGCCCGGCGGACAATCCAGGGCATGAAAAAGCCCGCCGGGCATCTGCCAAGCGGGCTCAATGGATTCTCGGAATGCGCTTAAGGGACGAGAGCCGCTCTCGCAGCCCCGTCGGCGTAAACGTCATTCGCTGTTCTTCCATCCGGACTATACCGTTGGCCCTGGGTTCTCACCAGATCCTGCCCCTATTGGGGCTCGCGGGCTCGCGGGATTGCTCCCGATCACCGCCAGTGAGGATTCGCACCTCGCCCTGAACAGATGACTATGTTGCGGCGTATCCTAGCCTTGCCGAATGCATAACGCAAGGGGGCAATTTGAGTAATTGTACCGAGAGGAGGGGTCGGGGCGGACGGTGGCGGGCCGTCAAGAGGGTCGCAAAGAGTCCGGAGGGACGAGAAAGAGGGCGACAGAGGACGGGAGAGGACGACTGTCGGATAAGAAATGCATACATTTGGCCTCAAAATGCATACTTTTCGCGACGTCATATCAATCTTGAAAAATCTGGATTCGCAATTTCCGATTTCTGACCAAAAAGCAGGGTAAGTCAGTTTCTCGTTTGATATACCAAGCGTAGAGAGGCGTCTGGCTGTGGCGACGGCGGGAAGACCCTCATACGGACAGCGCATCTACCTGCGGCGATACATCCGGCAGTAAGAGATGCTCGCGAACGGACACCGATGGGGTCTATTCACCGCCCTTCGATATCAATTCGGAAACTGACTTACCCCGAGTTTTGGTCAAAATGGCGCTCAAAGGTGTTCGGTCTATCGTGGACACCTGAATCGCGAGCTTCTGCTTGGAGAAATCGCCGGACGCAGCACCGGACACGACGCATGTCGATAGACGAGCCCTACAGTCCCTCCGCAGCCCATGCCCCCACGTTGTGCGTGAGGCAGTCGAACGTCAGGCCCAGAAGGGTCACCTCGTCCGCGCCCGTGCGCCAAGGTTCCGCATAACCGCGCTCCCGAATCTGCGCGATTGCCCCGCGCGCCGCCTTTTCGTCGGCGGCCTCCCCGCTCGCCACTTTGACCTCCACGACAAACACGTGCCCCGGGGCATGCATGACCATGTCGATTCGGCCTGTCGAAGTCGTCACCTCTGCCGACACGTACATGCCGATGAAGCGCAGGATCGCAACGGCGACGCATTGGTAAGCCTGCTCGGTCAGACGGTCGGCGAGGTCGTAGCCGATGGAGGAGAAGAAGCTCCTGAGAGCGGCGACGAACCCCTCCGCATCGCCCATGGCGATAGCCCGTCTGCATGCAAGCGCCCAGGCGGACGTTTCGGCCTCGTTCGCGACGGTATAGGTGTTGGCCAGCCACTCGTTGAAGCCGTCCTCGACCTCGTGGTTGGGAAAACCGAGGCGATAGATCCTGGATCGGCCGTACTCCTCAAAATCCTTGATCGTGAGATAGCCCGTCTGGAGAAGCACCGCGGGCATGGAGGGATTGGCCGGCTCGTACGTTCCCAGAGACGCCTCGGGCACGTCGAGGGAATCCAGTTCGATGGGCTGCTTTTTGGCATACGCCATGAGCCAGCCGGGAGTGCCCGTCTCGAACCAGTAGGAGCGCATGTCGGACGAGTCAAGGCAGCGCCCCAGCGAAACGGGGTTGAAGACACGCGTGAGCGAGCGGTCGAAGCAGTAACCGTCGTACATGGACTCAAGGTGCGCGAAGGCACCGTCCACGTCGGTGCCGAGAGCCTGCGCCAGCGCGGAAAGCCCGCCCGGGAAGTTCGCGCGGACCTCGTCGTGGGTGTAGCCCAGCAGCGCGGAGAACCGCGTGTCCATGGTTATGTCGGTCAGGTTGTTGAGGTCGGAGAAGATCGAGACCTTCGAGAACTTGGACACGCCCGTCATCAGGCAGAAGCGCTGGCGCGACTCCGTGAGCTTCACCACCGAGTAGAAAGACTTCAGAAATGCCTGGTAGGGGGCGACTTTGTCGGACCCGATCCAACGAGTGAGGGGCTTGTCGTACTCGTCGACGAGCAGCACGCATTTGCCGTCGGGGTTTGTGGCGGCAACGTCTTCGATCAGGAAGCGAAACTGGACCGCGAGCGGTTCGTCCTCATGCAGGGCGACGTTGAGCCGCTTGGCCTCCGCGCGCATCGTAGAGGCGACCAGGACCTCGGTGGCGTCGATCGTCTCTCCCGAGCATGCCGCCATGTCGAGCCTGATCACAGGGTAGGTCTTGGACCAGTCCCACGGCAGGGAATCGATGGCCAGCCCCTCGAAAAGCTCGCGCCTGCCCTCGAAAAGGCATTGCAGCGTTGAGCATAGGAGCGACTTGCCGAACCGCCTAGGCCGGGAGAGGAAGAACTGGTTGCCCATGCGCTCGTTGGCCAGCATGTGGATGTAGGCGGTCTTGTCCACATACGCAAGGCCCGTTGTGCGGATGCGTGTGAAATCGTACGTGTTGGTGGCGATGCTCTCCACGGCACCCTCCTTGAC
>CAYMHQ010000257.1:0-3694 GCA_964390275.1 uncultured Coriobacteriaceae bacterium
TTGCGAAAAATGCGAAAACTGCCCGGATTCCGCGAGTACCTGCAGGAGAGGCTGGGGTAGGGCCGGCCTGTCGACTTGACCGCCGCGCCCGATTGCCTCAATTCCGGATCAGTCCGCCACAACGACTGGCGCGGCGGGCAGGCGCACCGTCATCGTGGTCCCCTCGCCGAGCACGCTTGCCGCCTCGAGAGTCCCGCCCATGCGCGTCACGATGGCCTGCGCGATCGAGAGTCCGATGCCCGTCGAGCGCTCGGCCCCGCGCGACGTCCGGCTGTAGTACTGCCGGAACACGTCGGGCAGGTCCTCGGGGGCGATGCCCTCGCCGTGGTCGGTCACCTCAACGATTGCCGAGAGCCCCGGGGCTGCCGGCACCTGGACCCCCGCGTCCTCCGGTGTCTGGGCGCCCTCCCCCGCCACCTGGACGTCCTCCCCCGCCGTCGGGCGCTCGACCCGCAGCGAGACCTCGATCGAGCCGCCTGTCTCCGAATGCCGCACCGCGTTCGCCACAAGGTTGTCGACCGCCTCCTTCAGTCGCAGCTCGTCGCCGACGACGGTCACGGGCGAGGCGATGGCGAGCTCGAGCGCGACGCCCGCCTCGGCGGCGGAGGCACGCCAAGCGTCGACCGACTGCCGGAGCAGCCCCGCCAGGTCGAAGGAGTCCTCGGCGAACAGCACGCGGCCCTCCTCGAGTTTTGCCATGTAGAACAGGTCGTTCGTGAGGCGCGTGAGCATGTCGACGCGCTCGAGGACCGCCGGCGCATTCTCCTGGGCGCGATCGGGGTCGCGGGCCGAGGTGCGCGCGAGGTCGCCCAGCACAAAGAGCGGGCTGCGCAGGTCGTGGAACACGTTCAGCATGAGCTGGCGGCGCTGGGCCTCCTGCTCGCGCAGCCCCTCGGTTCGCTCGGCGACGAGGGCATCGAGCTCAACGTTGAGGCGCTCGGCCTCGTTGAACTTGCCCGCGAACAGACGGTTCACCGCAGCCATCGCCGCGAGCACGAACGGCACGTCGAAGAAGGGCGGCGTGGTGAGCAGCGCGGAGTAGAGGAACCCGCGCGACAGACCGAGAAAGCCAAAGACCGTTCCGCAGCCGCGCAGCAGCGACGACACGAGCAGGGTCGCCGGGACAAAGAACAGGCTGGGTTTCGTCTTGCAACACCCCCATATAGCTGCGACGATGCACGCGGCATAGATCACCCAGTCAATCGCGAGCCCAAGAATGGCCCACAGCAGGTAGGTTGCGATGGCCCCCGCGAGACTCGTGAGAGCGATGCCGCGAGCGGTGAGGACGCGGCCCAGCCATCCCTCGGCCCGGACCCCGGCGAGCCGGTAGCACACGTCGACGGAGAGCATCGAGGTCGCCACGACGCTGCAGCGCGAGGCGGCGTAGTAGAGCGACTCGGCGCCATCCCACACATGCGCGAACAGCACCACCTGCAGCAGGAGAAACGCGACGTAGACGACGAAATGGAGCATGTACGACTCCGAGCGCTTGAAGCCGTAGAGCGCCGCGCCCCACACCGCCATCGCAATGAGAAGGCCCAGCTCGAACGAGCCCATCGCCTGTCCGATGCGGAGGACGCGGTGCATCGTCTGCCCGCCGTCAACGAAGATGCGCACGTCGGAGGTCGAGCCGCCTACCAGGGAGAGCTCGACCTGCCCCTGCAGCCGGGGGACAGAGAGGGTCGTGGTCATGATGATGGCGTTCGCCTCGTCGAGCGGGGCCCGGGCGACCTCCTTGCCGTCGAGGAGCAGGACGGCCTCGGTCCCGTGCTGGAGGAAGCCGAACACCATCACGTCCACGGAGCCCTCGGCGAGGTTCGCGACGAAGCGGCGCGTCCCGGCGGCGGATGAGGAGGAGTCGGCGGAGGAGGACAGGTCGGCGGAGGATGACTCGGCAGCCGACTCGGCGGAGGAGGACGACTCGGCGGGCGTCCCGGCGACAAGGGACAGCTCCTCGATAGCGAGCGATTCCTCGGCGGCATCCCCGTCGCCTGCGTCCGCGAGCAGGTAGGGGAACGACTTCCCCGACGCGAGCACGCCGGTCTCGCCGAGCGTGGGCTGCAGGGCCGCCATGGCGTACAGCCCGCCGAACAGCACGGCGCACACCAGCGCGACCACCGCGGCGCCGCTCACCCTCGCGCGCACCCGCAGCCGCCCCGGCGCGCCTCGCCGCCCGGCTCCGCCCGTCCTGCCTGTCCGGCCGGCCCGCTCGGCCCCAGCTCCACCAGCTCCGACCTCGTCCGTCACGATTCCGCCTGCCACTCGCCGCCCCTCCCGAAATCCCTGCTACCTCGGCCTCCATTGGCGCCTCATCCGTTGCCTTTCCGGCCGCGAACATGATAGGCTCGATTATATCGATGCCAGGCGCGTCCCATGGAAGGTTCCGGGGACGGTCTTTTGGCGCTGTGGAGGCGAGCGGACGGCGGGGAACATGGCGATGTACAAGGTGCTTCTGGTGGAGGACGACCCCGAGATCGCGCGGATCGTGCGCGGGTACCTCGAGGGGGACGGGTTCGCCGTCACCTGGTGCCGCCGGGCGTCCGAGGTCTCCAGCCTACCCGACCTCGCCTTCGACGCCGCCCTGCTCGACATCGTGCTCGACGACGGCAGCGGGCTCGACGTGTGTGCGCGGATTCGGGCGACGGGCGACTGCCCTATCATATTCGTGAGTTGCCTGGACGACTCCGACACCGTGATCCGCGCGCTCGAGATGGGCGGCGACGACTACATCGTGAAGCCGTTCGACGAGCGCGTGCTGGCGGCGCGCCTCAAGGCGAACCTGCGCCGGGCGGGGAGCCTGCACCGCGACGCGAGCATCCAGGAGCGCTACGAGTTCAGCGGGTTCTCCTTCGACCTCACGTCGCGCATCGTGCGCACCGCCTCGGGCCGCGAGTCCAAGCTCACCCCGCTCGAGTTCCAGCTGCTCACGTTCCTCATCCGCAACCCCGGCGTCTACTACCCCACGCCCGAGCTCTACAGCAACATCTGGGGAAAGAACAGCTACGGCGACACGCGCACGGTGATCGTGCTGGTACACAGCCTGCGCGAGAAGATCGAGGAGACCCCCTCCGAGCCGCGGTATCTCGTCAACTCACGAGGACGCGGGTACGCCTTCATGCTCGACGGACAAAGGTAGGCTGAGCAAGCGGCTTCTCCGGCGCGGCGGCGGAGTAGTCGCCCTTGTCAGGCGCGTCGCCCGTCTGACAAGCATGCCTCGAACTGGCTCGCGGCCTCATGGTTGGGGATGAAGGCCTCGCCCGTGCGCGCGTCATACGCGAGATAGCCGAGGTGGATGAGGAGTGTCAGGACGTCGTCAACCTTGTCGAACGTCGTCATATCGTTGTTGTAGCCGCCCGTGTCCACCCGCACATGCGCGCCGCCGACCAGCTCGGCCACCTTGTCGTGCAGGCCGTCTATGTCCATACCGATGAAGCATCGGAGCACCTCGAACGTCTCGGTCTGCGCCCGGCATCTGCCAAAACACCCCGTCTCCGCAGCGGCAACAACCGACCCCGGCGCGAAGACGCTCCCAACACCCGGCAGGAGATACCCGCCGCACCAGGCCCGACATTCGTCGACGTTGAGATTCCACTGCCGGCAGATGGTTTCGACCTCGGCTTCGGTAAAGCCAATGGAGCTGGCAAATTCGAGCGGCTCAAGCATGCTGTACTCGTCGAACATGTTGAGCGACGAG
>CAYMHQ010000258.1:0-3692 GCA_964390275.1 uncultured Coriobacteriaceae bacterium
GGGCGGAGCGAGAGGTCCCCATGGTGGGCTCGACGGCGGGAGCCGCGGTCTCGACGACCTCGACGGCCGCTTCCTCGGCGACGGCGAGGACGGTCTCGGCGTCCGTGACGATCGACGCGACCTCGGCGAGCGGGCTGGTGTCGGCGATGTCGGTAGGCTCTGCGACCTCGACCGTCTCGACGGCGAGGGCGACGGCGGCCTCGGCCTGCGCGTCCTCCTGGCGACGCTGCCCGTTCTTGGCGGAGCGGCGGGTCCTCGTCCGCCTCGTCTGACCCTGCCCCTGGCCCTGACCCGCGGGCGCCTGCTCCTGGCTCGCGCCGGCAGTCTGGCTGGCCGCCTTGGCTACAGGCGCCGTCTGGCCTGCGGTTGCGCCGGTCGCCGCCGAGCTCGCGCTGGACTCGGATGCCGCGCGCTGGGTCTCGACGAGCATCCGCAGGTCGTAGGCGATCTGGGTCATCTGGTTCGCGAGCTCGGGCAGGCCGAAGGTGAAGCCGGAGTGCACGCGGCCGTCGGCCTGGGCCTTGTCAAGGAAGCCCTGGCACTGGGCGTCGCGCACGGCGATCGCGGTTCGGTAGATGTTGCTGAAGAGGTCGGCCGCCTGGACGCCCGCGGAGAAGCGCGAGTCGAGGAAGCGCACGTCGAGGGAGCTGACGAGCGGCTCGTCGCGGTGGGTGAGGACGGCGCCCACGCTCTGGCCCACGATGTCCTCGTAGCTCTCGCGCAGGCCGCCGCGCATGTCCATCGAGACGCGGTAGGGCACGCCGCGGGGCAGGTCGCCGCGCTCGAGGTAGAAGGCGAGCGCCTGGGCCACCATCGAGTCGTAGAGGAACTCCTTGTCGAGCCTGCGCTCGCTCGCCATGGCCGCGACGGGGTCGAGCCGGGCGAGGAACACCTCGATGTCGTTCTCCTCGAACAGGGTGCGCGCGAGGGCGAGCTTCTGCGGGGTCTTCATCTGCGAGGCCTTGACCTCGGACTGGGTGGAGCGGTGCTTGGAGGTGCTCGCCTCGAGCTTGATGAGGTCGCGCACCAGGATCATCGCGATGGTGAACTGCTCGCCCGCGTACCCGAGCGTGCCCGATTCGTCGAGGTAGATACGCTGCTGATCACCCTTCTGGTGGAAGGGGTTGGAGATGAGTCCGGCCATGGAGGCCTCCTTATGATGTTCGAAAGCCGCGCAGCAACGGCTACGACGCTTCGACCGGACCGCTATGGCACCAGGAGCCTCGTGAGACGGGGGCAATCGGTGCCCGTCCGTCTGCCGTGTGGCGTACTTAGGACCGAAGTCTACCAGTTCGCCGGCCGAGGTCGGCGCGGGCGGTCCCATATGTGCAGGCGATGTGTGCGGATGCGGGCGACGGCTGTGCGAGGCTCTGACCGCCCGGTCCCCCTACCGCCCGGCGGCCGCGTCCGCGAACGCGGCGAAGATGGCGGCGCTCGCGGGGTCGGTCTCCCACATCATCTCGGGGTGCCACTGCAGGGCGAGGGCGAAGCGCCTGCCCGCGACCTCGGTCCCCTCGACCACGCCGTCGGGCGCCGTCGCGCACACGGAGAGGCCGCGGCCCAGGTCGCGCACGCACTGGTGGTGGATCGAGTTGACGGAGAGCTCGACCGGCGCCCGCATGCCGAGCCGCTCGACCATGATGCGCTCGAGGAGCGATCCCGGCGTGACGGACGCCCGGTGGCGGGCGTCGTAGGGCGGCCTGGTGAGGTGCTCGATGGGGGTCTCGAGCCTGACGGGCGTCGAGCCGGGGTCGGTGGGGATGTCCTGCCAGAGGGTCCCGCCCATGGCGACGTTGAGGAGCTGGCTGCCGTGGCAGATGCAGAGGAGCGGCTTGTCCGCCTCGAGGATGAGGGGGAGCAGGGCGAGCTCGAAGTCGTCGCGCAGGGGCTCCTCGGTCCCGCAGGCCGCCTCGCGCGGGGCTCCGTAGCGGGAGGGGTCGACGTCGCAGCCGCCGGGGATGACGAACCCGTCGAACGCGTCGGCGTAGTCGCGCAGCGCGTCGGGGTCGAGCGAGGGCGACATGGTGGCGCTCGCCGCGCCGGCCCGCTGGAGCGCGAGGGTCAGACAGAGCTGCGTCATGCAGGCGAGGCCGCTGCCGTTTTTTCTCTCCTCGACGCGTGGGAAAATGCCGATGAGGGGTCGCCGCGCGCGGCGGGCGGTCGTCGCCTGGTCGTCTGCCTGGCTGTCCGTCGGTGTCTCGGTCTGCATCTCGGCTTGCATGGTGGGCGCGCATCTCCTCGCATCGGTTCTCGCGGCGGCGCCCCCGGGGCGTCGCTGCGCTATGGTAGCGCAGGTAGAGGGGATGGTGCGGCCGAGTTCGTGGACGGTCTGTAGTTCTCCCGTTTCCGGACATCGCCGAATGTGGGGGCTGGTATGATGCAATCGTACACATGTTCTATTTTTTACGTTCGTCGGCAAGTCGGATGGCGGCGGCCCGCGCTGCGCGGGCGACCGGTTGCCGGTGGGTGGAGGTGACTGCCGTGGACGCCCGGAGCATCATCGACTCCATCGTCTCCGACCCGCGCGTCCAGGGCAGCCGGCGGTTCGAGGGCGGCTATTTCGCCACGCGCGAGTACGGCGAGGAGCCCATCCTCAAGACCGGCGCGCAGATGATGGGCGGTCGGCAGGCTGCCTCCCCGGCTGCCCCGGCCTCCCGTGGGAGCTACCCGGCGCCCGTCCCGGCGCGTCCGGCCCCGGTGGCCCCGGCGCGTCCGATCCAGCCGCCGTACCAGCAGCCGTACCCCGCGTCGCGCGCCCAGTCGTCGCATCCGGAGCCGCCCGAGGAGCCGCTCCCGGAGCGGTACCGCGCGGTCAAGGAGGTCCCGTACCGGCTCGGGGCGAGCCGCTACTCGGCATGGGTGCGCTTTCGCGAGCAGGCGTTCCTCATGGCCGACTTCGAGGACGACGCGCCCTACTACGGGCCGTTCGAGCGGTATTTCCCCACGTACAGCGCCATGGAGAACCGTCAGCTGCGCGGCTACGTCACCTGGCGCACCGGCGTCCGGCACGGCGTGTTCGACCGCGCGCCGCTCTCGTTCAAGTTCGTCTACGTCTACGAGCTGCTGATGGGCGCCGGGGTCGACTCCGCCGAGGACGGGTTCCAAAGGCTGCTCGAGCTCTGGCGCGAGTACCGCGACGACGAGCCTGACCTCGACCGCTATCTCAAGCTCTGGCTCTGGGACTACGCCGCCTGGTACGGCGTCGACCCGGCCGTCGTGGGGCAGGACCCCGCCCTGCGCGCCGACGTCGACCGCGACCTGCGCCTGCTCGCCGTGAGGGACGGCTCCGCCTCGGACGCCCGGGGGCTCACGCTGGCCCTCTCGGACCTCTCGAGCTACCGCGTGCGCGCCTCGAAGTTCTACCGCGAGCACCCCGACGACATGGCCGAGGTGACCGCCGCCGTGTGGGGGAGCCTGGGCGAGCACTACCGCAAACGCCGCAAGACCGGCCTGTTCGAGAGCATGTTCGGCACCCCGTTCTCCCTGCCGTACGAGATGTTCCGCTCGGCCGTGTTCGTGGGGGAGCGCGGCGGGCACCCGGACGCGGTCTACGAGGTCGACCCGCTGCGGCGCTACGTCTGCAGGGGCGGCCAGTGGACCTACGAGGGCTATTCGACCCCGCGCGACGGGGTGTCGGAGCTGGGCGCCGTCCTCAAGGGGGTCGACGCGCGGATGCGGGCGCTCTACGGGTT
>CAYMHQ010000259.1:0-3686 GCA_964390275.1 uncultured Coriobacteriaceae bacterium
CGGCGCGACCATCTCGTCCACGGCGATTATCGAGGCCGTCGCCGACATCATCTCCCGCGCGACCGTCGAGTAGGGGCAAGGTCCAGAGCCTTCGCGAGCTGCGTAAGACGCGACGACGACAGTGCGCGGGGCGGTGTGCGCGGGGCGGTGGCCAAAATTACCTCATAGCATGCCGATTGCTCGCTGTGTGGCCAAAATTTCCCAATAGCATGCCGAAAACCAATCAACACGTTCGACTGCTTGTTAGACCGACGTATCTAACTGCGGTTTTGTAAATGCCACCAATTCGACAAAGCTAAAACGAAATGCTATAGGGGATTTTTGGCCACCGCCAGATTTTCCTCGCTTGACACCCACACCCCGTGGGGGTATACCTTGCCCGTGCGCGGGCGGAGTCCCGCGATCGGTGCCGTGTCGGGTCCCATGCTGGACGGAGGTCGCAACGTATGGCGCATCAGAAGTTCGACGTCGGCGGGATGAGCTGCGCCGCGTGCCAGGCGCACGTGGAGAAGGCCGTCACCAAGCTTGACGGCGTGAAGGACGTCGCGGTCAACCTGCTTGCAGGCTCGATGGCTGTCGACTTCGACGAGTCCGTCGTCTCGGCCGAGGACATCTGCCAGGCCGTCGACAAGGCCGGCTACTCGGCCCAGGTGCAGGCGGGCGCGGGCGGCCCGGCGGGGGGCGCCGTCGGGGGAGGGGCGGGCGCGTCGGGCTCGCGACCCCTGCAGCGCGACACCCCCGCGAAGAAGTTCCGCGAGACCGCGCGAAAGATGCGCCGCCGCCTCATCGTCTCCATCGTCTTCCTCATCCCGCTCTTCTACATAGGCATGGGGCACATGTTCGGCTGGCCGCTGCCGGAGTTCTTCACCGACCACCGCTACTCGATGAACCTCTGCCTGGCCGAGATCTTCCTGCTCATCCCCATCGTCTACGCGAACAGCGCCTACTTCACCAACGGGTTCAAGTCACTCTTCCGCGGCGCGCCCACCATGGACACGCTCGTCTCCATTGGCGCGGCGGCCTCGATCGTATACTCGGTGTACGCAACGTTCCGGGTGAGCATGGCGCTCGGCACGGGCGACCACGAGCTGGCGCACGAGTGGCTCATGAACAACATGTACTTCGAGAGCGCGGGCATGATCCTGTCGCTCGTGACCGTGGGCAAGTACCTCGAGACCAAGAGCAAGGCCAAGACGGGCGACGCCGTGGAGCGGCTCATCGACCTTGCCCCCAAGACGGCGCGCGTGCTGGTGGACGGCGAGGAGCGCGAGATCCCCACCGACGACATCGCGATCGGCGCGATGGTGGTCGTGCGGCCCGGCGAGTCCATCCCGGTGGACGGCGTGGTGGTCGAGGGCTCGTCCTCGGTCGACGAGTCGGCGCTCACGGGCGAGTCGATCCCCGTCGAGAAGACGGCGGGCGACCCGGTGAGCGCGGCGACGGTCAACCGCACGGGCTCGTTCACGTTCCGGGCGACCCGCGTGGGCGCCGACACGAGCCTCGCGCGCATCGTGCGGCTCGTCGAGGATGCGAACGCCACCAAGGCCCCCATCGCGCGCCTCGCCGACAAGGTGGCCGGCGTGTTCGTGCCGGTCGTGCTGTGCATCTCGCTGGTGACGTTTGTCGTGTGGATGCTCGCGACCGGCGGCGACGTGCTCCACGCGCTCACCGCGGCTGTGGCCGTCGTCGTGATCTCGTGTCCGTGCGCCCTCGGCCTCGCGACCCCCGTGGCGATCATGGTGTCGACGGGCAAGGGCGCCGAGCTGGGCGTCCTCTTCAAGAGCGCCGAGGCGCTCGAGGCGCTCCACAAGGTGGGCGCGGTGGTGCTCGACAAGACCGGCACCGTGACCGAGGGCAGGCCGAGCGTGACCGACGTCGTCCCCGCTGAGGGCGTCACCGAGAAGGGCCTCGTCAAGCTCGCCGCCGCGCTCGAGTCGAAGAGCGAGCACCCGCTGGCCGAGGCCATCGTGGCATACGCGCGCGACCGCGGCGTGGTCCCGCGTGCCGTCGAGGGGTTCGAGGCGCTGCCGGGCCGCGGCGTGAAGGCGCGCGAGGGTGAGAACGCCATCGCCGCCGGCAACGCCCGCTTTATGGCCGAGCTAGGGGTCGACGTGCCCTCCGAGCTGCGCGAACGCCTCGCCGGCGAGGGCAAGACGCCGCTCTTCTTCGCCAAGAACGGCGCACTCGTGGGCACCGTCGCCGTTGCCGACACCGTGAAGCCCACGAGCCGCCGCGCCGTGGAGACCTTCAAGGCGCTCGGCCTCAGGACGGTCCTGCTCACCGGCGACAACGCGCTCACCGCGAAGGCAGTCGCCGAGCAGGTGGGGGTCGACGAGGTGCTCGCCGACGTCCTCCCGCAGGACAAGGAGCGCCACATCCGCATGCTGCAGGAGGCCGGCTCGACCGTCGCGATGGTGGGCGACGGCGTGAACGACGCGCCCGCCCTGGCGCGCGCCGACGTGGGTATCGCGATCGGGACCGGCACCGACATCGCAGCAGACAGCGCCGACGTCGTGCTGATGCGCGGCGACCTCCTCGACGTCACCCGCGCGATCGAGCTGTCGCGCGCCACCATCCGCAATATCAAGCAGGACCTGTTCTGGGCGCTGTTCTACAATTCCATAGGCATCCCCCTCGCCGCCGGCGTGTTCTACCCGATCCTGGGCTGGCAGCTGTCGCCCATGTTCGGCGCCGCCGCGATGAGCCTGAGCTCGCTCTGCGTGGTGAGCAACGCGCTGCGCCTGCGCGGCTTCCGCTCCAAGCTCGCCCCGCGCGACGAGGGTGCGGCCGGCGGCGACGCCAGCGGCGCGACCGCGAGCAGCGTCGCCGCGGACGCGGGCGAAGGGGCGCATGCGTAGGGGGAGAGCGGCCCGGCGCGTGCGGCCGAGCGGTAGGATTGCGGGCGGCTGGACCGAAGGCTTGAGGTAAACATCGGTATTCGTAAGTGTCCCGATGACGGGATGTCCCGACAACGGGAAACGAGTGAAAGGGAGAGAGCTATGAAGTACATCATCAAGACGAAGGGCCTTATGTGCGGGCACTGCGACGCCAACGCCGAGTCGCACCTGCTCAAGGTCCCGGGCGTGACCGACGCCGAGGCCGACCACGAGACGAACACCGTCGTGGTGGAGTGCTCCGACGACGTGACGCCCGAGCAGCTGTCCGCCGCCATCACCGGTGCGAGCGAGAAGTACCAGGTCCTCGAAGTGTCGGTCGCCTAGCATGATGGCCGACCACGCCGTCGTCCTGCGCTACCTCCGCACCGCGAGGGGCCAGATCGACGGGATCATCAAGATGGTCGAGGAGGACCGCTACTGCATCGACGTGTCGAACCAGCTCATGGCCACGTCGAGCCTGCTTTCGAAGGTGAACGCCGAGGTGCTGAAGGCGCACATCGAGCACTGCGTGCGCGCGGCGACCGAGAGCGGCACCCCCGAGGAGCGCGCCGCGAAGCTGGCGGAGATCGAGTCCGTGATCGAGAAGCTCGCGAAGTAGGCCGGCGCCGCGGGTCGCGGGCGGGAAGAGCGAGAAGAGGGGGCGTGCCGCGGGTGCGGCGCGCCCCCTTTGCGTGCGGGGACGGGGCGCTCATCGGGCGGATGCGGGCGGGTCGGAGCGGCCCGCGGGGCTGGTTCCGGAGAAAAATGCATATTCGGCGCGGTAAATGCAAAATTACGTATACAATTGAA
>CAYMHQ010000260.1:0-3681 GCA_964390275.1 uncultured Coriobacteriaceae bacterium
GCCGTCTCGGGCGGCGGGTGTGACGGAGGCTTGGAAATGTATGCATTCTGTTGCCAACTTTATGCATTTCCGCTTCGAATCCGCCCCGCCTGCCCCTCCGGAGCTCGCTCGCATACCGCAGAGCCGACGTCCCGCCCGCTCGGAC
Source organism: uncultured Coriobacteriaceae bacterium (assembly GCA_964390275.1). Classification (GTDB taxonomy): domain Bacteria; phylum Actinomycetota; class Coriobacteriia; order Coriobacteriales; family UMGS124; genus CAYMHQ01. The sequence continues at coordinate 146 of CAYMHQ010000260.1, forward strand.
GGATGACGTCGGCCCTGTTCACGCCCGCTATCCGCTGGCGCTCGCTATCCGCTGGCGCTCGCTATCCGCTGGCGCTCGCTATCCGCTGACGCTCGCTCGCTACTTCGCGTCGGTCGTCTCGGGACCCTGGAAGCTCAGCACGCGCTCGGCCTGCTCGTCGGTGATCTCGGTGTCGTAGAAGTCCTTGAAGTAGGCCTTGACCTCCTCGACCATGTCGATGTCGGAGAAGAGGTCGGGGTGCAGGATGGTCGCGACCTGCTCCATGAGCAGGAAGCAGTCGGTGGAGTAGTCGGTGGGGCCAACGCACTTGAGGTTCACGTAGACGTTACCGTCCTGGACGGCCTGGATGGGCTCCCAGGCGGGGTCCTCGGTGATGAGCTCGATGTTGTCGACGCGGCCCATGAAGATGTACTCGGGGTTCCACTCCATGGCCTGCTCCATGGTGGTGTCGTAGAGCAGCTGCGGGTCGTCCTTGCTCACGAGGTCGCCGCCGGCCATGGTGACCAGGTAGTACGTGTAGGACTCGCCGCCGTGGATCGTGAGGGCCTCGGGGCCGCGGACGTAGTAGACGCTCGGGATCTCGTCCTCGGTGAGCTGCGAGGTGCGCTCGGTGATCTTGGCGACGGTCTCGTCGGCCCAGTCGCACCACTTGGCTGCCTTCTCGACCGCGTCGCCGCCAAAGACCTCGCCCACGATGGTGATCTCGCGCTTCTTGAGCTCGAGGAACTCCTCGCAGGTGTCGATGCCGTCGTTGTTGAGCTGCGTCACGACGACGGGGATGCCGGCGTCCTCGAGCGCCTCGATCACGTCGGGATAGGAGTCCCAGAAGAGGACGACCTCGACGCCGAGCGACATGAGCTCCTCGACGTTGGGCGAGGTGGCGTTCTCGACCGTGGGGATCTCGGAGTACTCGGGGCTCACGACGGTCGCCCAGCCGCTCTGGCCCATCTTGTTGCCGGTGATGACGACCTGGTCCTCGGCGCCGAGCATGATGACCGTCTCGAAGCTGGGGCCGGTGAGCGCGGCGACCTTGGTCACGTTGGCCGGGATGGTGACCTCGCGGCCGGCGAGGTCGACGATGGTGCGCGTGGCCTGCTCCTCGGCAGCGGCCTGCTGGTCGCCGGTCTGAGCGGGCGCGGTCGTCTCGGCTGCCAGGGCGAACGCCGGCAGGCCGAGGGTCGCCGCGACGGCGGCGGCGACGATGAAGCTTCCGAACCTGAATTTCATGCATACCTCCCAAAGGTAGGTTGTCCGCCACTTCGTACGCAGTGGCCGCGTTGGAACCCGAAGGGGTCGTGCTGGCCGAGCCGGTTGTGCCGACGGCTCGGCCGGGGTCGCTGGCGCCTACAACGAGCCGGCGACGCAGGCGGTGCGGTGGAGCTTGTCGATGTAGACGAGGTTGAGGTCGATGTCGTAGAGGGACCGCAGCGACTCCTCGGTCACGATCTGGGCGGCCGGCCCGTGGACCATGGTGCCGTCGCGGCGCAGGAGCCCCACCGTGCCGTTGAGCAGGATGGCGTGGTCGGGGTTGTGCGAGGTCATGACCACCGCGAGGCCCTGCTTTACCAGCGAGTCCACGATCTTCACGATGCGCAGCTGGTTGCCGTAGTCCAGGTGGTTCGTCGGCTCGTCGAGGAGCACGATCTTCGCCTCCTGCACGAGCACGCGCGCGATCTGAGCCTGCTGCCGCTCACCGCCGCTGATGTTGCTGCAGAACTTGTCGGCCAGATGGGTGATGCCCATGCGCTCGAGCACCTCGTCGGCCTTGTCGTACTCCGTCTTGCCGGGGACGTCGAGAAGCCCCAGGTGAGGCGCGCGCCCCATGACCACGTAGTCGCGCACCGTGTACTCGAACGTGGGGTTCGAGATCTGGGGGACGTAGCCCATGAGGCGGGCGAGGTCGTTGGTCGAGTAGGTCTCGATGGGCCTGCCGAACACGCGCACGGTCCCGCGGGTGGGCGTGAGCATGCCGCCCATGCAGTTGAGCAGCGTCGACTTGCCCGCGCCGTTCGCCCCGAGGACGACGAACGCCTCGCCGGGCCGCACCTCGAGGTCGATGTCCGAGAAGACGGTCTTCTTGCCGTCGTAGCTGAACGCGAGTCCCTTCAGCGACAGCGCCGGCTCTGCCTGCGTCGCGCCCGCCGACCCTGCCGCGCCCGTCGTGCCTGCCGGCTCCGTCACGCCCGCCATCTCCGCGGTGCTCCCCATGTCCGCCATCGTCGCAGTCTCCATCTCCGCCGTCCTCCTCATGAGATCCTCGTCCGCTGGCGAGCGAGAAGCCAGACGAAGAGGGGCGCGCCGAGCAGGCCCGTGATGATGCTCAAGGGGATCTCGCTCCCGGTGAGGCAGCGCGCGACCGTGTCGACGACCACCATGAACACCGCGCCGAGCAGCCCGGCGAGCGGGATCGCGTAGCGGTTGTCGTGCCCGATGACGAGCCGGCTCAGATGCGGAATGATGAGTCCCACCCAGCCGATGGTCCCGCACATGCACACCGCGCACGCCGTGAGCACCGTCGAGCAGAGGATCGCGAGGCCGCGCGTGCGCTTGATGTCCACGCCGAGCGACTTGGCCTCCTGCTCGCCGAGCGACAGCAGGCCGATGCGCCAGCGCATGGCGATGAGCACGATACCCGCGATGACGATGGCCGGCGCCACGATGAGCACGTCGGACATGCGGATGTTCGCGAACGACCCCATCGTCCAGTAGACGATCTCGGCCAGGTTGTCGTCGGGGTCCGCCACGTACTTGGCGACGCCGAGCAGCGAGCTCATGAGGCCGCTCATGATGACGCCCGCGAGCACGAGCATGAGCGACGAGCTGTTGTGGAAGAACCGCGGGATGCGCGTGGTGACGAACACGGTCACGAGGCCCATGACGAGGGCGCTAAACTGGATGCCGAGCGAGGGGAGTCCCAGGAGAATGGCCGCCGCGGCTCCCACGCACGCGCCGTTCGAGATGCCGAGCAGGTCGGGCGAGACGAGCGGGTTCTTGAATATGCCCTGGTAGGCGGCACCGGAGAGCGCGAGCGCGGCCCCCACGAGGCTTGCCCCCACGAGTCGTGGCAGGCGCACGTTGACGATGGCGCTGCGCTGCATGTCGGTCCACGTCTGCTCGGGCGAGAACGGCGTGAAGTCGTTGACCATGATCTTGAGCGTCTCGCCGAACGGGACCCCGAGCCGTCCCATGCCGAGGCAGAAGACGAACACGAGCACGAACGCGACGGCGAACGCGAGGATGAGGCTGTGCCGCCGGTTCCACGCCACGCGTTCGCGGCCGTGGGACCTTAGCGCGCGGCGAGGCGCGCGGTCGGGCGATGTGTCACTCACAGGCGCACTCCCTTCCAAGGGGTACGGCGCGGAATCAGGAGACCGCGGAACAGAAGACTGCGGAACAGAAGACGCCTAATTGTATCCGCCTGAGGATAATCCTGAAAGCACTTCAGATTATGGTTCGTTATCGATTCCATTTGCCGGGCTTATGGGGACCGCCCGGAGGGCAGGGGGCGGCTCGGGGAGCCGGCGGGTGCCGGTGGG
>CAYMHQ010000261.1:0-3636 GCA_964390275.1 uncultured Coriobacteriaceae bacterium
GTGAGCCGCGCAGACTGTTCACGGTTGTGTTCTATGCAGTCGTGGGCGGTTTGATCCTCGGACCCGCGCTCGTCGCCTGCAACTCCTCTGAATCCCTTGTCCAGATCGGGGTCGCCACAATCACCACAACTAGAGTCTGCGCAGAAGCAACCGTTTTCTCCATCGCAGCGTTCTTCTTGTCCCGCAAGAAAACCGATTTGACGCATGGGTTACTCGGTCACCTTGTCTTGCCGGAGATGGGCGCCTGCGTGGCAGGGTATGGCTTGGTCCCCCTTTTCTTGCAATCGATAGGGGCAAGCACAAGCACACTCGTTCAGCCAGCCTCAATCGCGCTTATCGCCCTGCTCTCCCTGTGCGCGATCACCCGCTTGGCAACCGGAGAGTTTATGGGACCCGGCGGAACACCTGCGAGCGAATCAGATGGACGCGACACGCCCCTCGGGGCAGCGCAAACCGATGCCTTGGGCGAGTCGCCTGAGCCCGTCGCCCCGTCGAAGTTCGAGGCGATGGTGGAAGACTTGCTCGACGTCTACGGGCTCACTTCTCGCGAAGTCGATGTCGCACGCTACATATACCGCGGATTCAGCGTCAAACAGATATCGCTGCGCGAGTCGATTTCCGTCAATACCGTCCAGTCGCACAGCAGAAACCTGTATCGCAAGCTCGGCATTCACTCGCGCCAGGAACTCGTCGAAATCGTTGACAGAGAAGCGGAGTAGCCGCAAGCCGCCCGCAAAACGACAAAGGGCCCCGGAGGCGTCACTTCCCATTCGGCGCCTCCGGGGTCCCCGTATTCGTTGTCAGGCCGTCAGCCATGCCGCGGCATGACCATACGGTCTGCCTGCTACCTCTTGATGCTGTAGAACGCGCTCATGCCGGGGTACTCGGCGGCGACGCCAAGCTCGTCCTCGATGCGGAGGAGCTGGTTGTACTTGGCGATGCGGTCGGAGCGGCAGGGGGCGCCCGTCTTGATCTGGCCGGCGTTCATGGCGACGGCGAAGTCGGCGATGAAGCTGTCCTCGGTCTCGCCGGAGCGGTGGGAGACGATGCTCGTGTAGCTCGAACGCTTGGCGAGCTCGATGGTGTCCATGGCCTCGGTGAGCGAGCCGATCTGGTTCACCTTGACGAGGACGGCGTTGGCGGTCTCCTGCGCGATGCCCTTGGCGAGGCGCTTCTTGTTGGTGACGAAGAGGTCGTCGCCCACGAGCTGGACCTTCTTGCCGATGCGGTCGGTGAGCAGCTTCCAGCCGTCCCAGTCCTCCTCGGCCATGCCGTCCTCGATGGAGACGATGGGGAACCGCTCGACGAGCGCCGCCCAGTAGTCGACCATCTCGGCGGGGGTCAGCTCGCGACCCTCGCCCTTGAGGCAGTACATCTGGCGCTCGGCATCGAAGAACTCGGTCGAGGCGGGGTCCATGGCGAACAGGATCTGCTCGCCGGGGGTGTAGCCGGCCTTCTCGCAGGCGCGGGTGATCCACTCGAACGGCTCGGCGTTCGTCTTGAGGTTCGGCGCGAAGCCGCCCTCGTCGCCCACGCCGCCGCCCAGACCGGCCTCGTGCAGGACCTTCTTGAGGGTGTGGTAGATCTCGGAGCACCAGCGCAGACCCTCGGCGAACGTCTCGGCGCCGACGGGCATGATCATGAACTCCTGGAAGTCGACGTTGTTGTCCGCGTGGACGCCGCCGTTGAGGATGTTCATCATGGGGACGGGCAGCACGTGGGCGTTGGGGCCGCCGAGGTAGGCGTAGAGCGGCAGGCCCACCGAGTCGGCTGCGGCGCGGGCGACGGCCATGGAGGCGCCGAGGATCGCGTTCGCGCCGAGGCAGGTCTTGTTCTCGGTGCCGTCGAGGTCGATGAGCATGCAGTCGACCGCGCGCTGGTCGAGGGCGTCGGCGCCCACCAGGCACTCGGCAATCTCCTCGTTCACGTGGTCGACGGCGGTCATGACGCCCTTGCCCAGGTAGCGCGCGCAGTCGTCGTCGCGCATCTCGCAGGCCTCGAACGCGCCGGTCGAGGCGCCCGAGGGGACCATGGCGCGCCCGAAAGCGCCGTCCTCGAGCTGGACCTCGACCTCGACGGTGGGGTTGCCGCGGGAATCGAGGACTTCGCGACCGTACACATCGATGATAGTGCTCACGGATATCTCTCCTTAAGCTCGGATTTGGCCCGGCTCGGCCTTGCTTGCCTTACGCGGAAAGGATAGCACCGAACAGCGCGCCCGCCCCGAGACTACCGCTCGCCGGCGCCCCGAACCGCAGAAATAGCGCTATAGGGGATGACGGGGGACCGGCAGGGACTCGGGCGCGGGATGCTGGTGCGGGATGCGAGCATGGGGTGCTGGCAGGGTCCGCCCTAGAACTCGCTGACCTCGATCTCGGCGAAGGCCGCCTCGGGGCTCGCGTCGCCGCGGTCGTTGACCGAACGGACGCGCAGCACGTAGAAGCCGGCGCGCTCGGGTGTCCATTCGAACGTCCAGGTGAGGTTCTGGTAGTCGTTGGTGTCGGGGGTCTCGTAGCGCGTCCAGTGCTCCCCTTCGTCGAGGGAGAACTCGATCGCGCTGATCGAGTGGCCAAAGTCGTAGGCGTTGCCTTTGAACCGCAGCGCGTGCCCCACGCGCCCGAACGTGCGTCCGATCATGAACCTGCCTCCTCTTCCTCGACTGCCCGGCCGGGCGTCGAAATGTTACTCCCCCTGCGCCGACCCCTGCGGCGCCCTCTCCCGCAGCTTCGCCTCTGCCCACAGCTCGTTCTGCCGGTCGGTGGGCACGTCGGTGATGTCGAGCCCCTGCCCGCGCGCTGCCTCCTCCATGTAGGCCCAGCGGCGGCGGAACTTCGCACAGCTCGCCCTGAGCGCGGTCTCGGCGTCAATGTGCTCACGGCGCGCGACGTTTACCAGCGCGAACAGGATGTCGCCGAACTCCATCTCCGCCTCGGGGCTACCGGCCGGCGCCTCCTCGAACTCGGCGATCTCGCTGTAGACCTGCCTCCAGACATCGTCGACCGTCTCCCACTCGAACCCGGCGGCGACCGCCTTGCGGCTGATCTTCTGCGCCTGCATGAGGGCCGGCAGCTGGACGGGCACGCTGTCGAGCAGGCCTTCGGGAGCCTCGTGCCGCCCTTCCGCCTCCCCCGCCGACGCGCGACGCTCGGAGAGCTTCACCTGGTCCCAGATGCCCGTCGTCTCCTCGGCGGTCGCGGCGGTCGGGCCGGGGGCGCCGTCGGGCCCACCGAACACGTGGGGATGGCGGCGGATGAGCTTCTCGTTGATGCCTGCGCAGACCTCGTCGACGTTGAACTCGCCCGCGTCGGCGGCGATCTGGGACTGCAGGACCACCTGCATGAGGACGTCGCCCAGCTCCTCGCGCAGATGGCGCGTCGCCGACCCCTCGATGGCGTCGACCGCCTCGTAGGCCTCCTCGATCATGTTCTTCGCGATCGAGGCGTGGGTCTGCTCGCGGTCCCACGGGCACCCGTCGGGCTGGCGCAGGCGCCAGATGGTGCGCACGAGCTCGTCGAACGCGGGATGGGTCCCGGGTGCGGGAGATGTGGGAGCAGGGACGCCGAGAGCGGGGGCCGATTCCTCAGCTCCCGAAGCGACCGCCATCGAATCGCTCGCCTTATCGTCAACGGGCATAGA
>CAYMHQ010000262.1:0-3604 GCA_964390275.1 uncultured Coriobacteriaceae bacterium
CACCACCTTCTACCTGCGCGTTCAGCCGGGCGTCGTGCTGTCGCAGATGCGCAAGGACCTCGAGGACAAGCGCGTCGACACCACGGGCTGGGACGCGGAGAGCCTCGCGGCGTGGGAGGCGTTCACGCAGGCAGGCGGCTATTTCTTCCCCACCGACCCCACCGAGACCTCGGCGACGATCGGCGGCATGGTGGCGTGCAACGCGTCGGGCGCGCGCAGCTACCGGTACGGCCCGGTCCGCCCGCACGTGAGCGCCCTGCGGGTCGCGCTCGCCGACGGCGACATGCTGGCCCTGCGGCGCGGCGAGGTGTTCGCGCAGGGGCGCCGGCTTCGGCTGACCACGGAGGGCGGGCGCACGCTCGACCTCGACCTCCCCACCTACCGGATGCCCGCCGTCAAGAACGCCTCGGGCTACTGGGCGGCCGACGACATGGACGCCATCGACCTCTTCATCGGCAGCGACGGAACCCTTGGCGTCATCACCGAGATCGAGCTGCGTCTCATGCCCACGCCGGCCGTGACATGGGGTGTGAGCTGCTTCTTTACCGAGGAGGCCCAGGCGCTCTCCTTTACCGAGCGCGTGCGCGACAGCATCCCGCGCGCAACGGCGATCGAGTTCTTCGACGAGGGCGCCCTCAACATCCTGCGCCGCCAGAAGGAGCAGAGCACCGCGTTCTCGTCGCTGCTGCCGGTCGAGGGGTGGGTGCGCTGCTGCATCTACGTCGAGCTCGCGTGCGACGGCGAGGACGGCGACGACGGGGCGTACGCGAACCTCTACCGGCTCGGGACGATTCTCGAGGAGGTCGGCGGGAGCGAGGGCCATACATGGGTCGGGCGCACCGACATCGACCGCGAGCAGCAGCGGTTCTTCCGCCACGCCGTGCCCGAGAGCACGAACATGCTCATCGACGAGCGCCGCAAGGTCGACCCCACGATTACCAAGCTCGGCAGCGACATGTCCGTCCCCGACGAGCGCCTGTTCGACGTGGTCGAGATGTACCGGAGGACCCTGCGCGAGAACGGCCTCGAGACGGCGGTGTGGGGGCACATCGGCAACAACCACCTGCACGTGAACGTGCTGCCCCACGACCACGACGACTTCGCGCGCGGCAAGGCCCTCTACCAGCAGTGGGCCCGCTGGGTCACCGACGCGGGCGGGGCGGTCTCGGCCGAGCACGGCGTGGGCAAGCTCAAGCGCGACTTCCTCGCCGTGATGTACGGGCCCGACCACATCCGCGAGATGGCGCGCCTCAAGCGGCAGCTCGACCCGCGCGGCGCCCTCGGGCGCGGCAACCTGTTCGGCGAGGACGTGCTCGACGAGGCCGCCCTCGCGGAGACCGCCGGCACCCTCGACCAGCGAAAGGAGGCGTAGGCCATGGAGATGGTCGTGTGCATCAAGGCCGTTCCCTCAACCACCGAGGTCCGCATGGACCCGGTCACCAACACGCTCATCCGCGACGGCAAGCAGTCGGTCGTGAACCCGTTCGACGCAAGCGCGCTCGAAGAGGCCGTCTGTATAAAGGAGCAGCTCGGAGGCCATATCACCGTCCTTTCGATGGGCATCCCCGACACGGTGCGGCTCCTGCGCGACTGCCTCTCGCGCGGCGCCGACGAGGGCGTCCTGCTCTCCGACCGCGCCTTTGCCGGGGCCGATACCCTCGCGACCTCGTACTCGCTCTCGTGCGCGATCCGCCAGCTCGAGCGGCCGGTCTCGCTCATCCTGTGCGGCAAGATGGCCGTCGACGGCGACACCGCGCAGATCGGGCCCGAGCTCGCCGGGGCGCTCGGCATCCCCTGCATCACCGACGTCTGCGAGGTCCTCGCGGTCGACGAACGCCGCATCCGCGTCCGCCGCAACTCCGACGAGGGCCAGATGGTCGTGGAGGCCGAGCTCCCCGCGCTCATCACCGTGGTCAAGGACATCCGAATCCCCCGCCTGCCGTCCATCACGGGCGTGCGCTACGGGCAGACCGGTCCCGTGGCCGTCAAAAACGCAGCAGATGCCGAGGCGGACCGCACGCGCATCGGGCTCAGCGGGTCGCCCACGCAGGTGGTGCGCTCGTTCACGCCCGAGCGGTCGGGCGAATGCACCCGCCTCGCCGGCCCCGCGAAGGAACAGGCGGCCTCGATCGCCGCGATTGTGAAGGAGATGGCGCTGTGAGCGAGAGCGGCCTGGTCGTCAACCAAGAAACCTGCGTGGGCTGCGGCAAGTGCGTGAGGGCCTGCGCGTCGCACGGCATCGAGCTCGTGGGCGAGAAGCCCCACCGCAAGGCCCGCGTCACCGACGGCTGCGTGATGTGCGGCATGTGCGTGGGCGTCTGCCCGTTCGGCTCGCTCGCGATCGTGAAGAGCGCCGCGTCCGACGAGGCCGAGGGGGCCGAAGGAACCGCAGCCGAGGGAGCCGAGTCCGGGCTGGCCGCCTACCGCGACGTCTGGGTGTTCGCCCAGCAGAACGGCGGCGTGGTGGCGCCGGTCGCGTTCGAGCTGCTCACCAAGGGTCGCGAGCTCGCCGACGAGCTCGGCTGCAAGCTCGTGGCGGTGTACGGCGAGGGTGCCGAGGGTGCCGCCGAGGGTGCCGACGAGGGTGCCGCCGGAAAGGCTGGCGCCGCCGGATCCACCGCGCGCGACAACATCGACCTGCTCGCCGCCTACGGCGCCGACGAGGTTGTCTTCTGCCGCGACGACCGCCTCGCCGACCCCGACTGCGAGGTCTACACGGCGTGGATCTGCCGCCTCATCGAGGAGCGCCGCCCCGAGATCGTCCTCTACGGCGCGACGAGCTTCGGCCGCGAGCTCGCCCCGAGCATCGCGACCCGCATCCGCACCGGCCTCACCGCCGACTGCACCGTGCTCCGCATCGACCCCGAGACCCGACTGCTTCAGCAGACGCGCCCCACGTTCGGCGGCAACCTCATGGCGACCATCGTCTGCCCCGACCACCGTCCCCAGATGGCGACCGTGCGCCCCGGCGTCCTCAAAGCAGCCGAGCTCGACCTCGACGCCGCGCTCGACGCGGTGTCCAACGCCAAACCCGGCCGTACCGTGACGCGCACCGAGACGCACCTGACCAGCGACGACGTCTCGCGCGTGAAGGTGATCGAGCGGCTTCCCCCCGCGGGCGAGGACTCGATCACCGATGCCGAGGCGCTCGTCGTGGTGGGCCGCGGCATCGGCTCGCAGAAGAACCTCCCGCTCATGAGGCGCCTGGCCGAGCTCCTCGGCGCCAAGCTCGGCTGCACCCGACCCCTCGTCGAGTCCGGCTGGCTCGAGTACAAGCACCAGGTGGGCCAGACCGGCGTCTCCGTCGCGCCAAAACTGCTGGTCAGCATAGGTGTCTCGGGCGCCATCCAGCACCTTGCCGGCATCGGTGGGGCCGAGACGATCGTCGCCATCAACTCCGACCCCGACGCGCCCATCTTCGGCGTGAGCCGGTACGCCGCCGTCGGCGACTGCCTCGAGATCGTCCGCGCACTGGTCGAGGAGCTCGAGCAGGGGAAGTAGGCGACGCTGGGGCCGGGCAACCGACCGGATAGCAAGACAAGGCGGCCCGCGTGCGAGAAGTGCGTGGGCCGCCTTTTTGATGAGAACTTGGTGTTTTGGCCAC
>CAYMHQ010000263.1:0-3601 GCA_964390275.1 uncultured Coriobacteriaceae bacterium
GGACAGTGCGGGCTGCGTGATGTGCAACCGCTTCGCAGCAGCGGTGAAGTTGAGGTCGTGTGCAAGCTCGGCGAACTCTGCCATATGCTCGATGTTCATCGAGTCTCCTTCTGGATGATTCCGTCGATGACGGAGATTATACGTCGAGGGCGTGCACTTCGATAGCGATTCCTGATTGAACGATAACGAAACCTGTGGCAATGACAGCGACTGCTCCTCGCCGCGCTCAGATGCTTATTTCTCCAACAGACCGCAGAGGGTCTACCGTATCGCTTGTAGCCGCCGGGCGAGGACAAGGGCTCGCCACCGTAAGGCGCGGTGCATGGGCGGCGCGATCGAAAGGGGATAGCATGTCTGAGAAGATGAGTCGTAGAAGCTTCATCGCGGGTGTTGGGACTGGCCTCGCTGCCGTTGCTTCCGCCTCGGCGGGCGCGGCGTTTGCGGCCGACATCGACGCCGTCAACGAGGTCGCCGGCGGCGATTATGCCTGGGACGAGGAGTACGACGTCGTGGTCGTGGGCGCGGGTCTCGCCGGTATGACCGCCGCGGTCGCTGTTGCCAACAAGGGCGGCGCTAACTGCCTGCTTATCGAGAAGACTGACGACGAGCTCGGCGGCGGCAACTCCCACTATTCGGGCGGTTCGGTCATCTACACGGATGCCGAGCACAAGGCAGACGCCCTGACGTACTGGAAGGCGCTCCGCGAGGACTACACCACCACGCCCGACGACGTGCTCGAGGCGTTCATCGACTACATGTCCACGACCGTCGACTTTATGCGCGAGATTGGCGCGAAGGACGAGGATTTCACGCTGTATGAGCCCGGTCAGGCTCACATGCTTTCCGCTGCCGCCTCCGACAACGACTCTGATGAGGCAAAGTACTCGTCCGGCTCCATCATCTCCTGCTGGCCTGAGTACCCCGAGCTCGAAGGCTCGACCGCCGTTGGCCGCATGATCTTCTCCGGCAGCGAGATGAGCACGTTCTCCATCTTCATGCACGCCAAGGTGGTCGAGAACGCCGACGTCATCACCTACAAGCTCAACGCCGCCCTCACCGGTCTTGTGACCGACGAGACGGGTGCGGTCGTGGGCGCCATCTATGACGACAACGGAACCCCGATTCGCGTGAAGGCGAACAAGGGCGTCATCATGTGCTGCGGCGGCTTCGAACGCAACGCCGAGATGCTGCAGGACTACCTGTCCATGCCCAACGCCTACCACATCGCTGGTTCCGGCAACACGGGCGACGGACACCTCATCTGCGCCAAACTCGGCGCCAAGTTCTGGCATATGAACTCGATGGCGGGCACGTGGAACGGCGCCGTGACGGTCGACCAGAGCCAGCACGCCATGTGGTTTACCACCGGGCGCCAGTACGGTATCACCGTCGGCGTGAACGGCCGTCGCTATTACATGGATGTTGACTATGTCGTCTCGAACTCCTGGTGGGACTACCTGCAGGGCGAGGCCGACATCAGCACCACCTGCGCATGCCGCCACGGGCACTACAACTTCGGCGGTGAGTGGCCGCACATGGTCCTTCCCAAGACGAGCTGGTTCATCTTCGACTCCGACAACATGGAGAACGCAGTGCGCGGCGGTGTTATGCAGCTGTGCCAGGGCGATCCGGTCGAGGAGGGCTGGGCGGTCAAGGCCGACACCATCGAGGAACTCGCAGACATTATCGACGTGCCTGCCGATGAGCTTGTGACCACGGTCGACACGTGGAACGAGTGCTGCGAGAAGGGCGTCGACATCCAGTTCTACCGCAGCCCCGACTGGCAGACCCCGGTCAAGAATGGCCCCTTCTACGCCATTCGCATGGAGCCTGAGTTCATCAACACCGACGGTGGCCCTGTTCGTACGGCCAAGGGCGAGGTCGTCGACCTGAACGGCAATCCCATCCCCGGTCTCTACAGCGCTGGCGAGTTTGGCAGCGTCTGGTGTGACATGTATCAGGGTGGCGGCAACCTGTCCGAGTGCGTGAACTTCGCGCGCATCTGCGTCGACAGCATCCTGGGGTAGCGGCGCAAACGTCCGTCTGAGCCTGCGATAGGCTCGCGATAGAACGTGAGCTTTCCGGCGGCCTCCCGCCTCCTATTCAGGAGGCGGGAGGCCGCTTTTCGTGTCCGTGGCGTCTGGTGAGCTTTCATCAGAACCATGCGATATATACCTTTTACCTGGGGTTTCACTCTCATCTAAAATCGCCTAAAACTGCAAAAATCGCCTAAACTTGCAAAAATCGCCTAAAATGGCCTAAAATCGCAAAACCGCCTATACATGCAAAGGGTTCGGGCGGTGCATTTAAGCGGCGAACGCGTGCCTAGCGGTGCGGAAGTCGGAGGTTGCCATGGGAGTCCCCAACCCGTTTACGCCGAGTTTTGGAAAGATTCCGCCGTACATGGCGGGCCGTGCTGACATCATCGCGGAGATGGGTCAGGCGTTTGAGGGCGGCGCCGGGAATCCGAATCTGTCCACGCTGTTTGTGGGTCCTCGCGGCACGGGCAAGACGGCTCTATTGTTCAACTTAGCGCGCGAGGCGGCGGCCAGGGGATGGGTTTGCGCCAACGTTTCGGCGCTCCCGGGGATGCTCGACGACGTCGCCGAGCGAACGGTGGAGGCCTCGAGACATCTGACTGACGAGGACTCTGGGAGCCGACTCACGGGTTTCAACATCGGACAGATCGTGGGTTTTGAATGGGAACCCAAGCCGAGTGACTCGGGCAACTGGCGCACCCGAATGAGCCGAATCCTCGACGGACTTGCGGCGCAGGGCACAGGGCTGCTCATCACGGTTGACGAGGTGCGGCCCGAACTGCCGGAGATGATACAGCTTGCCACGGTTTACCAGCAGTTTGTCGCCGAGGACCGCAAGGTCGCGCTCCTGATGGCGGGGCTGCCCAGCAAGATTTCCGCGTTGCTGAGGGATGAGTCGGTCTCGTTCCTGCGGCGGTCGTGCCGGTACCGGCTCGGCAGGATTTCAGATGGCGATATCGAGAGCGCGCTCCGGCTCACCGTCGAGGAGGCTGGGCGCACGATTGGTGAGGACGCGCTGCTGGCGGCGGTCGACGCGATTGGTGGGTTCCCCTACATGATGCAGCTTGTGGGATTCCGCATGTGGGCGCAGCATCCGGGTGAGGGCGCAATCTCGCTGGCTGACGCGCGCGCCGGAATCGTGCTCGCCCAGCGTGACCTGCGGGAACGCGTACTCGAGGCGACGTTCTACGACCTTTCCGAAGGCGACGTGCGCATGCTCGAGGCCATGCTCCAGGACCCGAGGGAGAGCCGGCTCACCGATCTGGCGGCGCGTCTGGGCAAGGGCGGCAACTATGTGAGTGCGTACAAAAAACGCCTCATCGAGCAGGGAGTCATAGGCGAGCGGGGCAGGAGCGCCGTCGCGTTCGAGCTGCCCGGTTTCCGCGAGTACCTTGCCGAGAGGATGGAGGAGTCGCTCCAGGCGGGAATGGCCACCTCGATTGAGGATTGCGTCCCCGAGGCGCAGCTGGAGTGGTAAGCGGACGGTGTCGCCAGTGCGTGACCGCCGGTGGCCAAAACACCAAGTTCTCATCAAAAAGGCGGCCCACGCACTTCTCGCACGC
>CAYMHQ010000264.1:0-3588 GCA_964390275.1 uncultured Coriobacteriaceae bacterium
GGGGGTCACGCCGTCCGAGTACCGCCGCCGCGCCCGCGCGGGGGAGTGAGGGGGGCGTCTCGGAGGACGGATAAGCAAGGCGAGCAGGTCGCGTCCCGCCTCCGACTGTCGTATCGATGCATGTCGCGAGGTTGTGGTAAGTTACGGGGGGCTTATGGGGCATACGGCGAGGCAGGGGGCGCGCAATGCAGGACGTGTCTATCCGGGGACTGTCCATCCGCAGGGGGAATAGCGGTCTCCGTGTCGTCGCGGAGTTGTCCGGGGGAGCCGGCCAGACGCGTCCTGCCCTGACGATCATCTCGTACACGCTCCGGGTCAAACCGAACCGAACGGCGTCCGGCCAGCTTAACAGCCGCGTGCCGGCATCGGCGGAGCCCGCCGAGTTCAAGTTCGATGTCCCCCAGGAGGCAGGCCGCGCTCTCGCGCTGACCAACGGTGCCGACCTTACGCTCATGGCTCTGTCCGCAAGTGGCCTCAAGTACCGTCTGGCCGCGTCGGTCGATGGGAAGGGTGAGCTCACATCGAGCAGGAGCAGCGCGGCGCGTATGGACGAGTCGGAGCAAGAGACGTTTGTCGAATCGCTCACTGGTCAGCGGGCTGCTAAGCAGCGGCTTGCTGAGCAGCAGCCGGCCGATCCCCGGTCCGCCGGGTCGCACGCCGGTGCGCCGCGCCCCGCCGAATCGTCGAGCACGGCAACGCACGCGGTCGCGCGAGAGGGGGAGGTCGTCGACGACCCTTGGCGGGGCTTCGACAATCGGGCCCGTCTCGTGCTGAAACGCCAATGTGAGGCGCTCGCCAGGGAGTGCGAGTTCTGCAAACGCGGCGGCGGAAAGAAGTATCGCCTGTTCGACGGCATCTTTGCCTGCAAGGTCGGCGAGGCGTGGGCGTACACGTTCGAGGCCGAGTCGGAGTTCCATCTGGCGGACGATTCGCCCGTGAGACTCACGGTGGACGGGACCTCGCATTCGGGTTCCATCATCTCTTCCGACGGGCTCGGGGTGACCATAGCGCTTGCCGACGACCTGGGGCTCAAGGTGTCCAAAGCGGAGCTCTCCGCGCAGCCTTGGAAGCTGCTCGACTCGCTCGTAACGCGCGTGCGCCAGATCACCCCGGCCGACAAGATCGCCTTCCAGCTGGTCGCCGAGGGGCCTTCGCTGGCTTCGGAGAATCCGTCCTCCGACATTCGCCGCGGGCAGGACGTCGCGCGGAAGGCGGCCCTGTCTGAACCTGTCACCGTTGTGTGGGGTCCTCCCGGCACGGGCAAGACGTACACGATGGCAAGCGTCGCCATCGAGGCGATGGAGCGTGGCGAGACCGTCCTCGTGGTCTCGCACAGCAACGTCTCGGTCGACGGCATGGCGATGAAGGTCGCCGAGCTCATGCGCGAAAGGGGGATGTCCGAGAGGCTGGCGCGGGGCGACGTGGTGCGGTACGGCTTCGTGCACGACGCCGCGCTCGACGCGGACGCCGAGGTGAGCGCCTTCGCCAGGGCGAAGAAGGCCTCGGGCGGCAGCGGCAAGAGGCTCGACGAGGTCAGGGCGGAGATGCGCAAGCTCAGGTCCCAGGGCAAGGAGCGGTCCGCTGCGTACGTCCGGCTGCAGGTCGAGGCGAAGAAGCTGCAGGCCAAGTTTTCTGACGAGCAGAAAAGGGTGCTCACCGGCGCTCGCATCCTGGCGACGACGATCTCCAAGGTGAGCGTCGACCCCAACCTGGCCGATATGAAGTTCGACCTCGTCATCCTCGACGAGGCGAGCATGGCGTACCTGACCCATGTGGTGCTTGCGGCGTCCGTCGCAAAGAGGCGTTTCGTGTGCGTGGGCGACTTTAGGCAGCTCGCGCCCATCGCCCAGTCCGCCGATTCGCAGGGGGAGCTCTGCCGCGACGTGTTCGGTTTCTTGGGCATCGTGGACTCCGTGGGCCGCCTTCACTCTCATCCCTGGCTCGTTATGCTTGACGAGCAGCGAAGGATGCATCCGGACATATCGGCCTTCTCCAACAGACGGGTCTACGATGGGCTTCTGCGCGACCACGAGGGAGTCCGCCGCAGCCGGGAACCGATTGCGGCCGCCCCTCCCTTCGCGGGCAAGGCCGCCGTGCTCGCCGATCTGACCGGGGCGGGTGCTGTGGCCTCGAAGACCGTCGACAACTCGCGGTTCAACCCCCTCTCCGCGTTCGTGGCGTACGCGCTGGCCTCTTCGGCGACCCGTGCGGGCTCGACCGCCGCGATCATCACGCCTTATGTCGCCCAGGCGCGCATCTGCCGCGCGCTCGACCGGGACTGCGGCAGCGAACAGAATCCCGTCGCATGCTCCACTGTCCACCAGTTCCAGGGTTCGGAGCGTGACGTGGTGGTGTTCGACCCCGTCGAGTCGGGGAAGAGGAAGCCCGGCTGGCTGCTTTCGAAGAACGACGGGCTTGCGGTGACGAGGCTCGTGAACGTTGCGGTCACCCGTGCGAGGGGCAAGCTCGTGTGCCTCGCCGACCGCGAATACTGGGCGGGCTCCGTGGAGTCGACCAATGCGTGCCGTGCTCTTGTCGGCCATCTTTCGAACTCCCGAGTGGGCGGCGCCGACATTCAGAAGGCGGCCGACCCTGTCTGCGGCGTGCGGCTGTTCACGCAGGCAGGGCAGGCGCTCGAGGAGCTCGTGCACGATATCGACGCAGCTCAGGAGCGTGTTTTGGTATGCCTGTCCAGTGTGGTGTCCGGTGTTGCCGGAAAGCAGGCTGCCGCGGAGCTGGGGGAGGCCCTCTGTCGTGCGAGGGCCCGCGGGGTCGAGGTGGCCGCGAAGTGCGCCAAAGCGCCCGCCGGGTGGGAGGTCTTCTCCCACGGGACCGAGGACGCCGAGCAGACCCTCGTGGTCATCGACGGCCGCGTGATCTGGTGCGGCAAGGCGCTCTTGAGCGGCACGACAATCACGCTGTGCGCCCGGGCGGAGAGCCCGCGGGCGGCGCGCATACTCGTGTCGTTCTGCGCGCTCGAGTGCAGGGTCGAGGCCGGGGTCAAGGTCGGCATGACCACGCGCGACACGATGCAGCCAGCGCCCAAGGCCGCGGTCTCCGCCAAGCCGTTCTCGGCGTTCGTGGCGGAGCGCAAACGCTGTCCGCAGTGCAAGGGTCCCATGGCGGTAGCGAGGGGCAGGAACGGTTATTACATGAGGTGCCCTGCCTGCAAGAGGAACGAGTCGTTCTCCGTGGACTTCGTCGACAGCTACCTGAACGCAGTGGGCGGAAAGTGCAAGGCCCACAACCTCGACCTCGTTACGAGAAGGGGTCAGTATGGCATCTACCTGGGCTGTTCCGGCGGATGCTCGATCAACCTTGGGGCGCTGGGGTGATGAGCACTAGGTGACGCGCGAAGGCTGATGTGAGGTCTGCATCTCGATAACGCAAACGGGCGCGGGACGCCACCCTCGGCATCCCGCGCCCGCATGTTGTCTTGCAGTCCCTACGGCCGCCTAGCTCGAGGCCTGTCGTGCCTTCTCGCCGGCCGTTGCCCTGCGAGCTTCTGCCTGCCGCTTGCCCTACTGTCCTCTCGACTCCCGCCTGACCACCAGCGCCGCGTTGGCGCACTGCACGAGCGCGGCGAGT
>CAYMHQ010000265.1:0-3570 GCA_964390275.1 uncultured Coriobacteriaceae bacterium
ACGAATGGAGGAGGCCGCAGGAGGTCGATGAGTCGCGCGGGTGCCTGGGGGCGCTTGTGCGGGCTCCGCACAGAGGTCCGCACGGAGGTCCTCTCGGACGTCGATTCCTCGGTGCCCGAGCTGTCGAAACTCGTATACTAGGCATGCGCTTTACGGGCTACATGCAGCGAACGGGAAGGGTCCCGGTGGAAGGAGTTTCGCATGGATGTGCTCCCCAACCGGGAGGCCGAAGCCTGGCGTGGCCTGCTTGCCTCCGAGTTTGTCGACGGGTGGCCACGCTGGACGAGTTTTGCCTGCATATGGCTGTGGACGTGCCTCGTGGGGAAGTCCGGCCTCACCGACGCGGCGCTCGCGCAGTTCGACGGGATGTTCCGCGCCCCGTGCACGTTCGTGCTGTTCGCCGTGGTCGCCGCGCTGGCCGTGGTCGTCTGCGCGAGCGGGAAGGGTGCGAGCGGGAAGGACACGAGCGTCGTGGGGTCGAGGGCGGCGCTCGTCGTGGCGGGCATCGCGCTCACGGGCGGTGCCGTGGGGGTCGACATCGCTTCCGTGACGGGCGGTGCGGGCGCGTTCGTTGCGGGGTCGTGTCTCGGCGGCGTCGCGATCGGGCTGCTCAAGATCGCCTGGGGCGAGATGTTCTCGCGCATGAGCCTTCGCAGCGGCCTCGTCGACATGGGGTACTCGCTCATCGCCTCCACCTCGGTCTTTCTCGTCCTCTTGGCTGCGCCTCAGGCTGTCCGCATGTTTGCGCTGGTAGCCTGTGCGATTCCCTGCCCGTGGCTGGTGGTGGTCGGGACCCGGCGTCTCGGCGAGCATCCTGCGCCGCCCCCTCCGCCCGGCGCCGCGAAGGCGATCACGTTCAACTGGTCGCTCCTGATCCTCCCCGCGCTGGTGGGGATGACGTCGGGCCTGATGACGGGCGTGATGGGGGTCCGGCAGGAAGCGGGGGTCGAATACGCCCGGGTGGGCATGGCGGCGGCCGAGCTGCTCGCCGGCGTCTTTCTGCTGTTCGCGAGCCGACGGCTGAGCGACCGGTTCGGCGCCTCGCACATCTACGCCGCCGCGCTCGTGCCCATCGTCGCCGGCATCGCCCTCACCTCGGCGAACACCGTGCCCGTCTGGGTGTCGGCCACGGTGAACGAGCTGGGGTTCGCGGCGTTCTACTTCTTCATGATCGTGTACTGGGGCGACCTGGCGCGCCGCGTCGACTGGCCCGTGGTGCGCATGTATGCCCTTGGGTACCTGGTGTTTCAGGCGTCGCAGATCCCCGGCCTGATCCTGGCGGGGCTCGCTGCCTACCCTTCGGGGAGCCTGCTGTTCGCGTTTCTCCCCGTCGCGCTCATCCTGGCGTTCTTTGTTGTGGTGCTGCTGGTGTTCAACGACCATCGCAGCCCCCTGCGCCAGTGGCTCACTGCGGGCGAGCCGGCCGAGACTGGCGACGAGATTCCCGAGGCGTGCGTTGAGCTCACCCGGCGATTCTCCCTCACCCCGCGCGAGCACGAGGTCCTGAGCCTGCTGGCGCGCGGCCGAACCGCCGCCTACATCGGGCGTTCGCTCGGCATAGCGCCCGACACCGCCAAGACGCACATCCGCAGCATCTACCGCAAGATGGACGTCCACACGCAGCAGGAGCTCATCGAGCAGATCGACGCGGTGGTGGTCGGGGCTGGTCGCGGCCTGGTTCACTGAGTTGCGTTTTGCCTGTTCAGAGGCCCTACCACTCATCGTGGTAGGGGTGCTTGGCGCCTTGGGCGATGACACGGCCCGCCCGGGGTGCTACAAAGGCGGCAAGGTAAATCCGCGATCGAAAGGGGTCCACCATGGCTGAGCTTACTCGCAGGAACTTCGTCGCATCCGCCGCGATCGGGGGTGCCGCCCTCGGGGCAGGCGCCGTGCTGGCCGGCAAGCCGGGCGTCGCGCTCGGGTCCGCGGCCGCCGCGCCCGAGCCGGAGAGCTGGGACGAGGAGTGCGACGTCCTGATCCTGGGCGCGGGCGGCACGGGGCTTTCGGCGGCGTGCGCGGCGGCCGAGGCTGGGGCGAGCGTCATCGTCGTCGACGCGGCGTCGTTCTCCGGCGGCACCACCGCCATGTCGGGCGGCGTGATCCAGGCCGCGGGCACCAAGTGGCAGAAGGAGTTCACCTCGTTCCAGGACGACACGCCCGAGAAGCACGCCGCGTGCTACATGGAGCAGGCCGAGGGCATCGGGCACGAGGACCTCATCACCACGATGTGCAACCGCGCCCCTGAGCTGGTCGAATGGCTCTCGACCATCGGCCTCAACTGGGTGAGCGTCTACGGCAACTGCCACGTTCCCTATGTGACCGAGGGCCTGCACGCCGACCGCATCCACGTCTACGAGGGCGGCGGCGCCGGCGGCCAGGGCGGGGTCCTCACCGACGCCGAGACCGCCGAGGCCGAGCGCCTGGGCGCCGTGTTCGAGTACGACACCGTCGCCAAGCGGCTCGTCTTCACGGCCGAGAAGGGCGTGCTGGGCGCCATCGTCGAGCGTGACGGGGCCGAGCTCGCGATCAAGGCGAAGAAGGGCGTCATCATGGCGCTCGGCGGCATCGACCGCGCCGAGGACCTCTGCAAGAGCTTCAACCAGCAGCAGTACTGGGACCTCACCACGCAGATGAGCTACATCTCGTCGCTCGCAAACGGCGACGGCATCCGCATGGGTCTCGCGGTGAACGCCCAGCTTGCGGGCGTGGGCGGCACCATCGACTACGACATGGCGACCGGCAACGCGACCACCAACGCCACCCCGCAGATTCCGTGCATCTTTGTGAACAGCAAGGGTCGCCGCTTCGTGTGCGAGGACGCCACGTACGCCTACACTTACCGCGCCATCTTCCAGCAGGAGACGCAGATCGGCGGGCACACGTATATGATCTTCGACCAGAACGCCATCGAGCAGGGCCTCACCCCCTGGGCGGCCGACCCCGAGGGCGCGGTCGAGGCGGGGACCATCTTCGGCGCCGACACCATCGAGGAGCTGGCGGAGAAGATCGGCGTGCCTCCCACGAACCTTGCGAACACGCTCGACCTGTGGAACACCAACATCGAGAACGCCGGCGCCGACCTCGAGTACGGCCGCGACACGCAGCTCATCAAGCTCGACAAGCCGCCGTACTACGCGAACCTCAACATCTCGGCCAACCTCGGCTCGCTCGGCGGTCTGCTCATCGACGTGAACGCCCAGGTCATCGACAACAACGGCGATCCTATCCCCGGTCTCTACGCCGGCGGCATGAACTCCGGCGGCTGGTACGGCCTGTACTATCCGGGTTCGGGCACGTCGCTCGCGGGCGGCCTGGTCTGGGGCCACATCGCCGGCGAGTCCGCCGCCGCCGCGGAGTCCCGCGAGTAGGGGGGAACGAGCAGGTAAGGCTGGCGTCCGGGTAAGGGGGCGTCCGAGTAGGGGACGCCCGAGTAGGACGTCCAAGAAGAACGGGCGGGCGCCCGGTGCGCGATGTGGCCGATGGAGGCTGCCGCGCATCGGGCGCTTTCGTTTTAGGTGGCCAGAAAGTCCGAATTTGCATGCCGTTTGGAAAGCGCCTGGCCAGAAAGTC
>CAYMHQ010000266.1:0-3565 GCA_964390275.1 uncultured Coriobacteriaceae bacterium
CATGGTCCCTCCCCTTCTCGCACCCGTGCGGCTGCTCGCATCTGTGCATCTGCAAGGAAACGCCGCCGAGGGCGCCCGCGCGCGACGACATATGGGATAATGGGGCGTTGTCGCCGCCCCCGGACCCGGTCGTGCGCCCGAACCGGCGACGCGCGTGAGAATGATAAACGAACGAGCGAAGCCTGCGAGGCAGATGACCATGTCCCAGACCAGCACCACAACCAGCGCGGAAACCTGCGAGCCCGGCGTCGGCGGGCGCCCCGCGTTCCCCAAGCGCGCCGTCGTCACGGGCGGCATGCCCTACGGCAACAAGAACCTCCACTTCGGCCACGTGAGCGGCGTCTTCGTCCCGGCCGACTTCTACGCGCGCTTCCTGCGCGACCGCATCGGCAGGGAGAACGTCGTCTTTGTGAGCGGGACCGACTGCTACGGCTCCCCCATCATGGAGGGCTTCCGCAAGAAGGTCGAGAACGAGGGCTACACGGGCACCATCGAGGACTACGTGGGCGCGAACCACGAGGCGCAGGCCAAGGCGCTCGACGCGTACGAGATCTCGTGCGACCTCTTCGCCGGCAGCGCCCTCGAGCCCGCCGCGAGCTTCCACCGCGAGCTCACCGCCGCGGTCGAGGAGCGCCTCCACGAGAAGGGCGTGCTGAGCCTGCGCTCGACCAAGCAGTTCTACGACCCCCAGGCGGGCCAGTTCCTCAACGGCCGCCAGGTCATGGGCTTCTGCCCCGTGCGCGGCTGCAAGAGCGAGAAGGCCTACGCCGACGAGTGCGACCTGGGGCACCAGTTCGAGCCCGAGGAGCTCATCAAGCCCGTCTCGCAGCTCACCGGCTGCACCCCCGAGCTGCGCCCGGTCGACAACTGGTACTTCGACCTGCCCGCGGGCCACGACTTCATCGCGGGCGAGGTCGAGCGCCAGAAGGCCGACCCGCGCGTGCGCCCCGTGGTGACCTCGACCGTGGCCGAGTGGCTGCTGCCGCCCGTCATCTACATCCAGAACACGTTCCGCGAGGCCTACGACGCGATCGCCGCGACGCTGCCGCCCCACACGCTCGGCGGCGACCCCAAGGCGAGCTCGTTCGACATCACGTTCGGCTCGTGGAAGGACCGCGACGACGCCCGCGACGCACTCGCGGCCGCCGGCGTGCGCTTCAGGACCGGCAAGACGCTCCTGCCGTTCCGCATCACGGGCAACATCGAGTGGGGCGTGCCGACGCCCGAGATGGACGGCGTGACGGGGCTCACCACCTGGTGCTGGCCCGAGTCGCTGTGGGCGCCCATCTCGTTCACCCAGACCGTGCTCGCGCAGGACGCGGAGAGGGGCGGCGCGCGCTACTCGAGCGACGACTGGCGCGACTGGTGGTGCAGCGAGGAGGCCGAGCAGTTCCAGTTCATCGGCCAGGACAACATATATTTCTACTGCGTGGCGCAGCCCGCCCTGTGGGAGGCCCTCGACTGGGGCCTGCACCAGAGCATCCCGGTCGCCAACTACCACATCCTCTTCATGGGGAAGAAGGCGTCGAGCTCGGGCGCGGTCAAGCCGCCCATGGCCCTCGACCTGCTCGAACGCTACACGCCCGAGCAGCTGCGCGCCCACTGGCTGAGCCTCGGCCTCGGCGACAAGCCGGTGAGCTTCTCCCCCAAGCCCTGGGACCCCGACGAGAAGGTCCGCGAGGACCCGCGCGCGGCCGACCCGGCGCTCAAGGAGTCCGCGCTGCTCACGAACGTGTTCAACCGCCTCGCGCGCTCGTGCTTCTACGGCTGCGCGAAGACGTGCGGCCTGCATCTCCCCGCCGGCAAGCCCGCCCCCGAGGTCGAGGAGGCCTGCCGCGCCGCCCTGCTCGCCTACGAGCAGCGCATGTACGTGCTCGACTTCCCCGGCGCCCTGCGCGTGGCCGAGGACTTCATCCGCGACGCCAACAAGCGCTGGAGCGACGCGAGCAAGGCGGCGAAGAACGCGGGCGCTGCCGCCGAGGCGACGGGCGCCGAGGGCGAGGGTCAGCCTGAGGAGGACGCCGTCGCCATGGAGGCCGCCCTGCGCGACGCGTTCGCAGCGCTTCGCACCGCCGCGCTGCTCATGCACCCCGCGGTCCCCGGCGGCTGCGAGATGATCTGCGACTACTTCCAGATCGACCCTGCGGTGTTCTTTAGCTGGGAGAACGCGTTCTGCGACCTCGACGGGCTCGTCGAGCGCGCCGGCGGCGTGCCCGGGGAGCACCTGGTTCGCGAGCTGCCCCCGCGCACCGACTTCTTCTGCAAGCACCCGAGCCAGTTCTAGGGCGCAATCGGTCGCGAGGCGCGAGCAAGCAAGCGCGACGAGAGGCGAACGCGGCCCCGCCTGCCGGCGAGACAGACCGGCGGGCGGGGCCGTTTGCTGTCCGGGACGGGCGGGCAGACGCGGGTGGGCAGGCGCGGGCGGACGCGGCCGGGCGGCCCCTCGGCAGCGTCCCATGCGAGGATTCGCCGAATAGACTCGGATGGACGATAGAGTTACGCCCCAGGTGGGGTACTTTAGTAGCTGCAATCGCAACGTACGGACGGGGGTTGAATCATGGGTAGGTTTCTGGGATGGATCGGACCGGTCGTGTACCTCGCGGCGGTCGTCTTCATCGTGCTGTGCGGGGTCTCGGTCCTGAGCGGCAACGAGCTTCTCGAAAGCTGCGCGATATTCAGCGGGTCGATCGAGGGCTTCGACGCATCGATCGCGGGATGGGTCTTCCTGGGCGCGTGGGCCCTGGCGGTCGTCTGGTTCATGGCGCAGGCCGCCGTCATCCACGGCGACGCCGGCGAGGACGAGAGCTGGACTCATCACATGCTGAATGTTGGGCTCGCAAGCCGCATCGTGCTCATGCCGCTCTGCGTTCTTCTGAGCGTGTCGGCCATCGGGTTCGTCGTCACCGCGTTCGGCGGGTTCGACGTCGTGGGGGCGACGTGGACGCCCGGCGCCGTCGAGCTGGTGGAGCTCGCCATCGTGACCGAGTTCGCCGCGTTCGTGCTGGTGCTGCCGGCTGTCCTCTACCAGCTCTGCGCCGCGACCCGGCTCGCCAACCGCGGCCTCATCGGCGCCGAGTCGCTGGTGGGCAACGTCCTGTTCGCGCTGCTGCCCACGATCGGCTTCATCTCGATGTGCGGCCTGCACGTCAACGGCCGCGAGTCCGTGCTCGACGAGCACGACCGCCGCGTCATGCGCGAGATGCTCGCCCAGCCCGTCCCGGAGGACGCCACGTTCGTCGAGGTCAAGCCGTGCGACGACGGCAGGCCGGAGCGGCCCGCCGAGCGGGCGTGCCTCGAGGCCGGAACCGACGCCTCGAAGGCGCTGCCCGAGGTGAAGGCCGAGGGCGAGGCGGAAGCCAAGGCGTAGGGGAACGAGGCGCAGCCGCCGGACGGTCGAGGCCGAGCGGTCGAGGTGCGTCACGAAATCGAGGGGGTCGGTTCGGGGGCTGGAGCACCTGGGCCGGCCCCCTTTGCTGTCTGTTGGTGTCAGGGCGATGGCTGCGAGGGCAGGGAAAAATCGTTAACTCACATACCCCCGGAAACGGCCAGAAATCCGAAAAGACCC
>CAYMHQ010000267.1:0-3545 GCA_964390275.1 uncultured Coriobacteriaceae bacterium
CGCGACAATTCGCACCAGGGGCCGTTCTATCACACGCTATCTACCAGCTATTTCGGACCTTAGAAGTCCTCTTCGACCGTGCCCATGATGGACTGGACGGCCACCATGCCGCCGGTGGCTGCGCGGCCAACCGAGAAGCCGCCGAAGCGCGCGGGGTAGTCGGGGCCGAACATGCCGCCCGAGGCGTTGCCCGCCGCGTAGAGGCCGGGGATGATCGCGCCCTCCTCGTTCAGGACGCGCATCTCGTCGTCGACCAGCAGGCCGGCGTCGGTGCAGTTGATGCCGTTCACATAGTGGAACGCGTAGAACGGCGCGTCCTTGATGCCGGCGTACTGGAGGTACTTGGCGTCCATGAAGAAGTCCTCGTCGTACCCGGCGTCGACAAAGCCGTTGAAGCGGTCGACGGCAGCCTGGACCTTCTCGGGGTCGAGGCCGATGAGCTCGGCCAGCTCCTCGATGGTGTCGGCCTTGAAGCCGGTGCCGTCCTCGAGCGTGCCCTCAAGGTCGGACTCGCTCGGCGGGAACGCGGGATAGAACGCGCGGACGTACTCGTCGCCGTGCTCGAGCAGGTGGCTGTCGATGATCTGCCAGCACTCGTGGCCGGGCTGGTCGCGGATGGAGTTCGTCACGAACTCGAACCACTGGTTCTCGTTCATGAAGCGCTCGGAGTTGGCGTTGAGCGTGAGCCACGGGGCGCCCTTGAAGCAGGAGTTGCCCGCGACGTCGAGGTGGAGCTGGGTGTTCGCGGGGGTGTGCTCGATTGCCGCGCCGACCCAGATGCCCATCTTGGTGGCGTCGCCGTCGAGGCCATGACGCGCGTTGAAGTGGGCGAGACCGAGGCCCTGCGGGTTGTAGCACTCGAGCATCTCGTCGTTGTCGATGATGTCGCCCGTGCACAGGATGACGCCCTCGGAGGCGTTGACCTTCACGTACTCGCCGGCGGCGTTCTGGGCGATGACGCCGGTCACGCGGCCCGACTCGTCCTGGATGAGCTGCGTCGCGGGGGTCTCGTACAGGATGGTGCCGCCGTTCTCAACGGCCCACTCGCACATCCACTCGCCCACCACGCCGATGCCGCTCTTCGTGCTCTCGAAGCCCTCGATCTCCCAGGAGGTGCCGAGGTGGTTGCCGTCGAGGGCGACGTAGGAGAGCTTGGCGCCGGGGACGTTCTCGGCAATCCACTCCATCGCGGGGCCCGACTTGAAGACCATGCGGCGGATGAGCTTGTGGTTCGCCCTGCCGTACGTCGCGTCGACGAGCTCCTGCATGACGGCCGCGAAGTCGTAGCCGTTCTCGAGGCCCCAGTTCTCCGGGTCCTTCGTGTTGAAGACGCCACCGCCGTTGTGCATGCACTCGAGCTTCTGCAGGGCGACGACCTTGTAGCCCTTCTTCATGGCGTAGTACATGGCCAGCGGGCCCGCGACGCCCAGGCCGGCGACGCAGATGTCGCAGTCGTAGGTGGCCGAAATCTGGTCGTCCGAGGGGAGCTCGGGCTTGACGTCCCAGCTCCAGCGGTGCGCGGGCTCAGCCGCGGCCTCATCGGCGACCGCCACGCCGGTGGCGGCAACGCTCGCGAGGGCGGTCGCGCCGGCGGCGACGCCGGCTTCCGTCAGAAAACTCCTACGCGTAAGTTCCATGTTTCCTCCTTATGCCTATGCCAATGCATATAACGCAGGACCGGGCGCTCAAACGCGCGCCGAACAGGGCGAATCGTAGGATGCCTTCGACTTTTGATAATCGCTCGCATGCGCCGGGAAACCGGGGTATCTTTCCGGAGCGCCTACCCCAATCCGCTCGAAAACCGGGGTATCGGCAGGATAACGCCAGCGTTGGCCCACACATCGGCACGCGGGGTCGGATAATATAGCGTCCGCCACGTATCCCGAGGCGCGCCAGACAGCACCCGGCATCATGGCGACCGGCACACTAGATGACACGTCGTTTGCTGAGACAGAAGGACGGCACAGGCATGACCGCAGCCCGACTGGTGGAGATGACAAGGAAGATGGTCCGGGAGTCGGCCATCCCCGCCAGCTGTCTCGGCATCGGCCTGATCTCCGTCTTCACGGAGCTGAGCTACATCAACCCGCCGTTCCACGCCTATCGCGACCCCGCGCTTCTCTTCGCCCTGTTCGACGCCGCGACCATCCTGCTCGCCGTGGTGATCGCCGTATGCACGAGGCTCGGCGGGGCGCCCCGGACGCTCGTTTCGAGGAACCGGAACCTCGCCGCCTGCTGCGGACTGCTCGTCCTGTCGACCTGCGTCAACTTCTGCGCGCAGATGGTCGGGGCGGAGGGGCTCCCCGTGTACGCCGTCGCGGCGATCGTCGGCGGGCTTGGAGTGGCGCTCCTCTTCGTCATGTGGTTCGAGGTGGTGAGCCATCTCAGCCCGGTCCAGCTCGCGCTCTGCTACGCGCTCGCCGCAATCGGCCGCGTCGCCGTCATCTGGGTGTGCAGCGGCATGGCGATCGACCGGCTCTGGGCGTGCCTGTGCGCGGTCGCGGTCGCCTCGACGGCGCTGCTCGCCGCCGCCCGAGACGCGGTCTCCTCGAGGGAGTCCGTCATCGACGGCCTCGCGGGTGAACCCGCTACGATTTCCGGTGGGACCGCCAGCACCGCCGGACCGCAGGAGAAGCTCTGCCGCTTCCCGCTCAAGCCCCTCATGGTGGTCATCACGGGAACGCTGCTGCTGAGCTTCGTCCTCCACTCCATCGGCAACGCGTGGGGAACCAACGGCAACCCCGGGGTCGTCATCGCATGCGCCGTCGTGGCGGTCTTCCTCATCCGCAAGCGGGAGTCGTTCGAGTTCAAGCGCCTGTGGCAGGCGTCGCTCGTCTTCATGACCGTTGGCGTGCTGCTGTTCGTGCTGTTACACGGCACCGGCGCGCTCATGGCGGCGGGCATGTTCACCTGCATGGCATACGAGCTCTGCCTCATGCTGATGTACTCGATCCTGGGCAATCTGGTCTTCAGGAACTTCTACAACTCGACGTTCCTCTACGCGGTCGAGCTCGCCGTGGCGCTCGCCGCCGGCCACCTGGGCAACAGCCTCGCGACGCTCCTCACCGACAAGACCTCGCCCGACCCCTCCCCAGCGTTCATCGCGGTCGCCTGCGCGCTCGGTGTCATCTTCGCCCTCGTGTGCGCCCGGTCATTCTCCAAGAGGAGCCTCCGCGACACGTGGGGCACCATCGTCGCCACACCCATGTCGCAGGACTTCGACCTGGTGATCGAGAAGACGAGGCTCGGCCTGCGCTGCCACGAGCTCGCCCAGGAGGCCGACCTGAGCCGGCGCGAGGAGGAGGTCCTGCTGCTCCTCGCACAGAGGAAGAAGCCCGCCGCCATCGCCGAGCAGCTCAACATCGAGCCCTCGACCGTCACCACGCACCGCAAGCACGTCTACCAGAAGCTTGACGTCCACTCTGCCAAGCAGCTGCAGGAGCGCATCGGGTCGTGCGAGGAGGAGGGCGCGTGAGCAGGGTAAGGACGGTGGTGCCCCTGTGGCCCACGCCCTCGCCCGTGTACGTGCCCGGCGTCATGGCAAC
>CAYMHQ010000268.1:0-3518 GCA_964390275.1 uncultured Coriobacteriaceae bacterium
GTCTGGAATCGCTTTTCGCGGATTCTGACCAAAAAGGCGGGTAAGTCAGTTTCCGGATTGATATAACATACGTAAAATTGAGCCCTCCGACGGGTCGCCTGTGGTATTGCGCTTGCTGGCATTCGTATTACCGCAGGTAGATGAGGTATGCAACAGGTAAGGGCTTCGATGAGACGCCCTTTGGCCCCTCGTCATATCAATCCGGAAACTGACTTACCCCGGTTTTTGGTCAAAAAGTCGAAAAAGCGATTCCAGACGTCAGCGTTCCACAGACCACGGCCCCGGGCGTGCCCATCCCCACGCCCTCCGCGCACCCCCGGGCGCCCATCCCCTCGCCCCGCACGCCCTCCGCCCTCGCCAACACACGAGGAGGGCGCCCCGCAGCCAGCCATCGCCGGCCCCGGGGCGCCCCCTACTCGCATCGCGCGCGCTACGTACTTGCCGTTCTCCCCTACCCCAGAATCGCCGCGAGGTCGGCCTCGGGGGTCGTGGTGGGATGGATGTCGAAGCTCTCGACCAGCACGTTCAGCACGGCCGGCGAGACAAAGGCGGGCAGGGTCGGGCCCAGGTAGATGCCCTTGATGCCCAGGTTGAGCAGCGAGAGGAGAATCGCGACGGCCTTCTGCTCGTACCAGGAGAGCACCAGGGTCAGCGGCAGGTCGTTGACGGTGCAGCCGAACGCCTCGGCGAGCGCGAGGGCCACCACGACCGCGCTGTAGGCGTCGTTGCACTGGCCCATGTCCATGAGACGGGGCAGGCCGCCGATGGTGCCGAGGTCGAGGTCGTTGAAGCGGTACTTGCCGCACGCGAGCGTGAGCACGATGGAGTCGGCCGGCGTCTGGCGCACGAACTCGGTGTAGTAGTTGCGCCCGGAGCGCGCGCCGTCGCACCCGCCCACGAGGAAGATGTGCTTCACGGCGCCCGACTTCACGGCCTCGATCACCTGGCCCGCGACCGACATCACGGTGTCGTGCGCGAAGCCGGTGGTCACGGTCGAGCCGCCGTTGATGCCCGTGCGCTGCTGGGGCTCGGCATATCCGCCCAGCTCAATGGCCTTCTCAATCACGGCCGAGAAGTCCTTGCGCCCGTCCTCGAGCTCGGCCACGCGCGCCATGCCCGGGTAGGCCACGGGGCCGGTGGTGAACACGCGGTCGGCGTAGCTCGCGCGGGGCGGCATCAGGCAGTTGGTGGTGAAGACGACGGGCGCGGGGATGCCGGCGAACTCGGACTGCTGCTCCTGCCACGCGCCGCCGAAGTTGCCCTTGAGCTGCGGATGGGCCTTGAGGCGCGGATAGGCGTGGGCGGGCAGCATCTCGCCGTGGGTGTAGACGTTCACGCCGCGGCCGTCGGTCTGCTCGAGCAGCATGTCGAGGTCGTGCAGGTCGTGGCCGGTGATGACGACGAACGGGCCGGCCTCCACCGAGAGCGGCACCTGGGTGGGCGCGGGCGAGCCGAACGCGGCGACGTTGGCCTCGTCGAGAAGTCGCAGGCAGGTGGTGTTGGTCGCGCCGGCCTCGAGCACGAGCGACAGGAGCTCATCGATGCCCAGGTCCTCCCCGAGCGCCTTGAGGCCCTTCATGAAGAACGCGTCGACCTCGGCGTCGACCGGCTTGCCGAGCGTGCGCACGTGGTAGGCGTACGCCGCGGCGCCGCGCATGCCGAGCAGGAGCAGCGACTTGAGCGAGCGGACGTCCTCCTGGGCGCCCCAGACGCAGGCCATGGGGAGGTCGGCGGGCACGGGGTCGACGCCGAACTGGCCCGCGGCGTGGGCGGCCTTCGCGTGGACCTCGTCGATGAGCGAGCGAAGGTCGTCGGAGTCGAAGTCGACGTTGGTGAGCGTGGCGAACAGCGCGCGCTCGACCAGGAAGGCGCCGTCGGGGCACACGGAGGTCTGCCCGGCGGCGTGCCAGGTGCGCGCGAGGCCCACGAGGGCGCCGGTCAGCGCGTCCTGCAGCGCGGCGACCTCGGCGGTCTTGCCGCACACGCCGGCGCGCCCGGTGCAGGCGACGCCCTTCGCGGTCTGCTCGCACTGGAAGCAGAACATCGAGGTGGGGGCGGTTTCGGTGCCGGTCGCGGCGGTGGCGCCGCAGACGCCGGTCTCACACTGCTGGGTCTCACACTGCTGGCTCATCTGGGTTCTCCCTTTCCTGTTGCCGAGTCGCATTCCCGCCGCGCGTCGAGACGCCGCCGGCCGTAAGGCCGTTCCCGTGGCGTCGCGCGGCGAACCCTTGCAAGGATTCGAAATGAGGGTATAGTTGTCCGGCAAATAAATCTGTTGTAGCTACAACATGCGTCCGAGACGGCGGAAGGCGTCCACCGATACTCCATCGGCCTGCACCAGGAGACGCCCCGGCCAACCGACGCATGACGAGCGAAAGGCCCCTCCATGGCGAACAGTACGACGAACAGCACGACGAACAGCCCCGCGATCGACTACGCGATGCTCGCACGCACGCCGCTCTTCGCCGGGGTCGCCGCCGACGAGGTCTCCTCGATGCTCGCCTGCCTCGAGGCCCGTCACCTCACGTTCCGCAAGGGCGAGGCGGTGCTGAGGACCGGCGACCGGGTGCGCGCCATGGGCGTCGTGCTCTCGGGGAGCGTCATCGTCGAGCGGGTCGACGTGTGGGGGACGCGCAGCATCCTCTCGCGCGCGGGCGTGGGCGAGACGTTCGCCGAGGCGTTCGCGTGCTCCCCCGCCGGGACCGCCGACGCCGACGTGGTGGCGGCATCCGACTGCGAGCTGCTCCTCCTCGACATCGACCGCGTGATGCGCACCTGCACCTCTGCCTGCGCCTTCCACGCGCGGCTCGTCCGCAACCTGCTCTCCGTGATGGCCGAGCGCAACCTGCGCCTGGCCCGCAAGATCGCCGACATCTCCCCGCGCACGATCCGCAACCGCGTGATGAGCTACCTGGCCGGGGAGGCGGCTTCCCAGAGCACGACGACGCGGCTCCTCATCCCCTACACCCGCCAGCAGCTCGCCGACTACCTCGGCGTCGACCGCAGCGCCCTCTCGCACGAGCTCTCCAAGATGCGCGACGAGGGGCTCATCGGGTTCGACGGCAACCGGTTCTGGCTGGAGTGAGGCGACCGCCGTCGGAGTCGCGCATAGCCGGGATTGCATCGGGAACGGCACGATCATCGGAACGAACAGTCAGCACATCATCGATAGCTGTTCATTCCTGTCCCGCACCGCCCGCCCCATTCTTTATGCCCGTAGTCCACGACGGGCGGGGCGGGCGCTATACTTCTGAACCATCTGGCCGCAACGCTGGCGCCGCAACGCCGGCGCGAGAGGCGGCGGCAGACGGCGGGCACGCAGACCGGGCAGGCAGGTGGTTCGCATGGCGCATCCTCCCTTCGCGCCATTCTCCCCCAGCGTCACCCATAGGCACCCGACCCAAGAAAGTCGCAGGTAGACGATGGCGTTCGACTACAAGAAAGAGTTCAGGGAGTTCTACCTTCCGCCCGCGAAGCCGACCATCGTGGCAGTGCCCGCCATGAACTTCGTTGCCGTG
>CAYMHQ010000269.1:0-3504 GCA_964390275.1 uncultured Coriobacteriaceae bacterium
GGCGATGATCTCGCGGATCGCGATGCGACCGAACACCAGGCACTCGGACACGTTGCCGTTGCCCTGGTAGAAGCGGCCGAACATCGAGCCGAACTCGCCGGCGGAGTAGAGGTTGGGGATCGGGTTGCCGTCGGGGTCGAGGATGCGGGCATGCTCGTCGCGGACGGGGCCGCCGTCGGTGTTGAGCATGCCGGGACGGCAGAGCTGCGCGTAGAACGGGGCCTTCTCGATCTTCACGAGCGTGGACGCCGGGCGGTAGAACGCGAGGTCCTCGCCGCGGTCACAGGTCTCGTTCCAGAAGTCGACCGTCTTCGTGAGCTCCTCGGCAGGGATGCCGATCTGCTCCGCGAGCTCCTCGATGGTGTCGGCAGTGTAGACCCAGCCGTCCTCGACGGGGTTCTCAGCCGCGAGGGGCGCGAGGGCGCCGTTGTCCAGACCGTCCTGGTCGAAGATGTACCAGGCTTTCGAAGGCAGGGGCAGGGAGCGCCACTCGCCGCCGTACTGAGAGGGGCCGTGGCGGAAGCCGACGTGGAAGGGGAGCGTGGCGGGGTCGTTCGTGGACTGGGAGACCTCGTCGAACACCTTGTGGCCGTCGTAGTCCATGTAGAAGCGACGGCCGTTGATGCCGACCGTGATGCCGTGGCCCTTGTAGAGGCGCGTGTCGGGCTGAACGTTGGACCACATGGTGTCCGCCGTGTCGCGGCCGCCCATCCAGGGACCCGCGAAGGTGTCCATGTGCCAGAAGTCGGCGCCGATCTTCTGGCAGGCGCGGTGCCCGTCGCCCGTGTTGCCGTAGCCGCCCGACTCGATGATCGCCGAGGAGCCGATGTAGTTCTGCTTCATCCACGGGTCGCTCTCGAACCCGCCGCAGCACATGACGACGCCCTTGTTCGCCTTGATGCGGAGGCCACCGGCGACGAGGCCCAGGATGGCCTTGGTCTCGGGGTCCTGAACGAGTTCCTCCAGCGCGCAGCTTTTGCGGTACTCGACGGCGTCGGCGTGGTTGGAGACGTACTCGTCGAGGAAGTTCCAGACGTGCGCATGGGCGGCGTTCTCGTTCTCGGCGTTGAACCACCAGCCGGCTACGCAGCGGGAATGGGTGTACTCGGGCCACTCGGGGGCAAAGGAGAGCAGGCTGCTTGTGGCCTCCCTGGCGTCGCCGTCGGTCT
Source organism: uncultured Coriobacteriaceae bacterium (assembly GCA_964390275.1). GTDB lineage: Bacteria > Actinomycetota > Coriobacteriia > Coriobacteriales > UMGS124 > CAYMHQ01. The sequence continues at coordinate 1,170 of CAYMHQ010000269.1, forward strand.
TGATGTCCTCGGACGTCTGGGTCACGAGCTCCTCGTCGAGGGCGCCCAGGCTCTTGATCCAGGTGAGGTTCTCTGCGATGCCTTCGGCGAAGGCGTGGAGCGGGGCGTCCGGGGTGACCTGGTAGGAGTCGGCTCCCTGCATCTCACGGAGGTACTGGAACGCGCCCTCCACATCGGTGGTGTACAGCGCGTCGCCATGGCAGTAGGGGCTGCAGCCGGCGGCCGAGTCCTCCTTCTCGATGAGCAGGCAGGAGAGGCCCTGCCCCTCGGTGATGACCGTGGACGCCGCCGCCAGACCGGCGATGCCGGCGCCGACGATGACCACGTCGTACTCCTCGTCCCACTCCTGGGCGGTGGAGTCGGCGAGCGCGGCGAGAGGCTGGGCTGCAGCCGCGGCGCCGAGGCCGATCGCACCGCCGCCGGTTGTCTTCAGGAAGCTGCGGCGGGACATCTTGTTCGTGCTGCTCATGTGACACCATCCTTTTCGTTGGGCGCCCGCCCGGGCTGTCCGGGTGCCTGGGTCGTTCAGGTTCGGGCGCGTCTTTCGGTGTGCGCGGGGCGATCAAACCGGGGGAAGCGTTTTATGGATATGCATAAAACATGTCTACCTATGCATAGATGCACGTGACCGTGCTACCATGCCGGCGCTTGCCCCCGCTGTGCCGCTCCGCGTTTGGACGGTGCAGATCATAGGCGGCGGACCGATTGTCCTCCGTCCCGCAAACCTCGTACCGGTTGTCCCTAAAAGGGGTGAACTCGATGTCCCCTGTTATAAAGATGCTGGTAAATGAGGTGGAAATTTATAGAGATTCATCTGGGTGGACATACGTGTCAGGTGCGTCGCCGGGCAGGTATCCGTCAATCGCAGCGATGAGCTCCTGCTTGCCCGCAACGCCCGCCTTGCGGTAGATGCGCTGGAGATGCGTTTTGACCGTGTCGCGCGATATGCATAAACGGCTGCCTATGGTCTCCATGCTGTAGCCGTGGAGGGTCTCGGTCAGGACCTCCTTCTCCCGCGCGCTCAGACCATAGGTCTCGCAGAACGCTTCGAGTCGTTCCGGGGCTGCGCCGGTGTTCGCGGAATCGCCAGAGCGCGTGGTTACCGGTGAACTCACAGCCGCCCGCGCTCCGCCCGCCTTTGCCGCCTCTGCATTTTCCATGTCTGTGCGCCCGCGGCGCAGCGCGGCGGAATAGAGCGCGAACCCGTACACGCCGATGAGCCAGAGCGACAGCAGCGCGACAATCCAAGAGAGCTGTTCCGGCGTGCCGAACGCAGAGGTGACCGAGCGGACGGACGCACGCGCCGCCAGCGTCCCCAACTCGAACACGCCGTAGAACACCCCAAAGTACAGGCAGGCGCGGTGCGGCTCGGCGTGCGAATCGCGGGCGAGCAGCATCCAGAGCATGGCCTGGCTCAGCGCGTACCCGCATTTGACGAGCACCTGCCCCGCGGACACGTCCCACGAGGCGGTTATCGGCATCAGGATGCAGCCCGTCGCGAGCAGCGGCGCCGTGCGGGAGAGGATGTCGCCGTACGAGAACCGTGCGCCGCGCACCGCGCCGTACACGGTCAGGAGGAACAGGATCCCGATCGCCGCGGCTTCGTTGGCGACGTCGTACATGCCGGGAAGGGGGCTGCCTGTGGACCCGACCTGGGAGATGACCCCAAACACGAAGGGGATGAGGAACATCCCCGCGAACACGAGCGGACGCTCGGCAGGGCTTCCCAGCGACTCGAAGGCGGGTTCCTCGAGGCCTCCCTGAGCGGAGTTCGCGATGCCTCCGTTCCGATTGCCTCCACGTCTGACGAGGAGGAGCGCCGTCCCGACGAGTGCGAGTCCGATAAGCCCCAGCGTCGGGCGCAGAACGAGCAGGGCTCCGAACGTCCCATATGAGAGGGCGAAGTAGACAGTCTCGGTGAGCAGGTAGCAGATCGGGACCGCGACCGCGGTCGCCCAGGCGGGGAACGCGGACAGGGCGCAGGCCGCAACAATCACGACCAGCCCGTTCCCCATGCCCGAGAACAGGCTCGACAGATAGCCGACGGGCAGGTACTCCGACATGCCCGGAGCTACGGCCGTGTTCAGCACGACGTACAGCACCGTGCCCAGCAGCAGGCACCCCACCGCCAGCGGGAACAGACGGCGCGCGGGCATGCGCGTCGAGCGGAACAGGTAGGCGACCACAAAGCAGGTGGCGACCTTGACGAGCCGGTCGAAGTTGACGATGTCGTCCGGCTGGTTCGCCGCCACGTTGCGCGCGCTCCAGACCGAGGAGAACAGGAGCGCGAGAGCGACAACGAGCAGCCCGAGAATCACGAGGTCCGACAAGGGCA
>CAYMHQ010000270.1:0-3459 GCA_964390275.1 uncultured Coriobacteriaceae bacterium
TCGTGCGCGAGGCGCTCGAGTCGGGGGTCGCGCCCGAGCAGGTGTTCGTCGCCGCTGGGCGCGAGTCGTGGGTCGGCCGCATGCAGGCCGCGCTCGAGGACGCCGGGATCCCCGTCAGCCGTGTGAACGGCAGCGCCCGCCTTAAGGGCGACGTGCGCGACCCCGATAAGTGCGCCGACATGGCGATGGCGAACGCGGTCCATCTCGCCGCCGAGCCCGGGAGCTGCCTCGCGTGGCGCTGCTGGTGCGGCTTCGGCGACTACCTGGCGCGCTCCGCGGCGTTCGGCGCCCTCTCGCACGCGCTGGCAACCGCCGGCAGCGAGAACGACACCCGCCCTGTCCTGACTGACCTGCTGTTCGCGATGGCCAGCGAAGACGCCCCCGCCAGCGAGAGCGACATGCTCGACCACGAACGCCTCGTCGAACGCGTGCGCGCCGGCAGGGCGATGCTCGCCGAGACCGAGGGGCTCGCGGGCGCAGAGCTCGTCGCCGCGATTCGCCGCCATGTGTGTGCGCAGGGACAGGCGACCCCGAGCTTCGACGCGCTGATCGGGCAGGTCGACGAGGGTGTCACGGCCGCCGAACTGCTCGCCCGCATCGACCGCGCGCTCGCCCCTGCCGCGCCACGCGAGGGCTGCGTGCGCGTGGGCGGAATCGACGACCTCATCGGCCAGACGCCGCACGTGCTCGTCCTCTGCGGGCTCGTGAACGGCCTCTACCCGGTCAAGGGGTACTTCGACCTGCTCGAACGCACGATCGACGACCAGGCAAAGATGCACGAGCGCCTCATCGCCCAGCTCGTCGAGGCGTGCGGCAAGGCCGGCGGGCGGCTCGTGCTCTCGGGGTTCGCGCGCGCCGACATCCTCGACGCCGAGCCCATGAAGCTCATGAGCGAGCGCGTGCGCCTGCGCAACGGGCGGCGCGTCTGCGAGTTCGGGCCGAGCGCCGTGGTCGACTACGTGACGGGCGTCAAGACGGCCTACGTGCGGTAACGGCGGCGGCAGCGGCTGCGGTAGTGCTAGCATGGTCGCAGCCCCGCCGACCGACCCGTCGGCCCCCGTCAGCACTCCCCCGCTCGGCCCCGAAAGGCGGTGTCCCATCCATGATCGACTTCACCGTGCCCGACTTCACGCTCGGACTCAAGCGCAACCTCGTGTTCGCCCAGCTCATGCGCGACTGCCCGCAGTTCTTCTGCGAGGGTGTGCGCATCCAGAGCGTCTACGGGTGCTTCCCCGGGTGCGTCGCGAACGGCGGCCGCACCTTCGTCCGCGAGCGCTACACGCCCGACCAGGTGGAGGCCACGTTCGACGCGCTCGACGAGTTCGGCCTCAAGGCCCGCCTCACCTTCACCAACATGCTGCTCGAGCCGCGCCACCTCGAGGACGAGTACTTCAACATGATCCTCGAGGCAGGCGCGCGCCACGGGGCGGGGGTCATCGTCTACTCCGACCTCGTCGACGCCTACGTGCGGGAGCGCCACCCCGAGATGGAGCGGACGCTCTCCACCACGCGCGAGATCCTCGACCCCGACGAGCTCACCCGCGCGCTCGAGGCGTACGACCTCGTCGTGCTCAACTACAACCTCAACAAAGACCGAGACTTTCTCGACCGCGTGGGCCACACCGAGCGGCTCGAGGTCATGGCGAACGAGCTCTGCAACCCGCACTGCCCGCACCGCCGCGAGCACTACCTGCACAACAGCGCCGACCAGCTCGCCGGGCGCATCACCGAGTTCCGCCGCTGCAACCTGGCCGGCAAGGACTTCTTCAGGCTCGCGCCGACAAGCCCCACGATCCTCACCTGCGACGACGTCCGCGACCTGCACGAACGCTACGGCGTGCCGCGCTTCAAGCTCGTCGGGCGCGGCGTGGCCCAGGACCTCAACCTGGAGAGCTACCTCTACTACCTCGTGCGCCCCGAGCACCGCGACGGCCTGCGCGGCGCCATCACGGCGATGCTCGGATAGGCGACGGGCGGGCGTTGGGGTAAGATGTGCGGCGCGCGGGATGAGGCCCCGCGTGAGTTCGGTCTGAGAAGCGGCCCGGGAGGGGCCGAGAGGCACCCGAGAGGGTCCGAAGAGAGGGAGAACGCCATGGCGAAAACCGCCGTCAACCTGAGCCAGCTGCTCGCGATCAAGCCCGAGCACGTCGTCCCCGCGCCGGGGAACATCGTCGACCTCACCTATGAGCGAGATTACGAGGGCGGCGAGATGCCGATCCGCGTGCGCGTCACGACCGACGTCGCCGGCATCGCGACCTTCACCGTGACCGCTGAGGCCGAGGAGGTCGCCTACTCCCTCGAGGCCGCCCGCAAGGCGCTCGCCCGCTCCACCGGCAACGACCCCGAGCAGCCCGGCGGCATCGACAAGGCGCGCGAGGCCATGGGCGCCCAGGCGTTCGAGGGCAACGTGGTCTACCTGGTCAAACAGCGCCTGATGTGCCTCGCCTACATGCGCACCGGCATCCTGCCGTTCCTCGCGCCCGAGTACCCGCCGAGCGAGGCCCCCGCCGAGGGGCGCGGGCTCACGTTCACCGCGCGCGTCCGTCTGCGCCCGCGCGGCCGGGTGGAGGACTTCTCGCCCGTGAGCGTCCCCTTCCCCGCCAAGCGCGAGGTGGCCGACAAGGAGGTCGACGAGTTCCTCAACCAGATGCTCGGCGGGGCGTTCAACGTCGCCGCCATCCCCGACGAGGCGAAGGCCGGCATGGAGCGCCTGCGCGGCCAGGCCCGCGAGGCGTGCGAGAAGCGGCGCGACGGCGAGTGGTGGGGCGACGTCATGGAGGCGGTCGCCGACGAGTTCGCGCGCACCCGCCTCACGGCCCAGCCCGGCGTGCGCTACGTCACCCAGCTGGCCGAGCTCATGGCGAACCAGCTCGCCGAGCAGCTCGAACGCTCCGGCACCAAGTGGTCCGACTTCACCGCGCGCCCGGACTTCGACATGGATGCCTTCAAGGACGCGATGATGGAGAACGCCGAGCTCTCCCTGCGCCGAGGCCTCGCGCTCGACGCCGTGGCCGCGCACGCCGGCATCGCGCTCACGCAGGACGACGTCCTCGCCACCCTGAGCGCCGTCGCCCGCGGCACCGAGTCCGTCGCCGCGCAGGCGATGATCGACAACGGTCAGCTCCCCCAGGTCATCGAGGTCGCCATGCGCGCGAAGGCCAGCAACTGGCTCGCCGAGAACGCCGTGGACGCGCGGAAGGCGGAGTAGGGCGCGCGGCACGGCACGACACGACAGCGACGCTACCAGATTAAACGACAATCGAGCTACGAAGGGCCCTCGCAGTCGATGCGGGGGTCCTTTTGGTTGCGGGGGCGCGAAGAGGGGTGTCGTACCGCAGGCACTTTCCGTTCAACTACCTTTTGGTCACCGTTTCACCGTCGCCGAAATCGTCATAATGCGGTTCGCACCCGCAGGCGCTTTCCGTTCAACTACCTTTTGGTCACCTTGTTGACAGCATG
>CAYMHQ010000271.1:0-3457 GCA_964390275.1 uncultured Coriobacteriaceae bacterium
AGCCTACCCGATGAACTCGTTCGCGGCGAGGACGACGCCGGCCACCACGAGCAGCACGGCGAAGAGTGCCGTGAGCAAGCGGTCGTTCACGCGCTTGATGACCGCCGCGCCGATCTTGGCGCCGAAGACCGAGCCGACGATGAGCAGGAGGCCGAGCACCCACATCACGTTGCCCAGGATGGCGTGCGCGATGAAGCTCGGCACCGCGAAGATGGCCACCGCGACGAGGGACGTCCCCGTCGCCTGCTTCATGGTGAACCCGAAGGCGAACTGGAGCAGCGGCACGATGAGGAAGCCGCCGCCGAGTCCGAGGTAGCCGGAGAGCAGTCCCACGACCGCGCCCAGGACCGCGGCGGCGCCGTAGAGGCGCACCCCGGTGGCGTCCTGGAGCGGGGCGCGTCGGACGGTCGCGGCGGCAGGCTGGCTCGCGGCGGCTGCCGGTTGGCTTGCGCCTGCCGCTGCCCCGGTCGCGCCGGCAGCTGCCCCGGTCGCCCCGGTCCCTTCGGCAGCCTTGGCGGAGGGGCGGGTGCGCCACACGCGCTTGAACAGGTTGTACGCCGTGAACAGGATGAAGAACGCGGTGAGCACCATGGCGTAGACGCCGGGGAGGTTGCTCGCCGCGACGGCGCCGAGGGGCGACAGGCACGCGCCGGCCAGGCCGACCGCGATGCCCACGGGGAAGCGGATGGTGCCGTCGTGCAGGCGCGCGACCATCCCCGAGATCGACGTGGGCAGGATCGCGAAGAGCGACGTGCCCGAGGCGACCGCGGCGGGCTGCCCGAACGCCATATGGATGAGGGGCACCATCACGATGCCCCCTCCGATGCCGAACATCGCAGAAAGGATGCCGACGCCGACGCCGCACAGGGCGACGACGACGCCGGTGAACAGCGTCAGCTCCACGTTACGCTTCGCTCCCCATGTTCCCCATGTTGCCGGAGATGCCGGGGGCCGGGGCGAACGAGCCGGTCACGCGGGAGGCGATGACGGCGTTCAGCATGCCCTCGCCCCTCAGCAGGTGCTCCATGGCCTCGTTGCGCCAGGCGCGGGTGACGACGGTGCTCCAGCACTCCTGGAAGTGCATGTACTCGGCGCAGTGCTGCTCGGCGTAGGCCTCGGCGTTCTTGGTGCCCTCGCGGTAGATCTTCCAGTAGGCGCCCTTCTCGCTCGAGAGCAGGGCGCGCAGGAACGCGGTCTTGCGGATGCGCGTGGGGAGCTCGGGGCCGATCCAGGGGCCGGGGTAGGGCATGAGCTGGTCGGGCATGATCTTGTGCAGGTCGATGTTGCTGTTGCAGACCTCGATCTTGCGGCGCTCGTACACCCAGCGGAAGACGTTCTGCAGGAAGCGCGAGGCGGTCTCCTCGATGCGCGGGGGCGTGTGGCGGACGCGCCAGCGGTTGTCGAACCAGACGTCGAAGCCGTACATCTTGAGGTTGATGAGGTAGTCGAGGTCCTCGCCGCGGGTGATCCAGGGGTCGAAGGCGACGCGCGTGAACACCTCGGCGTGCACGGCGAAGCACCCGCCGCACAGCACGTTGCTGCGGGAGATGCGGGGGCCGGCGAGCGCCTGGGTCATCCACTCGTTGAACTCGGCGCGCTTGGCCCAGTGCTTGTCGTAGAACTTGACCTTGCGGCGGTCGGCGAGGGCGGAGTTGCGTCGGTCGAGGAAGTAGCCCGACTTGGCCATGACCGGCATGCCCTGGCGAGGCTGGGCGCCGAGGCCGTAGACGGCGTTCGTGAGGAAGTCGGGGTCGAGGACGGTCTCGTCGTCGTCGAGGAAGACCGCCACGTCGCACCCGAGCGCGGCGCAGGCGACGAGCCCCATGTTGCGGACGGCGCCGTAGCCCACGAGGCCCACGGGGTCGATGGTGGGATTGGGCGGGATGACGTCCTGGAGCATGCCGCTGATGGACTGCGCCTTGAAGCTGTCGACGATCACGACGTCGGGCAGGCCCTGGGCGGCGCAGATCTCGTGCACGCGATGAACCGCGCGCTCCTCGACCTCGGGGGGCGCGACCACGAGCAGAATCGTCGTCCCCAGGCCGGCGACCTGCTTGAGCGAGGCCATGCAGGCCTCGAGGTGCGGGTGCTCGGCGTCGATCGGGATGGTGTGGTCGTAGCAGGCGACGCTCCCGGGCGTGCCCAGGGTCTCCCCTTGCGACCAGTACGTGGGAATCACGATGGCTGGGTTCACAGTAACCCCGTTTCTCCTGGCGTTCCTCCGGCGTCCCGCGCGGAGCCCCCGGCCCGCAAAGCGCCGGGTGCGGACGCCGACTCGATGGCTGATACGCTCCCATAATAAGATAACGAGTCGCCCTGTCACCGTCCGAACCTGCCGATATGGGCCGTTTGCGGGCGAAAAGACAGCCGACGCTAGAAAGAAAGCACAGATGGAGGGCGTGCGGAGCGGTGCCGAGGGGCGCCGGGGGAACGCGCGGCGCGCTAGCGGGCCGGGTGACGCAGCGGGCAGCGGGCGGCGGGGAAGCTCGCCGTCTTGAGCCTGCGGAAGACCGGCGTGGCGTCGAGCGCCTTATAGAGCGGATAGCCGAGGCAGTAGAGCACGACGACCTCGCCCAGCCCCACGAACACGACGCCGAACAGGTACATCCCCAGCCAGAAGCCCTCGAACGAGATGCTCGTGAACGGGATGGTGTAGTAGCCGAGCCCGGCCATGAGAAGCGGCAGGTACGCGGAGACGATCAGCGCGTTGAAGAGCACGGGGCCGGCGAGCGCAAGCAGGGGCCTTTCGCGGAAGCGGCGCATCCACAGGGCGCCGAGCAGCGTGGCGAGCGAGCCGAACACGACGTCGAGCAGGCCGAGCACCCCGGTCCCCCCGAACGCGATGGTGAAGAGGTTCGCGACGGCGCAGCCCAGCGTGAGGCCGGGAACTGCGGCGGGGGTGAACAGGGCGAGCACCATGAGGCACTCGGAGACGCGGAACTGGATGGGGCCCCAGGCCAGGTAGCCCGAGAACGACAAGGCTACAAATGTGGTCGCGGCGTAGGCGGCGGCGATGACGCCCGCCTGGGTGATGTAACTCGTCCTGGTATTCATATGTGCCGACCTCTCAAAAACTCTCTGGAATAGTGCTTGGGCAACGTTGTGTACGCATCCGGGCAGGGCCCAACGGTGACCGGACGGGTCGGAGCGGCGTCCATCGACGGCGGCGGAGCAGGCAGGGAGCACGCGACAAGAAGGGGCATGCGACCCCTGCGCGCGCCTCGAGGAAAGGCGTTCGACGAGGGGGATTATAGCGGCGAGGAGGCCCGAGGCGAGCGAGAAAGCGGCGAGACGGCGGAAGGCGACGAAAAAAGGCGGGGCGGCGGGAGGGGCGGAGGGCACCGCGGGGCATAGTGGGGCGAAGGCGACCCGCAGGGCGAGGGGGACGGGGAAGAAGGTTTAGGGCGTTTTCAACTAACTACTCACACATGTCCGGGTTGTGTGAGCGGTTAGTTGA
>CAYMHQ010000272.1:0-3443 GCA_964390275.1 uncultured Coriobacteriaceae bacterium
TCAAAGCCCGCGATGGAGATGGCGGACGAGATCAAGGCCGCGCTGGAGGTGCGCATCAGCGATCTGCTATAAAGACGGGCCGGGCGCCCGGCCGGCTTACGATGCCGACCTGGCGCCCGGATCTCTCGGTGCATGGCGCTTCCGCCGCGCTGCTTTTGCCGCGCCGCTTCCGTTGCGTCGCTGCCCGCCTACCTCGCCTTACTCAACGTTGCCTTACTCGAAGATGTTCTTGTTCCTGTACGGCGTGTGCTGGGGGTCGTCGTCGATTGCGACGCCGGCGATCTCGTTGGCCGCGATCCAGCCGGTTGTCGCGCAGCGGCCCAGCGAGCCGAGGTTCGTGTCGATGGAGAACTCGAACGCGTTGAAGCCGGACGCCACGTTGCCAATGGCGTAGAGTCCGGGAATCGGGTGACGGTCGACGTCCTTGGAGAGCACCTGCATGTGCTCGTTGACGTACACGCCCGACTGGGTCACCAGGAAGCCGACGCCGGTGCGCACCGCGTAGTACGGAGGCTGGTCGATGGGATAGAGGCACTGCGGATCCTTGCCAAAGTCCCAGTCGTAGCCCTCGGCGCAGATCGAGTTGTAGCGCTCGACCGTGGCGAGCAGCGTGTCCTTGTCGAGCTCGCTGCCGATGCCGAATTCCGGGCCGCGCTCAAGCATCATGTCGGCGAGCTCCTCGAGGGTGTCCGCCTTAAGAATGAGGCCGCTCTCCACCAGGTCGTCGGTGCACTGCTCGGTGCAGAAGGGCATGATTCCCTCGGGGCCGGGCATGGTGTGGTACACGGTGGTCATACGGCGGCAGATGGTGCCCTTGAGCTTGCTCAGGACCTCGGGATCGCGGAACTTGTCGTCGAAGATGGTCCACATGCGTGCGTAAGGCTGGACGGAGACCGAGCGTCCCTGCCCGCCGAAGGTGACGTCCTCGTTCATGAAGCGCTGGCCGTACGCGTTGACGTAGAGCCAGGGCTGGCGCGCCACGCCCACGTAGTCGTAGCCTGCGAGGATGGACTCGGGCGCCATGCCGTCCCAGGTCATGACGGTGTGGGGCCAGTCCTCGACCTTGGCGCCGGCCCACTGTCCCATGAGCAGGCCGTCGCCGGAGTTGGTGAGCTTGCCAACGCGGCAAATCATGCGGTCATACTCGGGGATGTACTTGCGCTGCATCTCGTAGTTGCCCTCGTAGCCGCCGGTCGCGAGAACCACGGCCTGGGTGCCGTAGTACTTCTTGAGGGTGCCCTCGGGGGTCTCTGCCACGACGCCGATGACCCGTCCGGACTCGTCCTGAATCAGCTTCTTCGCGGTGGTCTGATAGGTGATCTCGAAGCCGAAGTTCTTCTTTGCCTGTTCCTCGAGCGCCCACTCGATGTCGCCCGCCCAGATGGTGTAGCCCACGGGGTGCCAGTAGGTGTCCTGCTGGCAGGGTCGCTCGGTGGCGTCGGTGGGGAGGGCGGTCTGGCCGCGCTCGGCGTGGTCCTCGACCCACAGGTTGTCGACGTCGTCGCCGTGCTCGCGCATGATGTCGAGCTGCCACTCGGAGACGGTGGGCCCGAGGTTCACGATGCGCCTGATCTGCTTCTGGTCCACCTTGTGGTTGGAGATGCGCACCTGGTCCTGCACGATGCGGTCGATGTCGACCTTGAGGCCCTGCTCGTGGGCGACGCGGTTAAAGGCAAATCCCTGGGAGAAGCCGACGGAGCGACGGTAGGTGATGCCGCCGATGACGACCGAGTCGCTCGTGAGCTTCTCGATCGCGCACACGTCGACGCCGTTCTCGAGAAGCTTGTAGATGCACGCCATGCCCGAGGAAGCGGCGCCGATCACGATGACCTCGTGCGTCTCCTCGTCGGAAATGGAGTCGAGGTCGTACTCGGGTTCCTTCTCGAAATCCCACACCTGGTCGGCGAGGGACGGGTAGTCGGTGGTCTCGGTCTCGCTCTTCTCGTCCGCCTTGGCGTAGCTCGCCTGCCCTGAGGCGATCGCGGCCGCGCTCGCGACGGCGCTCGCACCCGCGATGGCGGTGAACTGCCTGCGGCTGACCTCCTGGACTTCCTTGAACATGTCGATCCCCTTTCTGTCTCGGACCGGGCGACTCGGACGCCTAGCTCGCGTTGCGGGACCCCTTGCCCCGCGAGTCAGACGATAGTGCCGCCCTGCCCTCGGGAACAGCCGCCAATACCCGGCAAAGTGTCGCCGTTCTCGGGGACAAATGGCGACACGGTGTCTATAATGCCAGGTAGAAGGTATCGCGTGAGCTGTAATGACGTGCGCGGTGACGGCGTCCCGGGCATCGAAAGGAGCCCCATGGCGAAGCTGGACCATCGAAAGACGGACGACAAGCTGACGGCGGCCCTCATCGAGTTGCTCGAGGAGGAGAACCTCTATCGCGTGCAGGTAAGCGAGCTCTGCGCGCACGCTCGGGTGAACAGGACCACCTTCTACAAGCACTATCGGGACATCCCGGAGTTTGTCTCCCAGTTGGAGAAGTCCCTCCTCGACCGGATGAACGACGCGTTCTTCTTTGGCAACACGTTCATTCACGCCATCAACATCGACGCCTATCAGACCTTTCTTCAATGCGTGAGGTTCATGCAGGGGGAGAACCGGCCGCTCGTTCGTGCCCTTTTAGGGCCGAATGGCTCGTCGTCTTTCAGAAACAAGGTTGTTGCGATGTGGGCTGCGCAGGCTGAGGAGGCGTTGCTCATGCGGGACCCGTCCGTGCAGGAGCGCTGCAATCTCGAGGCGCTCTCCTCATGCATAGCTGCCTCGATGATGAGCCTGCTGGACCTCCATCTCTCCGAACCGGCGAAATACGAGGACGAGTACTTCGCTTCGCAGATGGCGCTGATTCTGCACGACAGGCTGCTCATGACGTAGCAAACGTGGCCCGCCCGGCGAATGACGCCGCTGGTAGATGGGGATATGTGGCGGTTGCGTGGCTTCCGGTAACCGGTAACGCCGCCCAGGATCCGCCGTCCGCCCCCGTTCACCGCCCGGCCGCCCGATTTCAACGGCTTCCATGCGGTTCGGACGACTGTTAATCGCCCCCGACCCCACAGTTTGGGGCAGATAAACGCTCCATCATGGATTCTCGCACCGATGGGGTGAGCGTTCTCAACGAACTTGGTGAGACCTCATGAAAAATCGCGAGCGCGCCCGTTCGCATCTACGCCGTACAGGATGAGAAACCCGGTTGTGAAGGCGTCTCCACATGCATTCTCCCAGCTAGACGGCCATTTTTGCATATACCCCGGAAAGGGGCGGGCGCTGGAGGGGCACTTGGGGCATTATGGTCACCGTCGAACGGAGGGCACGGGCACGACGCGTGAGGCAGCCTGAGGCGGCTGGAGGCACGACGAGCCACAATCTTTCCGCGAGACCTCGCATCCCGCGAGAGGCGGAGGCGCCTAGAGAGGCGCGGGATGCGCGGTCGACGACACTGA
>CAYMHQ010000273.1:0-3429 GCA_964390275.1 uncultured Coriobacteriaceae bacterium
GCGACGCCGTTGCCCTTGTCGGAGTTCGACGCTGCCAGCTCGGCGGCGCGCTCGCGGTCGCGCAGCGCCTTGCGGATGCGCAGCACGGCGTAGACCACGAGGACGATCTCGTACGCGAAGAAGCTGATCGTCGCGAGCGTGATGCCGCCCACGAACGCCGAGCGCCCGAGCACGAAGCCGATGTGCAGGGCGAGCAGCGCCATCATCAGATACGAGAAGCGCTGCAGGGTCTTCCATGCGTGCGCGTTCATGAGCTTGCGGATCGTCTTGAACGAGGTGATGCCCAGCGCCAGGAAGATGATCGTGAGAATGATGGCGATGATGAGCGAGAACGCCACGTTCGGCTTGGACGACATGAGCGACGCGAAGCGCGGCAGGTAGCTCGGCAGGTACGTGACGATGTGGCCGAGGAAGAAGATGAACGAGAGAATCGACAGCTCGCCGCGGATGGGCTGGAAATGCTTGCGGAACGGGGTGCCTTCGTCAAAGCAGCCGGTGAACATGACCACGCCGAGGAGGAGCACCGCGAGATACCCCTTCTGCATGATGACGAAGATGGGGCGCCAGACCCCCGGGTTGACGCCCGCGAAGAGCGCCCACATGTAGAGCCCGCTCAGGACGAACGACACGATGTAGAACACCACCGCGTGCTTCCTGAGCGTCTTGGCGAGCGGTCCTACCACCAGCGCCGTGATTCCTAGTGAGATGAGAAAGGCGATCATTTTTGCGTCCACAAGTGCTTCCCTCCTGAAGCTCGGGTACGTTTTCTCCACGCAGGGGGAGAGTCGCCTCCCGGCTCTCACAAAGAAACTGCGCACGAACCTTTATACCACATCGCGCAAGGAAGGACTCCTCCGGGATTGGGGGTTGCTCGACGTGCGGTTCGGCCGATGGCGCGCGCAGATACCACTTATAGGACTAATGCAAGCTGTGGTATGCCGGTTGTTTCGGGGATTTCTATGAGATTCGCATCATGAATCCTGCGTACGGTCGTGTTTTTCGCGCCGAACGGCCGTCTACTGCTTGGCGTTGGCGGAGCCGGCTTTCGCCGCGCGTTTCGCCTTGATCTTCTTGACGAGGTGGCGCACCGCCATCACGGGGTGCGTGAAGAGCATGCGGGGGCCGGCCCAGCGCATCGCGGCGCGCACCTTCTCGCGCATCTCGGGCTTGTAGCAGTGGATGGTGCAGCTGTCGCAGTTGCCCTTCTGCTCGCCGCGCGGGCACCGGCGCGTCCGCTGCTCGGCGTAGGCGGCGAGCTCGCGGCACTCCGCGCAGGGGTGCGGTCCCTCGTGGTGGGCGCGGCAGTACATGTCGATCATGGTGCTGACGGTCTTGACCTGCTGCTCGATGTTGCTTGCCATGGTCGGTCCTTTCTCGGGGGTGCGGAGGGTGCGGGGCTAATGCGGGCGGAGCGGGGCGGGGGCGTGCGGGGACGGGAACTCGCCGCGTCGGACGAGGTCCGGCTACCCCATCCTGCGGTCGGCTGCCGTCTTGAGGTGCGAGCCGCAGTAGCCGATGACGAGCTTGCGCTCCTCGTAGTCAGCGAAGAAGTGCACGCGCAGCGCCTCACCCGGGCGGTTCGAGCGCCCCTTGACATGCGGCGTGATGTCGTGCGGCCTACCCTTGTAGAGCACCTGCCGAATCTTGGCGCACTCGGAGTTCTGCGCGGTCGCCTTGGGGTCGCGCAGCGCGAGCTCGAACCCGGTGGCGTTCTCGAACGCCGAGGAGATGTCGGCCGAGGGCTCGCCCGGCTTGTCGGAGGGGCCCTGCCCGCCCGGGGTGCCGGCCTTGTCGAAGACGAGGGCGTGCAGGGTGGTCGCCATCGAGCGGAGGACGTCCCACACCTCGGCGACGTCGCCCCGGTCGAACGAGCGGGCGCTCTCGCGGGCACGTTCGAGCACGACGAGCCGGTCGGGGAAGGCCTGCTCGGCGAGCTCGAGCGAGGCGAGCGGGGTCCTGGGCAGGCGCATGGTCTCCACGAGCTCGGCCCGGACGCGCAGCGCCTCGACCTCGTCGCGCAGATTCTCGGCGGTCTTGTTCGCCCGGTCGAGGTTGTGCCGCGCAGCAGCCTTCGCCGAGGCGGCCGTGCGCACCGCCTCGTCGCGCTCGTGGCGCACCGCCTCGTAGCGCTCCATGAGGGCGGCTATCTCGGGGGTGTCGAAGCTCGGGGTTGGCGCTGCCTGCTCGACGGTTCCGGCAGCGCCGGGCGCCGCGGCCGTTCCGGGGGTATCGCCCGCGGACGTCCCCTCGGCCCCCTCGGCGCCTTCTGTTTCACCGGTATCCTCGGCATTCTCGGCGGCCTCGGGCCTTGTCGTTGCCTCTGCCTGTTCGGTATCCGCCGCCTGCTCGGCTTCCGTCGCCCGACCGGTCTCTGCCGTCTGGGTGGCCTCGGCTTCCCACCTGACCTCCTTCGTGGGGTCGTGGGGCGAGACCTTGTAGGTCGGGACGCCGTCGACGGGGGTGACCCTGACGTCGACCGCCTTCGAGCACGCCATGCAGAGGAGGCGCATCACGAGCCGGGCGAACTCGTCGTCCTCGCGCTCGGAATCGAAGTAGTCGCCGGCCGTCGAGACCCGCCCGAACGGGGCGAGGACGGCGCCCACCATGCATTCGCGCCTGCGCCGGACCTCGTTCGTCTCGAGCGACTCGCCCAGCGACGCGTCCCTTCCAAGGAACACCTTCGCCTCGGCGGGGTCGAGCAGCATGAGGTCGTCGATGCCCAGAATCAGGACGACCGTGGCGTCGCGCTCCTCGTCGTATGCCGTCCACGCGAACGCCGCCTGGAGCTGGAAGGGGAGGTCGACGCGCTCGCTCACCGCGCGCAGGTCGACCATGACGCAGCCGGGAAAGAGTCGCCGCAGGTTCTCGGTGGTCTCGCCGTCGAACGCCTCGGGGTCGCGGGCGAACTCCTCGATCGCGGCGGCGTTGAACTCGACGGCCTTGGAGCCCGTCTCCCACCCAAAGATGAGGCCCGGATAGAGGAACGGGTCGGTGCACTCTCTGAGGGGGTACGACTCGTAGAGCTGGCAGATGATGGCCTCGTCCTCGAGCGTGAGTGCCCTGTCCTCGGGTGCGGGCGCCTCACTCTGGGGGAGCGAGCCGCCCAGGAGGAGCGGGTCGTCGGTGATGTCGGAGAGCTGCCAGCCGCGCCGGCTCCCGATGAGCCGGCAGAACCTGACGAACTCGCCGGTCCATGAGTCTTTGAGGTCGCGCCGCATCTGGCGCACGAGCCGCGCGTGGAGCGACTTGCGTTTTGTCTTGGCCATCCTGCTGCGCTCCTCCTGTCGCGGGCCGTGCGGGCGGTGGTCCTGCGGGCGACGGGCGCGCAAGACGATGGGTCCGGGCGATTGTACCCCATATCGGGAGGCGGCCGCGCCGTGCGGCGGGCGTTGGGGAGAAGCGGTGAACGGAGGGGTCGGGCGGAGGGGG
>CAYMHQ010000274.1:0-3399 GCA_964390275.1 uncultured Coriobacteriaceae bacterium
GGGTGTGGGTGTGCTCCTCCTGCGTGCAGGTGAGGGTCGTGGTGTAGCAGGCGTCGGTGTGGTGGTGGACCGCGGCCTCGGCGGAGGCGTCGGCGGTCTCGCCGGAAGCGGCGCCGTCGGACTCGGCTTCGGCGGCCTCGGTCGGCTCGGCGCAGACGAGGACGGACTCCTCGGTGTAGCAGTCGTCGGTGTGGGTGTGGCCCTCGGACTCCTCCTGGCCGCAGACCAGGACGGACGTTTCCGTATAGCAGGCGTCGCTGTGCACGTGACCCTCGGACTCCTCGAGCCCGCAGACCAGCTCGCCCGCCTCGTCGTAGCACTCCTCGGAGTGGGCGTGACCCTCGGACTCCTCCATGCCGCACGTAAGCTCGGACTCGGTCGCGTAGCAGCTCGCGTCGTGCGTGTGGCCGGCGCTTTCCTCCTGGCCGCATGTCAGGACGCGCTGAGTTTCATAGCAGGCGTCGGTGTGGACGTGGGACGCGACGGACTCGGACTCCCCGCCGGTCGCGCCCTCGGACCCGTCGGCCGCCCCGGACTCGGACGCCGAACCGGACTCGGGCGCGCCCTCCTCCAGTCCGCACGTGAGCTCGCGCAGGTAGCATGCCTCGGTGTGCGTGTGCTCGACCTTGCCGCAGTAGGTGTCGCCCGTCAGCGTGATCGCGGGCATGACCAGCGCGTAGACGGTGCAGAACACGACGACGCACGCAAGCGCCGTCACGACCGTCCGCCACTCCTTCCGCTGCCTGTGCGACCGCGCGATGTCTCTTGTATCAACCATGCGACACCCAATCTGCCATCAAACGGGCATTGCCCGTGAACTATCAACTACGTGCTTGACCTGCTAAAACGTGAGGCGCACCCGCTGGCCGCCCTCTGTCCCGCCGGGCTGCCCTCTACCCCACCGGGCCGAACTCGCTCAGCGGCCACAGGCGAAAGACGACCTTGCCCACGATCTGGTCCTCGGCTATGCACCCGACCGCCGTGTTGCGCGAGTCCACCGAGACGTCGCGGTTGTCGCCCATCACGAAGTAGCGCCCGTCGGGCACCTGGTACGGCAGGCTGATGTTCGTCTCGCCGTACGCCTTCTCCGCGAGGTACGGCTCGTCGAGCTCCTCGCCGTTGATGAGCACGTTGCCGTCCTCGTCGATGTCGACCCATTCGCCGGGACCCGCGATATAGCGTTTTATCAGCAGTTTATTGCCGTAGTAGAATGCGACGATGTCGCCGGGCTCGAAGTTGGACGTCTTGACCGAGACGACGATCTGGCCGTCCTCGAGCGTGGGCACCATCGAGCTGCCGTAGATGCGCAGGACCGGCATCCAGAGCGTGGCGACGAGGACCGCGAACGCGGCGACCACCACCAGGATGGCCACCGTGCTCCGGAACGTGCGGTTGTAGCGGCGCCGATACCGCAGCCGCTCCCGCTCGCGCTCGATCTGCTCCGTCGTGGGCAGCTCTATGGATGTCCCCTTCGCCCCCATGGGCTATCTGTCCAGCCCGGAGGTGCCGCCCGACTTGCCGGCCATCCCCAGGATCGCGCGCAGCTCCTCGTTGGCGGCGATGAGCTCCTTCGCGCGGCGCTCGAACTCCGCCCACTTCTCCGAGGCCTGCATCTCCGCGGCGCCCACGACGACCTTCGCCCTGGTCTCGGCCTCGCGCGTGGTCTCGGCTGCCTTGAGCTCGGCGGCCTGGGTGGTCTCGGCGGCCTTCTGCTCGGCCTCTTTGACGAGGGCAGCGGCCTTGAACTCGGCGGTCTGCAGCATCTCGGCGGACTTGCGCTCGGCCTCGTCCAGGACGGCCTGGCGCTTGGCCTCGGCAGCCTCCATGCGCTCCTTCACGCCGTCGGTGGCGGCCTTGATCGAGCCGAGGTACTGGTCGGCGGCGGCCTGGGCGGCCTCGAAGACGTGGTTCACCTTGAGCGCGGCGTCGGCGATCGAGCCCGCGCTGGAGAGGTTGAGGTCGCGCTTGTCGAGCGACTCCTGCAGCTCGGCGACCTTGGCCTCCGCCTGCTCGAGCCGCTTCTGCTGCTCGTAGACTATCTCGATGAGCTCGGCCCGGCCGAGGTGCTTCAGCTCTTTGTCGGTCATCCCGTCTCGCCATCCTCCAGCTGCCGACGTCGCGGCGACGCCGCGGTCGGTCCCTCTCCACGTCCCCGTGCGCGCAACAGATGTCTACGAATCGCACGATTAAACGCGGCAGGATAGACGTTCGGCGGGTTCCGTTCAACCGACGGGCTCGCGGCGGCCTAACCTCGACAAATGGCGAATCAGGGTCGTGCAGCGTCATCTGATGAGTCCCATGCAACGGACAGGAGGCAGGGAATCAAACCTGAAAGCGCAGGAAGATACCTTAAACAAGCCCATAATCGGCCATCCGCCGATACAAACACGCCGTTCGTGGAACCGCCGCGTTCAACCTACTGCCTCGGTAGGCCGCATCGACAAAAAACCACGGAGCCGCAGGGGCGGCGGACTGGTCCGGCGGTGGCGACCGCACGGCCGAGGCGGAGCGGTCAGCCGACCCCCGGCCCGCGCGAGGGGCAGGTGGCGCGTGCGGTGCGCGTTCGCGTGAGAGCGCACACAGCGCGGGCGACTCGCACCCTTGCGAGAGCATGCCAGACATGCTTGAGGCCGCTTTAAAGTAAGTGCTCACACGTCTCGACTTGTGTGAGCAGCCAGCTGAATACGGGCGACAAACTTCCCACGCGTGGTAAGTAGCGACCGGTTCGTGGGAAGTACGTGGGAAGCAAGTGGCTGGTACCAGACAGTAAATCAGACAGTAAATCAGACAGTAGACCAGCCAGTAGGAGGAAAGCAGGGGAAAGTAGAACCGACAAGAAAGCGCTGGTAGATTGGCTGACGACGGTAACTGGAACTGTCGGCGGACAGGAAAAGGGAAAAGTAGGGGGAAAGCAGACCGGACAGTAGACCGGACAGTAGACCAGACAGTAGCCGCTAAAGGCGACCAGATGAAGACCAATCGTTACCGCCGTGAGGTCGATAAAACCAACGAGGGTCGGCCGCTACTTCCCACGCGTGGCAAGTAGCGGCCGGTTCGTGGTAAGTACGTGGGAAGTCGCAACGGACGGAGCGGAAGGGAGAGATGGACGACAAGGCCCCCGAAAACAGGTAGGGCCGGGGATGCAGCCCCGGCCCTAGACTAAAAACCGTACCGCCCGCACCCTAACTGCGGGCTTCGTCGGTGCCCCTCTATTGTACCCGACGACCATTGTACCCGACCTGCGGGCGTTTGTCACACGAACGTAGAAATTCTCCCCATCACGCGTCCCACCGTTCGCGTTTGTGGCCGCGAATCCTACGCGCCGAACCTCTTCCCGAGCGCGGCGCCGACGACGAGCAGCGCGAGGCCGCCCACCGCGAGCAGCGGCACGGGCCACCA
>CAYMHQ010000275.1:0-3358 GCA_964390275.1 uncultured Coriobacteriaceae bacterium
GGGCTCACGTAGGTGAAGCCGCCGTAGGTCTCGTTCACGTACTTGGCGGCGTTGATGCCGGCGAGGCGGCCGCTCATCCACAGCCAGCCCTGGGCAGGGCCGCCAAAGCCCACGTAGTTGTGGTTGGGGTTCAGGATGACGCCCATCGAGTCGACGCCCGTCGCGTAGAGGCCCTCGATCGGGGTGACGTGGTCGGCCTTGAGGACGCGGATCTGCGTGTCGACGTCGAGGCCGCCGGCGGTGGAGAAGTGCGCGGGATAGACCTTGACGGCGTACCAGGGGCCGGTCTCGAGCTTGGTGAGGTACTCGGGCTTCTTCTCGAACGCCGTGTCCTCGCCCGCGTCGCAGAGCGCGTTGTACTCGGCGACGGTGGCCTCGAGGGTCGCGGGGTCGATGCCGATCTGCTCGGCCAGCTCGGCGAGGGTCTCGCCCTTCCACGCCATGCCTTCCTCGATCGCGTAGCCCAGACCCTCGTAGACCTCGGGGACCGGCATGTCCGCGGGGATGTCGCCCTGCGAGCAGTAGCCCTCGAACTTGGGAATGTTGTTGAAGCCTTCGGCCGCGATACCGGCCAGAACGTCGTCGGAGAGGATGGTGAAGTAGTGGCTGCCGGCGGCGAAGCAGGGCCACGACTCGTGCGCGGAGTCGTTCGAGAAGCTCTCGTAGCGCGCCTCGTTCATGAAGCGCTCGCCCGCCGCGTTCACGGCCACGGTGTTCGCCGAGATGCCGCACGCCATGGGGATGTTGTTGAGCGTCCACACCTTGTAGCGGCCGGTTCGTCCGTCGAGGACGTTGTCGTAGAAGTTGATGGGGAAGCGGCTCATCCAGTGGTCAAGCGTCACGTGCATGACGTTGGGGCTCATCTCGACGTTCCACGTGCCCGCGCCCATGTCGAGCGCAGCCTGGAACATGAGGCCGGTGTCCTGGCCGGTGCCGATGCCCCTGCGCTCGCCGCGCCACTGGGGAGCGAGCAGCGTGTCGATCATGTCGGGGTTCGAGCCGAAGCCGCCCGTGTTCATGATGACGGCCTTGGCGTTGATGACGTACTCCTGCCCGGTCACCACGTTGCGCGCCTTGACGCCGGTCACGCGGTCGCCCTCGTGGAGCAGCTCGTAGCCCTCGGTCTCGAGCATGTAGTCGCCGCCCTGGGCCTTCACCGCGGCGAGCATCGCCTTGTAGTACTTGTCCACGCCGGCGCGGCGGTCCTCATAGGTGCCCGTGTCGACGTTGGAGGTCAGCACGACGTTATAGCTGGTCAGGCCCTGCGTGAAGTCGTTGAACTTGCCCATGTCGCCAAAGATCCAGCCCTGGCCGTACAGCCAGTCGATCGTGTTGCCCGACTCCTCGAAGAACAGGTCGATGATGTCCTCCTTGGCGTACTGGACGCCGTCGGTGGTGGTGTAGTCCTTCCAGATGGCCTTGAAGTTCTCCGCGTCGACGAACTCCTCGCCGCCGTTGAAGTCCTCCATGTACTTCTTGGGGTTGACGGCGCATCCCTCGTGCGTGAGGGCCGACTTGCCGCCGTACTTGCCCGCGCGATCGATGCCGAGCACGCTCACGAGCTTGTTGGAGCCGTAGAGTTCCTGGATGGTCTCGGTCGCGCTCTTCATGGCGAAGATGCCGCCGTTGCCCATGCCCACGACGAGGATGTCGACGTCGATGACCTCGGGCTCGCCCACCTCGGGTTTCGCGGGCGGGATCATGAAGGAGCTCACCGCGGAGGCGTCGGACCCGCCGGCGACGAGGGCCTCCTGGACGGCCTGCTTCACGGCGAGCTTGACGGCGTTGCTCGAGGCGGTGGCGCCGGCGATGGCGTCGACGGAGATCGACTGGTTCTCGATGATGCGCGGGAACATGAGGTCCTTCACGCTCTGGAGGATGACCTCGCTCTCGCCGTGCTCGAAGCGGTCGGAGGGCGTCTCGAGCTTGAGGATCGAGGTCTCGTTGACCGTGACGGTGACGGGGAGGTCCCAGATCTGCCAGTACCCCTTGGCGCGGCCGGTGTAGCTGCCGGGCTTCATCTTGACGACCGTGGAGGCCGAGACGCCCATGGCCTCGTTGTAGGCGGAGGTGGCGGCGTCGGCGATGGCGGACGAGGTGACCGTGGCACCGGCGACGGAATCGGCGTCGATGGAGCCAAGCTCGATCATCTGGGCCTGCATGTTCGCGATCGCGCGGCCGCCGCGGTCGGCGGTCTCGGAGGCGCCTTCGATGAGGGCGTCGACGACCTTGCCGCTGGCGGTGTCGACCGAGAGGGTGACGGCGACCTCCCCGCCGAAGCCCTGCGCCGTTGCCGAGACGGTGACGACGCCCTCCCCGGCGGCCTCGCCAGCGACTGCCTCGGCGGCGGGTGCGGCCTCGGCGGCGACCCCCGCGACCGGCAGCGCGGCGGCGCCGAGGGCGGCGGTCCCGAGGGCGGCGCCCTTCAGGAGCGTGCGGCGGGAGACGGCGGTCGAGGCGGTGGAGCTGTTCGTGCTCATGCGGATCCTCCTTGCGGTTCGAGGCCTGCGGCGGCGCGGCGTGCCGAGGGGGCACGGCCGGGCGACCCGGCGAGCGGGTCCGGCGTCGCAGGCGGTTGGCTGACAACGCCCCCGACTCTACCGGGCACGCGGACGCCCGCAATCGACCGGAGAGGTAGACCGGGTGCGCGGCGGGCGCGGCGGGGGCGCATCCTGCGTGCGATTGAGACCGCGCAGGGCCTCTACCTGACAGGTTGATGACGCGCTGAGCTGGGGGAATGCGAGAAAGACGTACGGAGAAGTGCGGGCGGGCGACAGGCGGCGGAAAAGCGAATGCGATGGGCACGCCCGGTACCGTGGATTGACGCACGTTTCGCGGCGGCTTTTGGTCAAAAATGCCTCTTCGGAGTTCGGGAGGCATCACCTTCCGCCTGCAGAAGCTGGTCGACAGGTATCTACAAATGACGTGACCTGGGGTTTCATCGGCGAATCCAATTCCTCTCGTATTCCTACCAATCCGGTTACCATAGCACGCGCACTCCGAAGAGCCCTTTTTGACCATTTTTCGGCTCAAAACGCGCGTCTATGGTTGTCTGATACTCGCCCGACCCCCGGCGCGGCGGCGCGCCTCCCCGCGCCTCCCCCACACGTCATCACCCGCCAGCGCCCTCCCCGCACGCCTCCCGTGGAGCGCCCGTGGGCTTCCCTCACGCCGCGGCACCGCTCGCGAAATCTGCTAGAGTCCGAACCGCCCGCTTTCCGCCAGCACCCGCCGGCGCATTCCAACTCGTTTCGTCACGAAGGGCTCCTCATGAAGAACTTCGGCGTGTTCGACATCGTGGGTCCCCGCATGGTGGGGCCCTCCAGCTCCCACACCGCGGGCGCGGCGCGGCTGGGAT
>CAYMHQ010000276.1:0-3331 GCA_964390275.1 uncultured Coriobacteriaceae bacterium
GGATTCGCCCAACATCGTCCAGGCGTGGCAGATCTGCAAGGGTCCGCGCCACTTCGCGACTCTCATGCAGTCCAACTTTGCCGAGAGCTGGATCGCGACGGTTGACCGCCCGCGCGTCTTCGTGCAATGGGGCGGCGCCTCCGAGCTCTCGAACTACGACGACTCCTGCCGTACCACCGTCGACGTTGCCACGAGCGCCGACTATCACATCGTCGTCGACCCGCGCCTCTCGAACCTGGCGTCCCAGGCCGACTACCACCTCGCGCTGCGCCCCGGCACCGACGGCGCCATGCTGCTCGCCTGGTCCAACGTCGTCGTGAACGACGGGCTCATCGACGAGCTCTTCCTCAAGAAGTGGAGCGACGCGCCCTTCATCGTCTGCGAGGAGATGGAGGCGACGGGCTGGAGCGAGCTCTCGCCCGTGGTCATGACGCCGTTCGAGCTCAAGACCCACATGCTCAAGGAGTCCGACATCGTCGAGGGCGGCTCGCCCAAGCGCTTCATGGTCATTGACCGCCTGCGCCTCGAGGCCGGCGCCACGGGTAACGACGCGCTCACGTACTTCGACTCTGAGACCGGCTTCTGGGCCGGTGAGACGTGGACCAAGCCGACGAAGGGCCACGAGGCCACCCAGAACCTCATCCCCGGCCAGAGCCAGGGCTGGGTGCTCGACCAGACCGGCTTCACCGCCGAGGACGGCTTCGACCGCGAGATCGACCCCGTGCTCGAGGGCGAGATCGAGATCACCCTCAAGGACGGCTCTACCCACGTCTGCCGCACGGTCTGGGAACACTACAAGGACCGCGTGAACGAGTACCCGCCCGAGCGCGCCGAGGAGATCTGCGGCGTCCCGGCCGACCAGATCCGCGCTGCGGCCCGCGCCTGGGCGACGCCGATCGACCCCTCGACCGGCTATCCCAACGGCGGCATCCAGTACATGCTCGCCAACGAGCACTCCTGCAACGCCATCCAGAACTGCCGCGGCTTCGACACGCTGTGTGCGCTCGTGGGCTCGGTCGACACCCCCGGCGGCATGCGCGCCTCCACCCGCGCCCCTGTCGAGGGCGGCCAGATGGGCTTCGCGAACAACGGCAGCGGGTGCCCCGCGCTCTCCGAGGGCCAGATGGACAAGCTTCTCGGCGCCGACAAGATTCCGCTGCTCAAGTGGTGGGGCATGTGGTCGGACGCGAACACCGCCTGGACCGCGGTCCTCACCGGCGAGCCCTACAAGGTCGCGGGCGCGTTCAACTCCTCGGGCGACTTCATGAACCAGAGCAACACGGGCATCGCGTGGGAGGCGCTCAAGCAGCTCGAGTTCTACGTCGAGACGAACCTCTGGCACACCCCCGGCGGCGGCACTTGCGACATCGTGCTCCCCGCGGCGCACTGGCTCGAGCTCTCCAGCCCGCGTTCGTCCCAGGGCGCGTCGGGCGCCATGGGCGCGACTGTCAAGTGCATCGAGCCGCCCGCCGAGTGCAAGTTCGACGGCGAGATCATCCGCATGCTCTACGAGTACAAGGGCCTGCCCTACAACATCGTCCCCGGCTACCCCGAGTACCCGAGCGTCGAGCAGATCCTCGACATGTCCGTCGCCAGCTTCGAGCCCGAGGGCTGGAAGAAGTACAACGAGCGCTTCCAGGAACACGGCTGGTGGGACTGCAAGGAGGTCGAGCCCGAGCTGTGGGGCACCTACCGCCGCTACCAGACCGGCGCCCTGCGCGCACGCAACGCCGCCGGCTTCCTGGGCACCACGGGTGACTGGCTCCCCGGTTTCTATACGCCCACCAAGAAGTTCGAGATCTGGTCCACCGTCATGGAGTCCTACCACCCCAATGACGGCTACGAGCTGCCCACCTACCGCGAGCCTCCGCACAGCCCCATCAGCGACCCCGAGATGTTCGCCGAGTACCCGCTCATCATCACGACAGGCCGCCGCATCCCGGTGTACTTCCACTCCGAGCACCGTCAGCTGCCGTGGTGCCGCGAGCTGTGGCCCGTGCCCCGCGTCGAGATCAACCCCGTCACCGCGGCCCAGTATGGCATCGAGCAGGGCGACTGGGTGTGGATCGAGACCCCCTACGGCAAGATCCGCGAGTACGCCGACCTCTACTACGGCGTGGACCCCGGCGTCATCAACTGCGAGCACCAGTGGTGGTTCCCCGAGTTCGACCAGTCGGGCAGCGGGCACGAGCTGTGCTGCGTGAACCACCTCATCGACCACTACGCCTACGACCCGCACTGCGGCTCCTCGAACCTGCGCGCCTACCTGGGCAAGATTTACAAGGCGACGCCCGAGAACAGCCCGTTCGGCGACCCGATCCCGTGCGACCACAACGGCGTCGAGATCATCCACAGCCCCGACGACCCGCGTCTGAAGGAATGGCTGCCCGTGTACGATGGGAGGGACCAGTAACATGTCACACATGGCAATCGTCACCGACCTCAACCGCTGCGCCGGCTGCCTCGGCTGCAACGTGGCGTGTAAGGCCGTCAACAACGTCAAGCCCGGCTCCTACTGGAACAAGACCCTGCGCGTGGGGCCCAACCCCAAGGTCGAGGGCGGCCAGTACCCCGACGTCGAGATGTACTTCATGGTGCTCCAGTGCCAGCACTGCGCCAACCCCCAGTGCGTGAGCGTCTGCCCCACAGGCGCCTCTGCGATCGCTGAGGACGGCACCATCCAGATCGACAAGGAGACATGCATCGGCTGCGGCGCCTGCCTCATGGCCTGCCCCTACGGCGTGCGCTACCTTGACGAGGAGACCCTCGTCGCCGAGAAGTGCAACCTCTGCAAGGACCTGATCGACGAGGGCAAGCTGCCCCAGTGCGTCTCGCAGTGCGGCGGCATGGCGCGCTTCTTTGGCGACCTCGACGAGGGCATCGAGACGTTCGAGGGTCCCGAGCTGGCCGACGGCAAGCGCGTTGTCCTCGGCGAGTTCTGCAAGCCCTTCACCGAGGACCAGGTCCACACCCTGCCCGACACCGGCAACGGCCCGAGCATGCGCTACATCCTGCGCAACATGACCTGGCGCACCGACGCCGGCACCGAGTTCGTCGACTGGCGCTCCCCGCTCGAGGAGTAGGGCGAGCAAGGATAACGTGCGTTAAGAGCGCGGCCGCTTCCGAGGGAGACTCGGGGGCGGCCGCGTTTGCGTGCGGGGAAGGCGAGCGGGGCCCGCGATCCGGCGGGGCGCGAGGTGGGGCCGCGGGGGCGCGGGGAAGCGGGGCGCCGGGGTGGCCAAAAAACTCATGTGCACCTGCGTGGGCTTATTGGCCATCGTTTCAAGCTTGATATGCGACGCATGCTCTGCCGCCGTTTGTCGTCCGTCCG
>CAYMHQ010000277.1:0-3303 GCA_964390275.1 uncultured Coriobacteriaceae bacterium
AGATGAGGGCGCGAGAAAGTTGCTGGAGGCCGTTTTTAGCTAACCACTCACACAAGTTCGCGCAGGTGGCGGAAGTGTGAGTAGCTGGCTAAAACGGCCTCTTGCCGTTCTATGGGGGCGGCTCGAATCCTCCGCGCGTCTCCTCGGCGTCCCCTCCGGCGTCCTCCTTAGAGGTCCTTAATGAAGAAGAGGTCCATCGTCGCGTGGTTCGCGGTCGCGGGCTCGATGCGCTGGTAGCCGAGCTTCTCGTAGATGTGGACGGCCGTCTGGAGGCGGGAGTGGGTCTCCAGGTAGAGGCGCGCGTAGCCGAGCTCGCGGGCGCGGTCCTCGATCAGCCCGACGAGGCGCTTGCCCAGGCCGTGGCCCTTGGCGGCGTCGGAGAGGTAGAGCTTCTGCATCTCGGCGGTGTTCCCGAGCGGCTCGTACTCCGCCAGGCCGCCCCCGCCGAGCACGGCGCCCGTCTCGTCGATCGCGACGAAGTAGGTGCGCTTCTCGGGCTTCGCGTCGTAGAACGCGCTCAGGTGCATGATTTCGGGGTCAAAGTACGCCGTGCCAGGGATGTCGAGCCCGTACGCTGCGAGGTTCGTGCGCGCGATGGTTCCCATCGCCTCGTCGTCTGCTGCGGTGATGTGTCGGATCGTGACGCGGTCTGCTGCGATGCTTCCTGTCGCTGCGTTTCCTGCTTCCATGGGGTGCCTCCTTCTAATTGTCGAGTCGGCGCCCAAGTATAGACGAAGCGGCGGAGACGCTGCCGCTCGAGTTCGCCCGCCCCCACGGGCCGTCTGCCCGGCGGTCGTGAGGCTGGTGGGTGGCGCCGCGTGTTGGCGAGAAGGCCAGGGTGCCGTTCGAAAACATCTTCAGATGAGAATTTAGAACACCAACAAATCCACCACAAACTTTGGCGCCATGGGGCTTGACAGGCTGTTACTCGAGAGTGTAGCATGGTCTCACACCGTGAGAAATTGAACTAAGCGAAGTAGATGGAATCTATAGGGGCAATAAAATGTCCCCTAATATTGATGATTTTAAACGCGTAATAAACTCAAGTTTTGTGTACCCGAAAGGAGTGTTGTACCCGATGGTTTTGCATGCCGATTTTCAGTACCAAATCACACCGAGTTTAAAGGTGACGGAATGGGGGTTAATAATGCGCCTGGAAAAATCGTTCGAAAACAGATCCGATAAAATCCCAGGTAAAGGACCTGATTTAGGTACAGATAAATGGGAGGGAAAACGCGAAAAATTACGTACCGAATTATTTGCCCGTTTATTTTTGTAGTAAGCGCACCGGTTTAACGCACTAATTTCGCCCTGTTAGGGGGTGCACATTTGCGTCCCGAAAAACGCGCCCATTTGTGCCCCGTTAAGCGCTTTCGTAGGTGCTTCACTAAGTGTACTCGTTCGCGTCCGTTTCTTTGTAATTATCAGTATCTGCGTATCGGCCATCAATATTTGCGTATCAACTCTGTTGGTTGTTGGGTCGTGTTGGTGAGGCGTCGGGAGGTTCGTTTAGAGGCCAGGAAGCGAAAGGGAAAGGGGAGGGGAATCGCGTTCGAGCACGTGACCGAGGTTTGGGCTGGCGTTTGGGCCGGCACGAGTGCTGGCATGCGCGCAGGCGCAGGCGTTGGCACCGGCGCGATGGCCGGGTCTGTCCAGCCGCACGCCCCGCCGCATGCGGCGGGATGGCAGGGGCTGCGGGCGGCGGGATTGGCTGCGGCTCGGTGTCAGGCAGAGATGGGACGGCAGGTTGTCAAAGCGAACGGCGGTGCGGGTTTGTCGCCGTCCGAGGGAATTCTCGACGAAAGGGTGCGCAGAATGGAATCTGCAAACGACATTTTGGCAAAGCTTAAGAGCGGCGAGCTGGAGCTGTCCGAGGTGATCGCCAACGGGTGGATGCTCTCGGTCACGCAGCGCGTCGGCAAGACGAAGCAGCCGCGGGGCGGCTACGTCAATCCCCGGGACTTTGACGCCACGGTGCTCGACGGCGGCGGGATCGACGACCTGAACCCCGAGGAGAACGTGCACCCGTCCCTGGTCGGCATCGCGGTCGACTACCTGACGCGCCTCGTGTCCGGGACGCCCGCACGGAACGCGTTCGCGGTCTCCGGCGCCGGCGCGGAGAACCTCGGCAAGACCGAGCTGTTCGAGACGCTGCTCTCCCAGGTAAAGTGCCTCGACGACGCGTCGATTCGGGCCGCGGTGAAGCTCACGGGCTTCGACTGCGCGAAAAGGGCGAGCGCGGACCTGTACCGCCCGGTCGAGGGCATCGAGCCCGACGCCCCCACGGTCCAGAACATCCGCACGATGGTCGAGCGCTCGCTGCGGTTCTTCGAGGCGTACGGGCCCAAGGTCCTCGACCATCTGACGTTCGCGGGCGCCTACACCAAGCTCGTGGCGACCGGCGATGGCGACTTCCTGACGCGCGACACCCTCTGGGACTTCAAGGTCTCGAAGAAGAAGCCTCAGAGTACCCACACGCTCCAGCTGCTCATGTACTGGCGGATGGGGCTCCACTCAATCCATCCCGAGTATCAAAACGTGAAGTATCTTGGCATCTTCAACCCGCGCCTCAACACGGTGTACCGGCTTGACGTGAGCAAGATCCCCGCTGACGTGATCGCCACCGTGGAGACCGAGGTCATCGGGTACTAAGGCGGAGGAGGGGCAGGACGGGGGAGGGGTTGCGCGCTTAGGGTCGAGCTCGGCCTGCGCGGTCCCTCCCTTCCTGCCCGCGTCCGGCCCCATTCTCGTCAGCAACAGAAAAGGCCCCCGGTCCCTTCCCGGAACCGGGGTCCTCGCTGGCCCGTGCCATCGTGCCGTGCCGACCGTCCTACTCCGCGTCGCCGGTGTCGGCTGCATCCTCGTCATCGGCCGTGTCTGTCTCGTCGGAGGTGCCCGTCTCGGCTTCCTCCTCCAGCTCGACGAACACGACCTCGTAAATCTCGCCGTGCAGTTTGCCAATCTCGCGCACGTACTCGCTAAGAAGCGTCTCGGCCCGTGACTTCGCGTTGTCCAGGAGGGTCTGGTCGGGGAGGGGCGCGCTACCCCGGGCGCGGGCGGCGTGGAATCGCTTTTTCGTCTTTCTGACCAAAACCCGGGGTAAGTCAGTTTCTGGATTGATATGACGAGGGGCCAAGGGCGTTTCGTCGAAGCCCTTACCTGATGCATACCTCATCTACCTGGGGTAATACGGAACGGCCCCAATCGTAATACTGCACGCAACACGCTTGAAGCCCCGATTCGACGGCTGTTATATCAACTCGGAAACTGACTTACCCGCCTTTTTGGTCAGAATCCGCGAAA
>CAYMHQ010000278.1:0-3256 GCA_964390275.1 uncultured Coriobacteriaceae bacterium
CGGAGCCGGAGACCGTGGCGAGCGACGTGTCGCCCGAGGACCAGGTCTGCGTGTACGGGCAGCGGGTCCACGTTCCGACGTACGCGTTCGCGTGGCCCTTGACCGAGATGGTCTCGCCCACATACACGTAGCTGACGGACGGGTCCTCCGCGACGCTGATCTCCTTGGAGGCGGACTCGTCGCCGCAGGTCGCGGTGATGGTGACCGTGCCGAACTTGCGGCCGGTCACGGTGCCGTTCGCGTCGACCGCGGCGATGTTGGTGTCGGAGGAGGTCCAGGTGACGTCGCCCGAGAAGTGGACGGGCGTGAGCGTGGTGGACCCGAGGACGTAGATGCTGTCGTCGCCCATGATCTTGGGGAGCGGGGCCGTCACGGTGACGGTGACCTCGACGGTCTCGTACCCGTCGGTCGCGGTGATGACGGTCGTGCCCTCAGCGAGGCCCGACACGAGGCCGTTCTCGTCGACGGTGGCGACGGAAGCGTCGCTCGAGGACCAGGTCACGGTGCCGAGGAAGTCGTTCCCGGTGAGCTGGATGGTCCGCTCGGCGGGGACGCTCGTCTCGCCAGAGACGGAGGCCGGCCTCGCCTTCACGACAACAACGGTGAAGTACTGGTAGGCTTCGCTGTGCTCGTCCCATTGATTGCGATGCCCACCCGGCATGCAGCAGTACGTCTGGGTGATCTTGACCGTGCCGGGCTTCACGCCCGTCACGGTGCCGCTCGCGCCGGAGCCGGAGACCGTCGCGACCGTCGAGTCACTCGACGTCCAGGTCTGGGCGAAATTGCACGCATTGGGGTAACCCGGCTCCCCGCCCTTGTACGCGTTCTCCTGCCCCTGCAGCGCGAGCGTCTCGCCCGTGTAGACGTAGTAGACGCCGGACTGCTGGCTGACGGTGACCTGCTTGGAGGCCGTCTCGTCCCCATAGGTCGCGGTGATCGTGGCGGAGCCGGCGGACCTGGAGGTCACGACGCCGGCCTCGTCGACCGTGGCGACCGCGGGGTCGGAGGACGTCCACGCGACGGCGCCGGAGAAGTTCTTTGCCGTGAGCGTGACGGTGTCGCCGAGGTTCATGCTGTCGGCGCCCTCGATCGAGGGCTCGCCGGTCGGGGCGGCCGCAACGGTGACCGCGACGACGGCGCTGTTGGTCCCGTCGGACGCGGTGATGTTGGCGGTGCCAGCCGCGACGCCCGTCACGAGGCCGGTCTGGTCGACGGTGGCGACGGACTCGGCATCGGACGACCAGGCAACGGTGCCCGAGAAATTGGACGCGGTAAGCTGAGTGGTCTTGCCCGCGGTCACGGTGAAGGTGCCCGTGACTGCCGCGGGCTCGGCGGGGGTCACGACGGCGTTGGGGTCCTCGACCGTGATCTCGATGGTCTCGGTCACAACATGGTGCTCGCCGCCGGCGAGGCAGCCGCTCTCCTTGTCGCAGTAGGTGTGCGAGATGGTGACCGTGCCGGCGCTCTTGCCCGCGACGGTCATCTGGGCGCCCTGGCTCGCGTACGCGCGGCCGAGCACCGTGGCGACCTCGGGATTGCTCGAGGTAAACGTCTGGGAGTACGAGCACGCCGAGTTCGCGTTGGCCGAGCCGCTCATCTGGAGGTACTCGCCCACCGAGATGGTCGTCCTGGAGGCGCTGATGCCGGACTCCGAGTCGGAGGCGCCGTCCGCGGCGCCCTCGGTGGCGGGGTCGGTGGCGGGGTCGGTGGCGGGGTCGGAAGTCTCACCCTCAACCGCAGGCTGAGACTCGCTCATCGAGCCGAAGGCGTCATCGGCGGCCTCGTCGGTGCCCGCGACGTCGCCCGAGCCCTCTCCGTCCGCGACAACGGACGCGGCGGAGGCGCCGTACGCGCCCGCGACATACCCGTTCTCGGAGGCCGCGCCAGAGACGGAGGCGCCGTCAGACGACTCCCCTCCCCCGGACCCTTCCGCATCCTCGTCCACCACGCCCTCCTGATCGACGGCGTCGTCCAGCGCGACCGCGTTCGCGGCCTGGGACCAGCCCTCGTCGGCGACGGCGGAGGGGACGATGGTGACCTGCGTCCACACCATGACGAGCGCCATGAAGACGGCGAGCGCCTTGCCCTCAACGGTGTGGCACGGGTCGAGGAGTCTCCTCAACAAGCCCATTTGCGTACCTTCCTTCCAACTACCTGCAGCAACAGCAGCACCAAAACCAACAGCAGAAACGCATTCGAACAACGAGCACAAGCAACGAACTCAACCGGCAGAAGCCGTTAAGAACCGAATGGAACCGAACAGGGCCACGCGGAGCCGAGAAAAGCCGAGCAGAACCAGGCTTGTCCGGGCGGAGCGGGACTGGGCCGGGCGGAGCCGGGGAGAGCCTGACGCCGCGGATCGGCTTTTCAGGAACCGTGGCACTCTAGAACTACGCGTGCGCGCGAGCAACACCCAAAACAGGTGAGGAGGGCGTCCAAAATCTCAGCAAAAGAGATTCGTCCACAAGAAACCCACGCGTGCGGCGACCGGGAGCCTGAAAAGATTCCTCGTATAAAAGCGAGTCATCCATTTCAGAAACCGGGCGCGTATTCAGTTCGATGTCATTGGGCAGGCACGGCCGTGGCGGCGTTTGGCGGATGCGGAGGCGCATCCTGTGGTGTGTGGCCAGAAAGCCCGCCCATACAAATGAGCGGCATCATACACCGAAGCGCCCGCCGCGCCGGTCCGCTTATGGAATTTTACATTTTAGCAAAATACAAAGCTCCACCGGACGCCCCAAGACCATGCTCGAAGGGTCGAAAACCGCGTATTTCTAACGGTAAACTTAACCGTTAGCATTCAAGGCGTTCAGGTGTGCTGAGCTGGGGTTTCTTGGGTACCAAGATGACAAGGTCGAGCTGATTTTCGCCCCCAGACGGCTCGACGGACGGTCCGGCGCTTAGGTTACGACGGAGAGGAGATTGGCACGTCTCCGGGAGGGCTCCCGATGGCTCGCCGGAAAAGCGGCGGTCGCTCGCCCGAACAAGGCAGCAGACGCCTCCCCGACTGGTCCGAAGAGCCGCGGCAGGGGTCTGATTTCAGGCAAACTCTCACCCTGCACTTTAGCTTATGGCGAAAATCGCCGGCGTTTCACCATTCTTCTAACGAGTCCGGTGAATGCCCGGGCGGCGAACTCTCACAGCCGGAGGCGCGATATCAACGTCGTCGAGAGACGCCGGGAACCCGCGAGAACCGCCCGTCAAACGAAAACCGCCGCCAGCCCGTCGGTTCTACCGACTTGCTGGCGGCGGTTCT
>CAYMHQ010000279.1:0-3232 GCA_964390275.1 uncultured Coriobacteriaceae bacterium
TCCCCATATTGGGAGGTCGCAGGCTTGATCCGCCGACTGAACCGCATTTAATGCTCATAAGAATTATTCTCGCGAGCATATTCGGAGTCTGTGAACGCCCTCCACTTTCGTGGGTCTCATGCCTTCGCATTCTCGCTGTATAAATTTGAAACAATTTGTGCGACATCTGTGCTATAGTGGCTCCCAAGGTATGAGGGCAAGGAAGAGCTGCGCGGAGGCCCCCACTGGCACGCGCACGCGGGCGAACTCGGACATCTTCAGGCGGCCGAGCGCACTGGCTTCCCTCAGGCGGGCAGCGCCCCCGCTCCCAGGCACCCGCAAAGCTTGGACTCACAAGGTAACCAGGTTCATCTACCGTGAGCGAAACGGGGGCTTTGTCGTGGACAAAATCAGTAGTATTGGCATATCTAGCAGCAGAAATACGAATTGCGCAACCTGTGTGACGGACGCACCTCACAAGAAGGGCGAGGCCCGCGCATCTCGCGCGGGGCACCCGATTTGCGCGCTACCAGAGGCGGCATTTTCCGCCGCCGGCCTCCGCCAGAGTCTCCGCCAAAACCACCGCCAAAGCGTCTGCCAGAGCAACCATCGCCCGCAGCGTACCCGTCAGACCAAGGAGCTTCTCATGCCTCTCGCACCCATCAGCCAGCCGCAGCACGACCACGGCAGCACCGTGCAAGCACCATCCATAGCCCATGGGTCGACCATATTGCAACCGCAGATCAACTTCCTCCGTCGCTTCAGGGGGAGATGGCTCGACGGTCCCCTCGGCGGCGACGCGACGATCGCCGCTTCGTGGGCGCTGCTCCGGGCAATGGAGCCGATCGCATCCACCTCGAACGAACAGGAGGCTCGCCACATCTGGGTCAGAGCCCCGCGCGGCGAGATCGATGACTGGCGCAGCTTCGAAAAATGGGCCGAGGACCAGCGCGCCTACGAGGACAACGACCACCCGACCGAGGAGGGCTGGCGGCAGGAGTGGCTCGGCTGGTTCCCCAACGAGTATCGGTGGCACCGCGTCTCCACCCACCGCGACGGCGAGTGGCTCCTCGTCGCGATTGACGGCGACATCGTCATGCAGGTGTCGCCGGAGAAGAAGGAGAGGTGGGACAGCGAGGAGCGCGCGGCTTACATCGGCCTCCTCGCGCAGGTCGCCGAGGAGACGGTCGACGCAATCAGAAACGGCACGTACGCCAGCTTCGTCAACAACGGGCTCTCGTACGACCTCAGATGGGGCTTTATGAGGCGGAGCGTCTTCTGGCAGATCGCCGGTGCGGACGCGAGGCAGTTCGGCGGCGACATGACACGCGAGGAGGCCGTGGAGCTGGCCGCCCTTCTGCGCGCTCAACCGGACAGGGAGGAGATGCCGAGACTCCCCGAGCTGAGCATCGGCCAGTACTTCCGGGCACTGCGCGAAGCATACATCGCCGCAGGTATGACCCTCGACCAGCCGAGCTGGGTGCGTTGGGACAGCTCCGACCCCCGCGCGTGGTACAGCCGCTTCGGCGACGACCGCGACGACGCCATCCTCACGATCGACCAGGAATCACCCGACGCGCTGCGCGAGCTCTTCACAAGCGGTCACTCCTTCAACCACACGTTCGAGGTCATCGCGGGCCGCGGCTGCAGCAGGATCTACCTCTCGCCCCACCTCGAGAAAGACGGGAGCTGGAGCCTCGCGCTGCACGGCCATCTCACCTTCCACGCCGACCAGGTCGCACGGATGTGGAGGCGTCTGAACGAGATCGGCATGCCCACCTACCTCTGGGAAGCCAACGCCCTCGCCGACCTGCTGCTCGGAGAGGACTGGGTCGCCATCGTGCCGAAGTTTCGGTCGCCGGACTACATGTGGGGCACGACGGAGTTCGGGAGGCGCATAGGCCTCGCGATTCCGCTCTGGGACGAGTACCGCGACGAGCTGATAGCGCACGCCGAGTGGATGCCGCCGGAGCTGCCGAGGCTCGCGTAAGGGTGCCGGCACCAAAAAACTCGGCCGATTCCAAAAAAACCGGCCCGACTGTCCCTTATGGGGTACACCCTGGAGGGGGTCCGTGCGATATCATGTCTTCGACGGCTTGCGAAGGCCAGCCGCGACGACGAGAGGGGCTACGATGGACGGTATCTTCGGCGGCATGTTCGACTTCAACGGCGACGGGCACATGGACGCATGCGAGAGGGCGTTCGAGTTCGGCCTCCTCGAGCACATGGAGGAAGAGGACACGCGCGAGGAGCTCAAGAGCAAGGGGTTCGACTACGACGAGCTCGACCACATGACCATCTTCGAGCGCCGCAACGCGCTGAGCGGGACCGGCTTCGACCCGGACACGATCTTCGGGTAAGGCCCGGCAGCGGGAAAGGCCCGACGTTTCTGGCAGGGTAAACAAGCAAGATTAGCGCGAGGGGCGCGCGCCGAACGAATCGACGCGCGCCCCTCAGATTAGTTCATGCGTCCGTCCTGCCAAACAGCCGGCGGGCGGGCCTTCTGCCTCCTACATCCAGTACTCCTGACGTACGGACTTGCCGTAGTAGGGGTTCTCGGGGTCGTACCACTCGCCGCGGCTGGAGCCCTCGGCGTTGTAGCGCCAGTTGAGCGAGTTGATCACATACTCGGTCGGGGTGATCTCGATCCAGTCGTTGTACTGGAAGAGCATCTCGACGGTGGCCTTCTTGTCCTCCTCGGAGGTCGCGCCCCAAGCCTCGGCGCCGCGCATGGTCTCCATGTACGCGCTCGCGAACTCGACCGCGCCCTCGTCGTCGACCGAGAGCGCCTTCGCGGTGCCCTTGATCTGCACGCCGTAGGAGTTGAAGTAGTCGTTGGCGCCCGCCGCGTACTCCTCCTCGGGGATCTGGTGGTACCAGTAGAGCACGACCTCGGGGTTGTACTTGATGTGCTCGCACTTCTCGGTGCCCTTCTCGCACGAGCCGAGCAGCTTCATCGTCTTGGGGTCGAGGACGAACTCCACCTGCGAGAGGCCGGGGTGGTTGTTGTAGCACGTGGCGATGGCGAACATCTCGCGGTACGAGTAGACGGTCTCGCCGGCCTCGTCGGTCTTGAGGGGCCATCCGCGCAGGTAGTCGAGGATGAGCGCGCGCATCTCGTCCTGCGTGAGCTGGAGCTCGGGGTCGACGGTCTGGGAGGCGCCGGTGATGGTGTCGGGCGCGGCCTCCTCGGCCAGCGCGGGAGCGGCGAGCCCCGCGGCGGCGAGGGCTGCGGTCGCGGCGGCGCCGAGCG
>CAYMHQ010000280.1:0-3221 GCA_964390275.1 uncultured Coriobacteriaceae bacterium
AGAGACTTCGTCAAGGGCACCGTCGCGTCGGGTATCGTGTGCGCCGGCTGGCAGACTCGCGATCAAGGTGGCCACGCCGAGGTCGAACTCATCAAGCGCTACAAAGACGCCGGGTTCAAGGTCATCTACCGCGCGCTCCACACTACCACCGCTGAGCTGCTCGAGGCCGAGGACGCCGGCGCTGACATCGTCATCGCATCCGGCTGGGGCCAGGGCGGTTGCAACACGATGTACAAGATCTCCCTCGCCTCGATGCTGAACGAGTGCAAACCGCTCATCAGCATTCCGCTCATGGCATCGGGCTGCATGGCAGGACATGCTCGAGGGCAACATCGACGACCAGTTCGTGAACGTGAGCGATGCCGTGAACGCCATCACGAGCGTCAAGACCTGCCAGGAAATCGTCAACGAGATTGGTTCCGCCTGGGTGTAAGGCCGCAGCACGTCACCTCGCGAGGGCCCGGCGTCCGGCGGCGGCTCCTCCAGGCTACACCCCCTCACTCCCCGACCCCCGCGAATCCCCCGGCTCCCCCATGGCCCCCATGCATTCCACAATACGACGGACCATGGGGGAGCAGTTGTCCCTTCGATATACCAGATACGGTTGAATCTCAACCCGCGCGTCGGCGATAGGCAGAAAGCGGACATCCTCTACCTCGAGACCACGGTAATACTTCGCATAATGGCGCGTGGTCACGGAAATACGCCTGTCGAGCAGGGGAAACGCCCCGCCGTCGCGAGCTGTGTCAGGCATGGGACGCAGGAGGATCCGGCAACCCTGGGTGCTGAACAGTCCCGGGACTGTTTCGAACCAGCTCGTATACGAGGGCGACGATGCGCAGAACACCTCGCGATCCTCGAGTTGCGCCATCGTCACCGCGTCCTGCTGAGCAAGCGGATTGCGCGAACCCACAAGAATGCCGAGCGGTTCGGGCGCGAGCGGAACGGACCCGTAAGTACCCGCGGCGGCAGCGCGGAGTTCATCCGGCACACCGGGTTCGAAGCCCACGGTAACACCAAAATCGAGAAGTCCGTGGTCGAGCGCATCGAGGACCGGCAGATCGACCTTGGCGTACGCGATGTTGACACACCGGTACCCGTGCGCCTCAAGCGCCTTACGAATCTGAACGCTAATGCCAAAACCGCTGTTCAGATCCTGTATGCGCGCCGGACTCAGCTCGTCGGCGATACGACGGCACTCGTCGACCATGCGCTCCCGGCACGCAAGAAGTTCCTCGCCAAGCCCCACAAAATGCACGCCCGCCGGAGTAAGCTCGTTCGGGACGCCAATACTGCCCCGCCTGACGAGCTCGCACCCCACCTCCGCCTCG
The DNA here is from genome assembly GCA_964390275.1 of uncultured Coriobacteriaceae bacterium. Lineage (GTDB taxonomy): Bacteria > Actinomycetota > Coriobacteriia > Coriobacteriales > UMGS124 > CAYMHQ01. The sequence continues at coordinate 1,332 of CAYMHQ010000280.1, forward strand.
AGGTCGCGCACGTGCTGGCTGAGCGTAGGCTGGCTCATGTGAAGCTCTGCCGCTGCGGAGCGAAAATTCGGTTCTTGCTGAATGTGATGAACTCGCACACCTTCTCGGTGTCCATACCGCGTGCCTCCTGATAGAAGCTTGCAAGCTTTTAGAGACAGCCAAGGTGGGCGCCTCCCCACTCGTCCATTCGCCCTCTACTCGTCGACCCCACCCTCGCGACAGGCGGCGAAGTAGGCGGCCATGAACGGGATGGTGAACCGAACGAGGCCGCGACCTGCGGGTTCGATGACGCCGGCATCGATGAGTTTGGCGCGCACCGAGGAGAGGCTCGTCGTTGATTTGGCAAGTCGCGCCGCAATATCGGAGGTGCTCGAAGGCCCGTCCCCATCGCGGGACATGGCATCAAGGTACTGGCGCGCTGCGACGGACAGATGGCGGATCACCGGCTCGATGACGATGGCGTCGAACCTCTCCCGTGCCTCAGCGATGCCGTACTCGATGTCCGCCGCGGTCACACTCGCCGCGACGCCATCGCGCCGATAAGCCGACTGCCAGGTATGATAGCCAACAAGCTGCACCATAAACGGATGACCGTGCGTGGCGGCGGCAAGCTCGCCCGCCTGCTCGGCATCGATGCGAATACCCGATTCGGCAATGGTCTCCTCGAAGGATTTGGCGACCTCGACCAGTCCGATAAACCCGAGGCAGATGGGCTCGGCGCGGCGCAGGAACGTCAGCGACTCCCCGTTAATCACCTCGTCGACCATAACCGGAAGCCCCGCGAAGACAAACGCAATCTCGGCATCGTCGCGAATCATGTGCTGGATTGCCACGGCAAGAGCCCGCGTCTCTTCAATCGATGCGTCCTGGACCTCGTCGAGAGTGATGAGCAGGCCTCCCCTGCGCGACTCGAGCGCGTGTCCCATAGCGTCGCGCAGAGACAGCGACGCGCGCTCCACCTCGATTCCGCCCAAGCTGACACCGAGGACAGAGGGCTCCGCTCTGAACCCCTTCACCCTGGTACGCGGCGTGAGTTCCTCGAGAATGCGCGCGCAGTAACCCGGAGTCGCGGTCTCCTCCACCACAAGCCAGCCGCGGTCCTCCGCGATGCGCCCGAACTCGTTGAGCAGCACGGTCTTGCCCATGCCCCGCATGCCGGACACGCGCGCAAGCCGACCTGGGGCGCCGGGTCCGTTGTCGATTGCCTCAATGAAGTTGTTGACGGCTTCGTCGCGACCGATGAGCATCGGGGGCGTTTTGCCTGCCGTCGGCTTGAAGGGGTTGGAAACGACCATGCGGTATTCCTTCCTTCACGATTGTTCGCGGGTATTTTCGTTTATCGCATTTTATCCTATTTTATCGCACTTTATCGCGTTTTATCGCGCGTCCTCGATACGGCGGCGTCCTCGGCCCGGCAGCCCCTCACTCGCTCGCCCTACCCCTCGCGCACGATCCAATCCTCGACGGTCTGGGTCTTCTCGGAGAAGTTGACGCCCACCTTGAAGAGCCGCCGCCCGTCGTGCTCGAACGGCACGAGGTAGCCGCGCTCGTCGATCTGCGCCAGGGCCTCCTCGGCCGACTTGTTGTACTTGAACTCGAAGACGTAGATGGCGTCGGGCAGCTTCATGACGGCGTCCACCCGGCCCGTCGCGGTGCGCACCTCGGTGTCGATCTGGGCGCCGAGCAGGGTGAACACGAGCCAGAACGTCGTCTGGAAGCCGCGCTCGGAGCGCGAGCCCAGATGGTAGGGAATCCCCGCCAGGAAGGAGCGCATCGAGCCGAGCGCCGCCTCGACGTCGCCCGCCCTCACGCTGCGGCCGAAGCCCCGGAGGAACCCGTTGAACTGCCCGGTCGCGGGACCCGCGGCATGGGCGACGAGCGCACCCGAGA
>CAYMHQ010000281.1:0-3199 GCA_964390275.1 uncultured Coriobacteriaceae bacterium
TAGGGAGAACGGTGGGCGTCTCGCGCGGGGATGGAGCGCGTGGGGCGCCCGCTTTGTATAATGGGGGCGTCCGGCGCCGTTAGTGCGCTCGGAGTCTGTTCGTCCCCAAAGCCCAAAGTCCAAAGGAGGTTCGACGTGCGCCTCTACCACGGGTCGAAAACGGGCATCGAGGGACCGATTGCCCCCATAAGCCGTCCGAACTGCGACTTTGGATGCGGGTTCTACATGTACGCCGACCCGGACCAGCCTCGCGCGCTCGTCTGCGCGTTTCCGACCGCGCACGTGTACACGCTCGAGGCCGACTTCTCAGGGTTGAGGACGCTCGACATGGGACTCGGGCTCGACTGGGCGATGCTCATCGCGTTCAACCGTGGCAAGATGGAGGGCGCGCGCGATTCGGCGCTGTATCGGCGCTGTCGCGAGACGATGTCTTCGTGTGACGTTGTCTCCGGCCTCATCGCCAACGACCGGATGTTCGTCGTGCTCGACCGCTTCTTCTCGGGCGAGATCACAGATGTCGCGCTGATTCGCAGCCTGTCCGCGCTCAAGCTGGGGAGCCAGTACGTCTGCCTGACGCCCGAGGCGTGCGAGCGCGTCCGAATCGTCGGCGACGAGATTATGGCTCCCGAGGAGCGGGAACGCCTCTCCGACCTGAGTGTGCGCATGCGCCGGGAGGGCATTGCGCGCGCCGACGAGATCTGCCGACAGTACCGGCGCGAAGGCGGCTACTTCGACGAGATTCTCGCAGAGAGGATTCCTGACGAGGGCGTTCTGGCGGAAGGGGGCGACCTCGATGCTTGATTCCCTCAGTCTGAGGCTCTGCCAGGTGCAGGGGCGCGTGTTCGAGATGTCGGGCGTGCGCGGCTTTGCGAGCGAGCGGTTCATCGAGGCGTACATGACCGGCGACGTCGCCGCCCATTTCGACCTGCCGTTCGACCATCTGCAGTGGGCGGGCGAGGAGTACATCTTTGGGGAGCTCGTCGATTTGAACCCTGACCTGCCGAAGGCTCCCACTGATGGTGTCGACCCGCTCTCGGGCACCGAAGTTCCGGAGGTTTACCCGGGCGAGGTCCTCTACTGGGTGGGCTACCTGTACCGTTACTGGCATTACGTCACGGGGGAGAGCAGCTGCGAGATATACGCTGTTGCCGATGCCCCCACGATGCTCGCGGTGTACGAGGGGTTCCACGCCATCGACAACGACCTGGCAATTGAGAACCTGAAGCTGCTGCATGAGGGCGCGGTGCATGAAAACGGCGAGGGCTGCGCATATGGTAACGGCGAGAACGACGGCGCTGCGTAAGATTGCTGATTGCTGACCGCCGCGCGCGTTTGAGGCGCCGGATTGGTCAAAAACAGGCGTTCTGTGTTCGACCGTGGGACGAATCGGGCGCTGGATAGACGGGTGACGGTCGGAGACGATTGGTCTCATCGATGAAACCCCAGTTCACGACATTTGTATATCGCAAGTACCTCGCCCGAAGCCGCGCGGACCGTCAAGTCTCCGAACACAGAACGCCGGTTTTTGACCATTCTGCGGCTCGTTTTTGGCGCGCTGCCGAGGTCAACCGGGGAGCCAGCCGAGTCGATGCACCGGAACGCATAAAGCCGCACGGATATGCATTTCATCCCTCATCGACGACTCTGGCTGGTTCGGGCCCTTAGTCCCATCGACCTGCCTCGCCCGGTTTCGCCCGCTTGGGCGCCCGAATGGCCATTCGATTGGACTCCGACCCCTCGCATACCGTATAGTTCAAGGTGTCCGTTCATCGTGTATACGTCATAGCTCTGCCTCGGCGGCCCGAACCGTCGTCACGGAGACCTTGCGAGACGACCGAGCGCCGCGGCGGGTGACCGTCGAGGTTCGGGCGTGTTTTGCAACCACCGGTCTTTGGACGAGAGGAAGGCGCGCTGCAATGAACGAAAAACCCTTGTTACAACCGACGTCAATCTCACGCAGGTCTTTTGTCGTGACTGCTGGTGTTGCGGTCGCCGCGGTGGGGGCGGGGCTTGCGCTCCCGTACCGCGCCGACGCCGACGCTGCGGGGGAAGCCGAGGTTCCTGCTGGCAGCGGGGTCGGTGGTGCGGGCGATGACGAGTCCGCCGCCCTCCCCGTGGCGACCCTGCGCGTCGAGGGCGACAGGTTTTTCGTCGACGGCGACACCGAGGGCGTTGAGTTTTTCAACGGACACCTCTCCGTCATGAACGACGTGGCGAGCGGGCAGTTCGTGGTCCACTTCTACGACCCCGACGGCCAGGACGCCGTTGTCGCGCTGGGCGACCTGGGGTCGGCGATCGAGGTGCACGGCGAGCTCAAGTCGCTCACGGTCGACGGCGCGCGGGGCGAGGGCCTTCTGACGATTGCCGCGGACGCCGCCTTCGACATTCTGGGCGTGGGGACCATCGGCAAGGTCGTTTTCGCAGGTACGGCGGACCTCTTCATCGTTGCGGGCGACACGGACGCGACACTCGAGGGTGCGTGCGAGGTCGGCATCCTGGTGCTGGGGCATCGCCTCTGCGACGCGTATGTCGAGGAGGGCGCCGAGGTCATCGAGGCCAAGGGGCTGGCCGAGGCCCAGCTGAGCGGCCCCGGGGCGGAGTATCTGCCGTTCATCGAGGTCGACCGGGAATGGGTGGAGGAGCTCTGCGAGAACCAGCACGACGAGATCGCCGAGCTCGCGCTCTCGCTCACCCAGAAGCGGGCGGCGCTGGTCAAGGCCGAGTCCGAGGTGCAGGCGGCGGAGTCCCCGTCTGCCTCTCCGACCGCGGCGGACGTCTCGACTGCCGGCGACGCGACGAAGAAGCCCGCGGCCCGCAAGGCGCAGGACGCCAAGGCGAGCCCGCTCGAGGCCCTGTTCGGCGTGCGCAAGGCGTATGCCGATGAGCCCGTCGACCCCGTCGACCCCTCCGGCGGCGAGGATCCCGACCCCGCGCCCGAGCCCGAGCCCGATCCGCCGTACGTGCCTGATCCCGATCCGGACCCCGACCCTGATCCTGACCCCTCCGGTGGCGGTGACCCTGATCCCGACCCGGATCCCGATCCCGAGCCTGACCCGCCGTACGAGCCGGATCCCGATCCTGACCCCGAGCCGGACCCGGACCCCGAGCCTGAGCCTCCGTACGAGCCGGACCCCGAGCCGGACCCGGACCCCGACCCCGACCCTGCCGACGAGCCTGCCGAGGACCCGGACCCCGACCC
>CAYMHQ010000282.1:0-3190 GCA_964390275.1 uncultured Coriobacteriaceae bacterium
ACCCGTCGAGCCTGGACTTCTGAGCGCTGCCCGGCGCCGGACGGAGGGTTGGGCGGCACCGGGCGACGAGCCGGACGGGAGCCGGATGGGGGTGGACGGCCTCGGACAGTTCCGGACAAACTCGGACAGATACGGACAACCGCGGACAAATGTCCAAAACGGGGCGATTTTGTCCAAAACAGAGCCGATTTGTCCAAATCCCAGCTCAGGTGGGGTGTGATTTTGAGTCCAGCTGTAGCAAACTGACGAGGTTGAGTCGACGGGGGCGCATATCGTCAAACGGCAGATTTAGCTAACCGCCCACACAACCCGAACATGTGTGAGTGGTTAGCTAAATCAGGCCGAATGCAAATGTCGCGGACGTTGGCGGGGACGCTGTCCTCGCGACCCGGGGCGTGAGGCGCGCGGCGCTTGCGGGGCGTCTATGGAACACTGCCTCGGCCGAGAGGGCTTTCGGAAGGAACAGGCGGTCTGCGACGGCTGCGAGGAGACCTTGACGGCGGGCGTCTGCCACGTGTGCAGGAAGGGGTCCGAGCACAGCATCGCCAACACGGGCGACGAGGGCCTCGTGCTGCTCACGGTCGTGGTGGAGCGGTAGCGGGAGGGGGCAGAGGCGGGTCCGCCGCCCCCGCTCCCCCGCTTGTTCGTTAGTCCCGTTCGCCCGCGCTCGGCAAGCGCCACCCACTCGCTCGCCCGCGCGGCGCGGGTCTCAACGCCTCGCCGTTTACCACACCTTGAGGCGCTCGTCCTCGGGCACGAACATAAAGTCGCCCTCCTGGATGCCGTAGGTGTCGTAGAACTGCTGGAACTGCTGGACGGTGATGTCGACGCGCAGGTAGTTGGGGGCGTGCGGGTCGGCGCGGAGGAGGTAGAGGCGCATCTCGGGGGTGATGATCTCGCCCCAGAGGTAGCCAAACGCGCCGAAGAACGCCTCGTAGTCGCGGTCCTCCAGCCCGTCGACGATCTGCAGCGCGCACGCCACGCCGCCCAGGTCGGCCACGGTCTCGCCCAGCATCAGGTCGCCGTCGCAGTGCATGCCGTCCCAGACCTCGATGCTCGCGTAGCGGTCGCGCACGTGCGAGGTGCGCTCGGTGAACGCCGCGCGGTCCTCGTCGGTCCACCAGTTGCTGAGGTTGCCCTCGGCGTCGTACTGGCTGCCGAGCGTGTCGAACGCGTGCGTGACCTCGTGCCCGATGACCGCGCCCACGGCGCCGTAGTTGGCCGACGCGCTGCGGTCGTGGCTGTAAAGCGGGCCGGAGAGAATCGCCGCGGGGAAGGTGATCGAGTTGTCGGTGGGCTCGTAGCAGGCGTTGACCAGGGCGCCCGACATCGGCCAAATCCCGTGGTTCACCGGCTGCCCCGCCCTCGCGCAATCCTGGGACACCTGCCATCCCATCAGATAGACGCGCAGGTCGAGCAGGGACGCGCCGGCTTCGACCTGCGGCGCGAGGTCGAGCTCGTCCCACGCGTACTGGAAGGTGTCGACCGGGTAGCCGATGCGCTTGGTCATCGTCCGCAGCTTCTCGAGCGCCTTCTCGCGGGTCTCCTCGCCCATCCACTCGGCATCCTGAATGCGCAGCTCAAAGGTGGCGAGGATGTTGTCGACGATGCTCTCGACGTCCGCGCGCGCCTCCTCGCCGAAGCACCGGCGGCCGTACACCGCGCCCACCAGCTCCTCGGCCATCTTGTAGGTGACGTTGTAGGCGCGCTCCTCCTCGGGCAGCTTGCCGGTGGAGCCGTTCACCGTGTTCGCGTACGCGACGTAGGCGTCCTCCGAGGCGGAGTCGGCGTAGCGCGCGACCCTGGCCAGCAGGTAGATGACGAGGTAGGCGCGCAGCCCGGCGAGGTTCTCGTCGTTGAAGAGGCCGCCCAGCCCCTCGACGAACGCCGGCTCGTTGACGTTGAAGCGCTCCGCCTGGGCGAGCCCGGCCGCGTCGAGGATCTCGAGCAGCGGCATCCCGGGGCAGAGGGCCGCAAGCTCGTCGCGCGTGTAGACGTTGTAGCAGCGCTGGATCCAGTCCTCCTTGTACGACTCGGCGACAGGGTAGATGAACTGGGCGAGCTTGGCCTCGAACCCAAAGAAGTCCTCGACCATCTGCTGCGCCTCGGCCTCCTCGACCCCGGCGATGGCGAGCATGCTGAGCGCGAACGTCTCCATCGCGGAGCGCCAGAGGTCGCCGGTCGCGGTGCGCTCGCCCGTGTACTCCGCGCTGTCGTTCATCGAGAGCGTCGCGGTGGCGATGCTGGCGAGCATGGTGGAGCTGTCGTGCGCGTCGGCCTGGACGGTGAGGTTCAGCAGCGGGGTGAACTGGAAGAGCTTGCCGTCGGTGAGGTAGAGGCTCGCGATGTCGTCGACCGACTGCGCGTCGAGCAGGGCCTGCAGCGTGTCCGAGACGGCGCCGAGCCCGCTCGCGTCGCGCGTCTCCCAGTCGAGCGCGGCGTTGTAGATGGCCGCCAGAACCTGCTCGTCATGGCTGTCCCCGGCGGATTCGAGCAGCTCGATGACGCTGTCCTGCACGTCCTTGTCCATGTTGCTGAGGGTCGTCCAGCGCGAGTACCCCTCGGGCAGCGAGCTCTGCTCGTGCCAGTCGCGGGCGATGTACACGGCGAAGTCGTCCCCCGCCCCCGTCGCCTCCGGCCAGTTGCCCACGATGTTGGGGTCGTGCCAGACAACGGTCTCGACGGCGTCCGAGGCTGCGGCGGAGTCCGAGCTCGAGGCGCCGGCGGCGACACCATCGGCGGAGGCGGGCTCCTCGGCCAGCGCGGGGATTGCGGAGCAGACGCTCGCAGCGACGACGGCGGCGCCGAGGCCGGCGATCACCTCGCGGCGAGACGGGTTGAGGGATGCGGCGGATTCGAGGGATGCGGATGATTCCTGAGAGAGTTCGGCCATGCCGGCCACCTTTCCATTGGTTTCTACGGACCGTTTCGGCGGGCTGCGCGACCGCTGCGGCGTTCCGGGGATTTACGGCACCGGCACATGGTACACCCGGGGCGAACGGGGGCTTTTACGGCGCTACAGGCATCGCGAAATGTCCCCGAAAGCTGAACGGCGGAGAACTGTCGGCGAGTGGCGAAGGATGGCGGGGCGACGAGGGGCGACGCGGGTGGGAGGCGCCCGCGGAATCGCTTTCTGGCGGATTTGACCAAAAACCAGGGTAAGTCAGTTTCTGGATTGATATTACAGGGG
>CAYMHQ010000283.1:0-3187 GCA_964390275.1 uncultured Coriobacteriaceae bacterium
CGCGCTGCACGCCGCCCACCATCCGCACAGGCGGCGACCGCGGCACAGCCGGCGACCGCGGGAGTTCGGCCGCACACCTTCCCCCGCCCGGCCCGTCGGCAGCGAAGTCGATCCGCACTCAATCAGCACCAACCACAAGGAGGACGTTCTATGAAGCAGCAGATGTCCCGCCGCACGTTCATGCGCGCCGCCGCCATGGGCACGGCAGCCATGGGCCTCACCGCCTCGGCCGCCGTCGCCACGGCCGAGGAAGCCGCCGAGACCGCCGAAGTCGCGGCGATCCCCGAAGGCGCCGTCCGCATCAGCGACACGGTCTACTCGACCGCGACCTGGCGCACCCGTCCCGAGACCGTCACCGAGTTCGCCGAGGAGATCACCGCCGACGTGTGCGTCTGCGGCCACGGCTACGCCGGCATGAACGCGTGCCGCGAGCTCTCCAGCCAGGGCTACAAGGTCGTCCTCATCGAGAAGAAGCCCGAGGACACCTACATGGCCATGGGCAACGCCTCCGGCTGCCTCGGCGGCACCTACATCGAGGAGCGCGGCTACGAGCCGGCCGACCCGGTCGAGTTCTTCCAGAACTGGATGCTCGTCACCGGCAACGTCGCCAACCAGCCCCTCATCATGCGCTTCAGCCAGCACTGCAAGGAGGACATCGACTGGTACTACGGCCTCTGCACCACCGAAGAGCTCGACACCATGGCCGACTACTACCGCGACGCCGACATGGTGGGCAACCACCGCATCAAGGAGCTCGGCGGCCTCAAGTTCTGGAACCCCGCGTACTCCATGTACGGCGAGTGCAGCCAGACCGTCATCCAGGGCAAGCAGCGCGCCGACGCGATCGAGCACGGCGCCGAGGTCCGCTTTGGCGTCGAGGCGTGGGACACCGTCCAGAACGAGGACGGCTCCATCGCGGCGGTCATCGGCAAGAACGAGGACGGCACCTTCCTCAAGGTCAACTGCAAGGCGGCCATCCTCGCGACCGGCGGCTTTGGCTCCAACCCCGAGATGCTCAACGACCTCATGATCGACATGGTGGGCACCCTGGTCGAGGGTGAGTCGCTCTCCGGCATGATGGACGGCGACGGCCGCGGCATCCAGATGGGCTACTGGGCGGGCGGCCACCTCGAGACGTGGCCCATCCCCGGCATGAACTTCAAGCACTACAGCCCCTCCACCTCGAGCCAGTCCACGCAGCCCCAGGCCCTGTGGCTCGACGCCGACTGCAAGCGCTTCTGCAACGAGTACTACCCCGTGATCGAGCACCGCGGCCGCGCCACGCTCTTCAAGCCGCGCAAGCCCTACTACGTGGTGTTCGACGACAACTTTGACGAGTACGCCACCTACTTCATCCCGCAGCACGGCGCCTTCAACCCCAACGAGGCCAACGTCACCAGCCTGCGCGAGAACATGGACAAGTCGTACAAGCTGCTCAAGGGCGAGGTCGAGGAGGAGGCCGAGGAGACGCAGGCCGGCCCCGGCGGCGGCTTCCCCGGCATGAGCGTGACCTTCACCTGCGGCGAGACCATCGAGGAGCTGGCCGCGAACCTGGGCCTCGACGAGGAGCACCAGGCGCAGTTCGTCGCGAGCGTCGCCCGCTACAACGAGATGTGCGCCGCCGGCCGCGACGACGACTTCGGCCGCTACGCCGAGGTGCTGTTCCCCGTGGAGCAGGGCCCCTTCTACGCCGTCGTCTCCACCTCGAGCATCGGCAGCACCATGTGCACGCTGGGCGGCCTCCTCACCGACGGCGAGCAGAACGTCCTCGACAAGGACTACGAGCCCATCCCCGGCCTGTACGCCTCGGGCAACTGCTGCGGCCGCCGCTACGGCGACGAGTACACCACGCCCATCTTTGGCATCAGCCTCTCGATGGCCATCGTCCTGGGCCGCGAGTGCGGTCGCTCCGTGGCCGACTGGCTCGCGTCCGAAGAGGCCAAGGGCAACTACACGAAGGTCGGCGTGAACTAGGCGTCCGATCCGAGCGCGAACTCGGCGGGGCTCCCGGCCCAATCCGAGCGCCCCGCCGGCGCGAACGTGGCGTACGTAGCGTTGACTGAACGCACACCGATGACCCCCGGCTGTCGCCCCGCGCGGCGACCGGGGGGGGTTCGAATCACTCAAGCCGGAGGCTCGCGCCGCACCGCGGGCATCCGGAGCACGAGAGCTTGAAAGCTCGAAAGGAGACGAGGAGCCGCATGTCCCGCAAGAGCCTGCGCGTCGAGGTCGCGTTCCCGTTCTGCCCCAACACCTGCCAGTACTGCGCCATGCCGAGCGACTACGAGCGCGCCATGCTCATGGGCGCGTACTGCGACGCGCTCGAGACCGAGCTCGCCCAGTCGGCGGCGGACATGGACGACTACACCGTCGACGCCGTCTACCTGGGAGGGAATGGCTGCGACGGATTCTGCGGGGGCATCGCCTCCTACATCAGGGCTGAGCGCGTGTGCGCCCTGCTCGACCGCCTGCGCGCGAGCTTCGACGTGGCCGAGGGGGCCGAGGTCGTGCTCCGCGCGCTTCTGGGGTACGTGAACGAGTTCAAGCTGCGCGAGTACCGTGAGGCGGGCGTCACGGCGGTCGAGGTCGACTACCACACCTGCGGCACCGACCGCTCGCGCTTCACGGGCCGGCTCGTCTGGCCCGAGCAGGAGCGCACCACCGTCCGCGCCTTCAGGCACTACGGCATGGAGGACGTGGGCTACCAGGTGCTTTACGGCCTGCCCGGCGAGACGGTCGAGGAATGGGGGCGCGAGCTCGAGGGTGTGCTCGCCCTCGGCCCCAGCCATCTCGAGCTGAGGGCGTTCTCCCCCGCCGGCACGCGCTCGGAGGTCGAGCTCTCGAACCTCACCCGCGTCCACGGCGCGCGCTCCGAGTGGCACACCGCGAACGCGTCCGAGCAGGACGCCATGCGCGCCGCCGCCGCGAAGCTCCTGGGAGACGCGGGCTTTGCCGAGTACCTCCCCGGCTGCTACGCGCTCCCGGGCCACGAGCGCCGCTACCTGCGCGAACGCGCGTCCGGCGGCGACTGCCTCGCCCTCGGCGCGGGCGCCGTCTCGCGCATCGACGGCGTGTGCAGCCGCAACGTCGCCGGCGTCGACGCCTACGTGAAGACCGGCGGCGACGTGACGAAGACGATCGAGAAGGCCTGGGAAGCGCAGAAGGCGTAGGGCGCTCCGCACGCCCG
>CAYMHQ010000284.1:0-1850 GCA_964390275.1 uncultured Coriobacteriaceae bacterium
CGCACCTACTCGGCGGCTGGTCCTACTCGGCCGGCGCGCCTCCTTCGGTCGCCTTCCTTGCTCGTGTGCTCGCCTAACCCTCGGCGACGATCGTGTCGACCGCCTTGATCGCCTCGGTCAGGCCGCGGCCGCAGCAGAGGCCGGGGAGCAGCGAGGGGTAGTTGTTCGCGAAGAAGTTGCCCGAGACGTCGCCCACCGCGTAGAGGCCGGGGATGACCTCGCCGGACGCGTCGAGCGCCTGCGCCTTGGGGTTGATCTTCACGCCGTCGAGCGTGGTGAGCAGCAGGCCGCCCATCCACACGCCGTAGAAGGGCGCGGTGCGCAGCTCGGAGAGACGGTAGGCCGCCTTGCCAAAGTCGTCGTCGTGCTGCTGGTCGAAGAGCTCGTTGTAGCGATCGCACGTGGCGAGGAAGGTCTCCTTGGCCGCGCCCTCAAAGCCCAGCTTGTCGGCCAGCTCGTCGAGGGTGTCGGCCTTCATGATGATGCCCGCCTCGACGTTGCCCTCGATCGCCGCCGCCATGACCTCGGGGATCATGCGCGTGACCGAGGAGCAGCCAAGCGTGTGGAAGCGCTGCCAGTCATCCTGGAAGTTGGCGTCGTAGACCTGGCAGTACGTGCCGCCCTTCTGGTTGGCCGCCGCGAAGAGGATGTCGTTGTAGGGGCAGCTCTCGTTGGCGAAGCGCTCGCCGTCGCGGTTGACCTTGAGGAACGGCTGCGTGCCGGGGTTGTACTCGTTCTGCTGGGTGCCCAGGGTGCCGGGCAGCTCCCACTCGCCGCTCTCGTCCTGCACGTAGCCGGAGTCGGTGCCGGGGGCCACGGCGCCGCGGTCGAAGATGACCACCGCGGGCTCGACGTCCTTGACCGCGCCCGCCCAGAGCGCCGCCTTGAGGCCCTGGCCGGTGTTGAAGAAGTGGTAGCGCGCCGTGTTGATGCACTTGCAGGTGAGCGGCTGGAGCGCCATCATCATCTCGGGGTTGGCCGCGTAGCCGCCGCTCGCGAGGATGACGTTCTTGGCGTTCACCCTGATGTAGGCCTTGTCGTCGGAGTTGTAGACGATGGCCCCGGCCACGCCCGCGCCGTCCTCGGCCATGACGAGCTCGACGAGCTCGGTGTTGAAGTCGACCGCGTAGCCCTTCTTCTCGATGTAGTCCTTGAGCACGTCGTTGCGGGCGTAGCTCGAGTACTCGCCCTCCTCGGTGGAGCTGTAGCTGTGCTGGATGGGCGGGTTGTAGTAGTCGGTGCCGGAGGTCTCGACGCCGGTGTCCGCGCTGCAGGTGGGGACGAAGCCGTACTGCGCCATGATGCCCTTCACGTACTCGTGCATCGCGTTGGACTCGTTCACCCAGAGGTTCACGACGCGCGAGTCGCACTTGCCGCTCGCGTAGCGGGCGATCTCGCCGCGCAGCTTGTCGACGTCGACCTCGCAGCCGGCCGCGGCGCACTCCTCGGTGTTGACGGCGGCGTAGAAGTCGCGCGACATGCAGACGCCCGCGGCGGCCTCGACGATGCGGAAGTCGAGCCCCGCGTCGGCCGCGCGCGCAGCGGCGAGCATGCCGGAGTTGCCGGCGCCCACGATGAGCAGGTCGGTCTCCCAGGTGTCGGCGATGTCGGCGTCCGCGATCGCGGGGGCGTCGCCCAGCCAGGCGGGGTTCGCGGAGACCTCCCCGTCGGCAGCCCCAGCCTGCGCCTCAGCGGCGAGCGCGTTCGATGCCGCGCCCGTCCCGAGCGCCGCCGCCACGCCCGCGCCGAGGACCGCCGCCCCCGTCACCGCGTCGCGCCGCGTCATCGTCAGCGCGCCGGAGGTCGTCGTCTTGGATTCGATTGCCATAGTGACCAGCTCCTTGTCGTCT
>CAYMHQ010000284.1:1950-3130 GCA_964390275.1 uncultured Coriobacteriaceae bacterium
TCCGACTGGCGCTTCCCGCCGGCGCTGCTCGGCGGGGCGTTCCTCTTCGCATGGGTGAACGGCGTGTTCTTCACGCCCGTGCTGCTCGGCGACTCGGGCCTCGCCGCCGCCATGGGGCCGTACTGGGACGTCTCGTGCGTCGGGGTGTTCGCGGGACTCGCGGGCCTCGTCCTCGCCGAGCGGCGCCTCGGGCAGGTCGCGCTGCGCCGAGGGGTTCAGCTGGCCGCGGCGCTGCTGCAGGCAGCGGGCACCATGGTCCTCTTCCTCTCCATGCAGTCGGGCGGCGCGGGGTCACCGAACGGGGCGGCGCTCGTCGCGGGATGCGCGGGGGCGGGGCTGGCGGGGCTCGCCGGGGCCGTGCTCTTCGTCGCCTGGGGAGACGCCTACGCACGCCACCCGGCGCGCGAGTCGGAACCGGCCATCGCCGTCTCGATGTGCCTCTCGCTGCTGGCTGCCTGTCTCCTCTTCGGCCTCTCGGGGTGGGGCGCAGAGCTCCTCGTCGTGCTGCTGCCCATGGGGTCGTACGGGCTGCTCCGGCGCTGCGGGACCGGGCAGGCGGAAGGAGCCGAGGGCGTCGCGTCGACAGGGAGCGCAGCCCAGCCGGGACGCTGGCCGGGGTTCGCCGTGGGGACCTACATCGCGCTCCTCTGGCTGGTGCTGACGTTCACCAAGGGGACCGCCTCTGCCGAGCTCGACGCCCGCTCGTTCACCGAGGCCTTCTTCTGGCCGTTCCTCGCAAGCACCGCGGCGTCGTTCGTGTGCCTGGTCGCCTACATCCACTTCGCGCGCCGAATCTCCCTGCTCAGCGTCTCGCGCGTCGCCCTGCCCCTCATGTGCGCGGCGCTCGTCATCGTGATGGTGCTGCCGCGCGGAGCCTACCCGGCCGCCTTCGCCATCGCGTCGGTCGCGGCCATGCTGTTCGACACGTTCCTCTGGATCCACTGCACGAACCTGGTGCGTCGCGGCGTGGGGAATCCGACGCGCGTGGTGGGCGGGACGCGCGCGTTCGTGCAGGCAGGAGCGGTGGCGGTCATCCCGTTCAACGCGCTCGCCCACGCGGCGGGGTACGAGGCGGTCGCAGGCGTACTGATGTGCGCGCTGGTCGTAGCGTTCGTCGTGTCGCTGACGGGACTCGTCCGGGACGAGGGCATGCGGTGCGGAGTGGCCGAGCCGGGTGAGC
>CAYMHQ010000285.1:0-3119 GCA_964390275.1 uncultured Coriobacteriaceae bacterium
GATTGATATTCTAGCACCCGGTGTCGGCCCTTCCGTCCCCGCTCGCCCGCTCGCGCGTCCTCGCTCGAACACCAAAACCGCCGGCCCGCCCCATCTCGGAGCGAGTCGGCGGTCGTCGTTCTTGGCGGTCTCGTTTACCGCGTGCGTGCCTCAGCCGTCAGCACCCGTTCGCGCTGCCAGTCTCGGACGCCTGCCTTGCATCCTTACATCTGCGCGAGCTGCTCGCCCAGGCAGTAGCCCAGCGTGATGGCCATGCCGCAGCTGTTGCCGGAGGTCGGGGTGTGGTACTGGACGCCGTAGCGGTTGCCGCAGCAGTTGCCGGTGGCGTAGAGGCCCTTGATGAGGGACTTGTCGCCGCGGGTGACCTGCTGGGTGCCGGTCCAGTCGGTGTTGAGGCCGGCGAGCTGCACGAGGCCGGCGCTCACGGTGTTGTGGTTGATGGTGGTCGCGACGCCAAAGAACGGCGGGGTCTCGATCGGGAACATGAGCTGCGGGTCGTAGCCCCAGTCGTCGTCGTGGCCGTTGTGGCACATCTCGTTGTAGTGCGCGATCTCGTCGAGGAAGCCCTGGAGCGCGTCGCCCTCGTAGCCGAGCCAGCCGCCCAGCTCCTCGAGCGTGTCGGCGGCGATGATGTTGCTGGTGGCCTCGCCGTAGACCATGAAGTTGTGCACGGGGAAGCCGTCGGGGCCGGTCTGGTAGGCCGCCATCTCGTCCTCGATGATGCCGATGTAGTACTCGTTGCTCAGGTCCATGCTCGAGTGGCCGTAGTCCTGGTACTCGAGGCCGTTGCGCCAGGTGGCGTCGGTGACGGTCGTGCACAGGGTGCCGTCGGGGATGTGGGTGTAGACGCCCTGGTTGCCGAACTTGGTGATGGCCTCGTTGTAGAAGCGCTTGCCGTCGGGGCCGAAGACGGGCCAGCAGCCGCCGAACGGGAAGCCGGGACGGCTCGAGAAACCGCTGCTCATCGGGGCGCGCGGGCCGGGCTCCATGGTGCCGCCCGCCCAGAGGCCCATCTTGATGCCGCTGCCGTCGCGACCCATGCCAAAGATGCCGTCGCCCGAGGTGCGGTCGCCGCCGGCCGACCACTTGAGGTTGCGGATCTCGTCGGTGAGGTCGATGAGCATGTCGGCGTTTCCGCCGTAGTCGCCGCACGCGAGGACTACCGCCTTGGAGGCGTTCACCTTGAAGTACTTGCCCTCGCTGTCCTGGCAGATGCAGCCGGTGACGTCGCCCTCGTCGTTCTGGACGAGCACGATGCCCGAGGCGCCCCAGATGTGGCGGCCGCCAGCGGTCTCGAGCGCGTCGATGAGGTTGATGATGACCTTGGGCCAGACGTTCGCGTTGGGGTTGAGCTGGCGCCACTGGATCATGCCGATGTAGTTGTACGAGCCGCAGCTCTCACCCGAGAAGCCCTTGGGGCCGTTCGGGCAGTTGCAGAGGTGCATGTACTCGTCTTTGGTCTCCTGGGGAACGTGGTCGACGACGAAGTCGATGGCCTCGCCGGAGCGGGTGACCCACTTCTTGATGAGGCTCGGCATGGCCTTCGAGAAGCTCTTGCGCATGTACTCGTTGTAGATGAGGGTCGTGTCGTACTCGGGGCAGCCGGCATCGAGGAACGTCTTGGAGTTGTAGCTCGACATGTCGCAGGCGTAGTTGTCGTAGCTCTCATATTCCTGAGGGTCGACGACGAGGACGTCAGCGCCGAGCTCGGCCGCGCGCAGGGCGCAGGGGACGCCGGCGTTGCCCGCGCCCAGGACCAGGATCTCGCACTCCTCCTCGTAGGCGATGTCCTCGATGACGGGCGCCTCGCCCAGCCACGCGGGGACGTTGGCCATGAAGCCGGCGGCTGCGGGAGCGGCCTCCTCGGCGATGGCTGCCGAGACGGTGCCGGCTGCGACGGCGGCCGCGGCGGTTCCGGCGGCACCCTGCACGAACGAACGCCTGGTGATCTCTGCCATGGTGCATCCTTTCGTTTCTGTCTGCGCCCAGCCCGGCGGTATGCCGGTCCGGCGATTTGCCGGGGAGGGTGGCCTGTGAGCCGACCTCGTCCGGGCGCAACGTTGGGTATGCGGGAGCCCGCCGTGTGTGTCCGCGGGCTCCGTCGAGCGTGACTATAAATCCGCCCGTCGCCGGACTGATAGCGTCGTTTTATCCCCCTCCGAGCGGACGGATTTAATGATTGCTGCGTTTTATGCGCGCGGTGGCTATAGTGATTGAGGCCGGACGTGACAGGGGGGATTGCATCTCGTGGACGTTCAAAACCGTAGGCACCTTGCGAGCCGCGACTATAAAATGATGGTCGGGACGATGTGCGCGCTGGTCGTCGTTTCGGTCGCACTGTGCGCTGTAGCTGGGCTTTTGGCGCTCAGCAGTTCGACCCAGCAGACCGAGGAGGCGCTTGACGCTGCAATCACCGCCTACGACCGCTACCTCCAGGAGATCAGCAACGGTCTCGAGTGGTCGCGCGAGCTCGCCGTGCTCGACGCCGACGGGCAGCTCGCCACGTCGCCCGAGCGCATCGCCGCCGGTGCCGGCGACAGCGACATCCACGCGGCCGAGGTCGCGCGGGTCCAGCGGCTGATCGGCGCGTACGAGGACGCGAACACGGAATCGGACACGACCCTCTACGTCTACTATCCCGCGTCCGGTCTGCTCGTGGGGCGCGGCTGGAGCGGCGCCTTCTCCGGCTGCCCCGACGTGCGGATCGCCTCGCTCGACATAACCTCGCTGATTGCCGAGGAGCGGGACCTCTCCTTCCAGGTGGTCGACGCCGAGGGGCAGAACCAGATGATCAACGTCGGCGAGGTCTGCCCCGGCGTCGTGCTGCTCTCGATGCACCGCATGCCCGACCTCCCCGGCCTCGAGATCCTCTCGCCCATCGAGGACATCACCGAGCTCTACTTTGTCGACCGCTACGGACACAAGTACGCCTACCGGGGCGATTCCTACGCCGGCGCGCTCGGCTTCGACGCGCTCGTCGCCGAGGGCGGCTCGGGGGAGTACAGCGGCCTGCTCACCCTCGAGTACAACGGGCGCAGCTACCGGTGCTATTACCACGAGAGCAGCCCGGGCTACAACAAGTTCGTCCTCATCGCGCCCAACGTCGCCGAGGAGGCGTA
>CAYMHQ010000286.1:0-3103 GCA_964390275.1 uncultured Coriobacteriaceae bacterium
GCAATCGCGCAGGAACGGGCCGCCCTCTACTCGGGAGCTTTCGTCGTCAGGACGCTGCCTCCTACTCGGCAGCGCCTCCTACTCGCTCGCCCTTACTTGCTCGCGAGGTTCTGCCCCAGCAGGTAGCCAAAGGTGACCGAACGACCGGCGGCGGCGCCCACGATGAACTCGGGGTAGCAGTCGGCGAAGTAGCAGCCCGAGTCGTTGCCGATGGCGTAGAGGCCCTCGATGGGATGGCCGGCCTCGTCGAGCACGCGGAACTCGGTGTCGATCTGCATGCCGTCCATGGTGCACAGCAGCTGGCCGCCCACGGTGACCGCGTAGAACGGCGGCTCGGCGACAGGGCGCATGCGGTAGGACTCCTTGTAGAAGTCGACGTCCTCGCCGGCGGCGCAGAGCTCGTTGTAGCGCTCGACGGTCGCGGAGAGCACGGCCGGGTCCATGCCCATCTTCTCGGCGAGCTCCTCGATCGTGTCGGCCTGGACGAGCTGCCCGCCCTCGAGCGACGGCTGGAAGCTCGCGGCCATGACCTGCTCGAACGTCCACTTCACGCCCTCGTAGCCCTGGGCGATCTGGGCGGCGGGGATGATGCGCGAGCAGCCGATGGTGTGGAACGCCATGACGTCGTCCTGCCAGTTGGCGTCGAACACCTGCACGAACACGTGGTTGGGCTGGCCGGCCGCCTGGTGCAGGTCGTAGTCGTAGGGGAGCGACTCGTTGCCGAAGCGCTCGCCGTTGACGTTCACCTTGAGGAACGGCTGCGAGCCCATCCACCACAGGCTCGGCGTGGTCCAGTCGCCGCCCTTGCTGCCGGGCAGGGTGCATCCGCGCTGGAAGTACATCGCGGTGTGGGCGAGGTCGAGCTGGCCGCCGGCGAAGTGGGCCGCGCGCACGCCGTCGCCCGTGGACGCCGGGTCGCAGTAGACCATGACGTTGCCGAGGCAGTCCTTCTCGTTGAGCGCGTGCATCATGCTCGCGTTGGCCGCGTAGCCGCCGGTCGCGAGCGCCACGCCCTTCGCGGCGTTAAAGCGCAGGTAGTTGCCGTCCTCGTCCTGCGCCACCACGCCGGTCACCTTGCCGCCGTCCTCCTGGATGAGCTGGACCATGGGGGTGTCGTAGCGCACGTCGCAGCCCACGGCCTCCATCTTGGCGGCCATGATCGAGGTCTCGGTGAGGCTGGAGTCCTCGAGGTTGTAGTACAGGTGGCAGGTCGAGTACTCCTTGAACTGGGACTCGGCGTCGTGGTTGATGTCCTCCTCGAGCCAGACGCTCATGCCGCCCTCGGCCATGAGGCCGGTGTACCAGTCGATTGCCTCGCCGCTGCGCTCGGCCCACAGGCGGATGAGGCTCGGGTTGGCGCGGTACGACGAGTAGCGCAGCAGCTCCTGGACGATCTCCCTCACGTCGATGTCCACGCCGGCGTCCTTCTGGGTGGTGGTCCCCACGGCGCCGATGTAGTTGCGCATGCCGAAGCCGGCCGCCTGCTTCTCGAGCACGACGACCTTGAGCCCCGCCTGAGCTGCGGAGACGGCGGCGGGCATGCCCGCGGTGCCGGCGCCCACCACCACGAGGTCGCACTCGACGGTCTCGGCGAAGTCGAACGAGTCGACGGGCAGCGGCGCCTCGCCCCACACCGACGCGGGGGTGCCGTCGGCGCAGACGGCGTCCTCGGCGACGTCCTCGGAGCCCGCGGCGGCGGACTCGGCGGCGACTGCCTGGGAGAGCGGCGCGGCGGTCAGGCTGGCGGCGGAGGCCAGCGCGGCGGCCCCGGCGGCGCCCGCGACGAGCGTGCGGCGGGTGACGGCGGTCGCGGCGGCGCCGGTGCTGGCGGATGCGGTTGCGTTCATGTGAGATTCCCCTTTTCTCGATGGTGCGCGGGCACGCGGAGATGCCTCGCGCGGGTCGTGCGGTCCGGGTGCGACGCCGACGTCGACCTCAACGCCGGCGCCGGTTCCGGCCCCCGGCGCGTCCCCTTGGGGCCGGGCTCCGGACCGCCTTGCGACACCTATCGTAGGGCCCTCCGCACGAAAAGGGAATTCGCGGTGTATTATCGGTGATAAGCGAAACTTATCAGTGGATGCTGGCGGAACGAGGAGGGGCGCGTGGACACGAGGCAGCTCAGGACGTTCGTCAAGCTCGCGCAGACGCTCAACTACGCGGCGGCGGCGCGGGACCTCTACATCAGTCAGCCGGCGGTGACCCAGCAGATCGAGCGGCTCGAGCGCGAGCTGGGCGCGCGGCTGTTCGACCGCGACACGCGCAAGGTGGAGCTCACGCCGGCGGGGCAGGTGTTCTACCGCGACTGCACCGACATTCTCTCGCGGCTCGACCAGGCAAAAGCCCAGGTGAAGGAGCGTGCGCACCTCTTTGAGAGCAAGCTGCGCATCGCGACCAGCTCGCCCATGGACATCGACTTCCTGCCGCGTCTGCTCGGCCGATACCACACGGCTCGGCCCGGCGTGCATCTCTATGTCTCGCATGGGACACCCGTCGACCGGCTCGCGTCGCTCAACCAGGGTCACTGCGACGTGCTGCTGAGCGCGCGCTCGCGCGTGCCGATGCTCCCGGGCATAGTGTTCCGCCGTCTGCGCGAGGGCCGGCTCATGCTCGTCACGCCGAAGGGCCATCCGCTGGCGGAGGGCCCCGGACCGGTCCTGCTCGACGCCCTCTCCCGGGAGAACCTCATCTTTCTGGAGGACGAGGCCTGCCCGCCCGAGATGGTCGAGGCGCAGGACCGCATCGCCTGGGAGCTGCCGGACGCGGTCGCGTACTACAGCGGGTCCTCGGTCATCAGCGCGACGATGATCGAGGCGGGCATCGGGCTGGCCATCATGCCGGATTTCGCCTGTCCCAAGAGCGACACACTGGCGACGCGCGTCGTCGACGGGTTCGACCCCGTCGAGTACGGCGCGTTCTGGGCCAAGCGCGACGGGTCCGAGCAGACGTCCGCGCTGGTAGAGTGTGCTGTCGAGGTGTACGCGGGCGAGCGGTAGGGGAGCGGCGAGGGAGCGGCAGGCGCCGCCGGTTGAAGGGGCGCACCCCGGTTGAAGGGGCGCGCTGCCGGTTAGAGGACTGCCCCGCCCGCTCGGTTCGCAATCATCGG
>CAYMHQ010000287.1:0-3096 GCA_964390275.1 uncultured Coriobacteriaceae bacterium
GGACCAGGGCGCCTTGGACGACATACGGCAGCCCGGCGAGCAGCGAGGAGATGCGGCGCTCGGCCCCCATCACGTCCTCGGACAGAGTGAGGAGTTCGTGCGGGACGGCGAGGAACAGCTCACCGGCAGGCGTGTCGATGCCCGTGCGGAAGGTCGACTCGGCGTTCAGGCGCTCGGAAGCCAGTGCCGTGTTGCGTGCGTAGCGATCGGCGGAGGAGTCCTTGTAGAAGAGCTTCTCGAGCGACTGGTATGCCATGGGGCGTCCTTCGACGGTGGGGATGGACCGCGGGGCAACGCGCGGAGTAGCAATAGGATAGCCGCTGAAGGGCGATTTGGACATGCTTACTTATACTAAATGGCAAATAGTATAAATAAGAGACGCCGATTCGGGGTGTGCTGCCGAGTGAATTCGGAGGACTGGCGTCCCTTGGTCTATCCGCCTCTCGTTCCGCCGTTTCGGTGCCGTTCGGTCTCGCTCGACCCCGCTCGCCCGACTCTACTCCAGCACTGTCCCCTGCCGATAGCACTCGGCGATGTAGTCGCGGGGCTGATAGTAGAAGTCGGTGTTGTAGTTCGAGATGGCGTCGCTGATCCACGAGCCGTAGACGTCTCCGAGAACGCGAACCACGTCGTCGCAGGGTGCGCGGACGTCTTCGATGAGGCGGGCGAACACCTCGCCAATCGCCCAGTAGTCGGGGACGAGGTATCGGGCGGCGGCAACGTTGTCGAAGTCCCCCGTCTTGATATCCGCCAGCTCGACATACGCGTCTGCAACTGCGGCGATAGGCTCGCAGTGCAGCACGTCGGCATGCGAGTAGATGCGTCGTACATGGGACTCCCCGAGGGCGGAGACTACCTCCCGCCGGGCCAGTTTTCGCTCGCGGCCGATGTACTCGACAAGCGAGCAGGTGAAGAACAGCGCGCTGTCGAACGGTGCGCTGCTGGAGAGGGGGCTGCCGCCGACCGGGGTGCTGTCGTTTTCATCGGTGCTATTCATCGGACACCTCTCGTGACTCCACGAACCTCAGCGTCGCGAGCGCGCGGGCGGTGTGGAAGCTGATCTGATGGGTGGGGTGGTTGAACTTGGCGAGCTCCCAGAATGCCGCGCGGCTGATCTTCCCGTCGGTGAAGCCTTGGACGTAGTTGAAGATGGTGTCGTCGGCCATGGGACCCTCGACGATGTCGTAGCCGTGAGGGGTTCCCATGCGGCAGGCTGCGATGAAGTCGAGCCATTCATCGGACATCTCGGGGAATACCAGAAGTTTCAGGCTGTCCGACGGGGTGTACTCGTACACGTTCACGATGCCGCGCCCCGTGAATCTCGTTGCCCAGCGGCGCGCCTGCTCCTCGAGCAGGGTGCAGTAGAACCCGAAGTAGAAGTCCTTGTGGAATCGGGCCGTGCGGATCTCGGGGAATTCGGTGCGCTCCCTGCTGGCATGGTAGAGGGTCGTCATGTCCCCTCCCCGGTGTTCGGTGCCGATGTCAGTCTGCGCCCTATTCTACCGTTCGCGCGACTTTGTCGCGACGTGCGCAAAGGAGAGATTGCGATGCGCCACATTTGGCGGCGGGGTCCACCCAGAGTCAACCGTCGGAAATGCATAAAACCGGTTCTCCGATGCATACAATTGCTCGCGTAATATCAATCTTGCAAATTTCGGAATCGCTTCTGGGCGATTTTGACCAAAAACCGGGGTAAGTCAGTTTCCGGATTGATATGACGGAGGGCCAAAGGGCGATTCGTCGGTGATCGGCTGCCGGCCCTGTGTGCCCTCCCGAATGCAAGAGGCGCCCCCGAGCCCCGGTTGTCCCGGAACTCAGGGGCGCCTCCGCTCTCGGATGAGCTTGCCCGCCTCGCTCGCCCTACCCCAGCAGCGCCGCGACCTTGCTCAGGCAGGGCTCGAAGCTGACGCCGCGCATCTCGTATTCGGGCTGGTCGCGGGTGACGATCATGGCCTCGCGCACGAACTCGCCGGCGAAGCGGGCCGCCTCGACGACGCCCTTTCCGCAGAAGACGGCCGCCACGAGGGCCGAGCAGTAGAGGTCGCCGGTGCCGTGGAGCATGTAGGGGAGCTTCTCGTGCGCGAGCTCCACGACCTCCTTCGCCGCGTGGCCCTCGGCCTCGCCCGAAAGCGTCGCCACGTAGTTGCGCAGCAGGCCGTCGCCGCGGTCGATTCCCTTGAGGACCACGTGCTTGGCGCCAGTCGCGAGCAGCGCGTCGAGCATCTCGGACACGTAGGCGTCGTCGACGTCCTGCCCCTGGTAGGCGATGCCGGTGAGGATGCTCGCCTCGGTGAGGTTGGGCGTGAGCAGGTCGGCGCGCTCGGCGAGGCCCTTCATCGCGTCGCAGAGCTCGGGCGTGTAGGTGGTGTAAATCTGGCCGCCGTCGCCCATGACGGGGTCGACCACGCGCAGGGCGTGCGGGTACTCGTCGTAGAGGCGCATGATGATGTCCACCTGCTCGGGCGCGCCGAGGAAGCCGGAGTACACGCCGTCGAGGTCGACGCCCTCCTGGCGCCAGGCGTCGAGGTAGCCGGAGAGGATCTCGGTGGTGTCGTGCATGGTGAAGACGGGGTAGCGCGTGTGCGCGGAGAACAGCGCCGTGGGGACCGGGCAGACGTCGCACCCGCCGGCCGAGAGCACCGGGATCGCCACGGTGAGCGAGCACTTTCCGTAGCCGCACATGTCGTGGACCGCCGCGACGCGGGGGATGTAGCTGCCCTTTCGCTGGTAGAGGACCGTGCTCTCTGTCGCTGCCGCCGACTCCGTCGTTTCAACCACCTGCTCAACCGTCATGTCCATCGTCTCCTTACCTGAAATTTGGTTGCCACACAGTATGGGGAGCCGTCCGTGTCGATTGTCGAGACAGGGTGCGTTGGCGAAAAAAACACGGAACGACGAGGCGGCGATTGCGGCCGATTTGCGGCTCGCCCGCATGCCGCTTGGGTGCCACTCGCCCGCGTCCGGCGTAAGCCCCGGGCCCCGCGCGCATGTGCCGCCCGCGTGCAGACGCCGGGTCCTCCGATGACCGAACGTTTACAAACGCGCAGGTACCGTTATGATTGCGTGAACCTGGTTGGGTCGCGCGGCGATTGCGCG
>CAYMHQ010000288.1:0-3093 GCA_964390275.1 uncultured Coriobacteriaceae bacterium
CCGCTCCCGCTAGATCTGCCTCAGCAGGTTGACCAGCTCGATCGCTCCGGTGGCGCACTCGTAGCCCTTGTTGCCCACCTTGGCGCCGGCGCGGTCGATGGCCTGCTCGATGTTCTCGGTGGTGATGACGCCGAACATGACAGGCACGCCGCTCTTGAGGGAGGTCTGCGCGACGCCTTTCGCGACCTCGTTGCACACGAGCTCGTAGTGGGAGGTCGCCCCACGGATGACGCACCCCAGCGCGATGACGGCGTCGTAGTTGCCGCTCTCGGCCATCTTCTGGGCCACGAGGGGGATTTCGAACGCGCCCGGGACCCAAGCGACGCTCACATCGTCGTCGGGCACGCCGTGACGGCGCAGGCCGTCGAGCGCACCGGAGAGAAGCTTGTTGACGATGAACTCGTTGAACCTGCTCGCGACGATGCCGACCTTGATTCCCTCGTTGACGACGTTGCCCTCGATCACCTTGACTGCCATGTGCATCAGATCCTTTCGTAATGTGTGATGTGTGTTGGCCGGCTCGTGACGCGGTTCTCGCTTGCCGCTCTGCTCGGCCGCTTCCCTGCTCGTTTGCCGCTCTGCTCGCTACTTATATATATGTTGTCGTGCGCCGGGTCCCGGGCCTTGCCCCGCGCGCTGACCCCGCAAGACTCGGGACCCCCGGAGGCCGCGACGCCTAAGCCGACAGCGCCGTCTTGAAGATGTGGCCCATCTTGCTCGCCTTCACCTCGAGGTAGCGGCGGTCGGACTCGTGGGCGCGAATCTCGATCGGCACGCGCTCGACGATCTCGAGGCCAAAGCCGCCGAGGCCGTAGATCTTGCTCGGGTTGTTCGTGAGCAGTCGGATGCTGCGGCAGCCCAGGTTGCGCAGGATCTGGGCACCGCTCCAGTACTCGCGCATGTCGGCCGCGAAGCCGAGCGCCTCGTTCGCCTCGACGGTGTCGAGCCCCTGCTCCTGCAGCCGGTACGCCTTCAGCTTGTTGATGAGGCCGATGCCGCGCCCTTCCTGACGCATATAGAGGATGACGCCGCGGCCCTCCTCCTCGATCATCCGCATCGCGCGGTGGAGCTGGTCGCCGCAGTCGCAGCGCCGCGAACCGAAGACGTCGCCGGTCAGGCACTCCGAATGCACGCGCACCAGGACGTCGCGCCCGTCGGCGATGTCCCCCTTGACCAGCGCGACGTGCTCCTCGCCGGTGATGTCGTTCACGAACCCGTGCACCACAAAGTCGCCGTAGTCGGTGGGAAGCTTGGCGACGGCCTGCTCGCGCATGTGGTTGTCGTGCTCGCGGCAGTAGTCCTGGAGCTGCTTGATGCTCACGAACACGACGCCGAGACGGCGCGCGAGCTGGGCGAGCTCGGTCGTGCGCATCATGGTGCCGTCGTCGCGCATGATCTCGCAGCACAGCCCGCACTGGCGCATGCCGGCGTGGCGCAGCAGGTCGACGGTGGCCTCGGTGTGGCCGTTGCGCTGCAGGACGCCGCCGGGCCGGGCGATGAGCGGGAACATGTGGCCGGGGCGTCGGAAGTCCTGGGGACGGGCGCCCTCCTCCACCGCCTTGCGCGCGGTATACCCCCTCTCAGCTGCACTGATGCCGGTCGTGGTGTCGACGTGGTCGATCGAGACGGTGAAGGCGGTCTCGTGGTTGTCGGTGTTGTTGGCGACCATCGGCTCGAGCCCGAGCTGCCGCGCGACCTGCGCGCTCATGGGCATGCAGATGAGGCCGCGCGCGACCGACGCCATGAGGTTGACGTTCTCCTGGGTGGCGAACTCGGCCGCGCAGATGAGGTCGCCCTCGTTCTCGCGGTCGGGGTCGTCCACCACCATGATGCAGCGGCCCATCTGAAGCTCGGCGATTGCCTCTTCGATCGTGTTCATCTCGACGTCTGCCATGGTGCGCTCCTGTTCTCTGTTGTGCGTGCGGATGTGGGTGGTGCTGAAGGACGGAAGTGGTGCGGGTATATCTACGGTTGTAGTAGCACACGGGAAAGGGGGTCGCCCTCGGGGTCCTCCGTCCCCGTTAAACACCTATAGAATGGGTGACTTCCGCCGAGCGGCCGTTCGGGCTGCCGGTCGGGCGGGACGGGCCGCTAGAACCCCTGGCTCACCAGGTACTCCAGGGTGAGGCCGGTCGCTCGGGCGGAGTCGGTCGGCGTCGACCCGCCGGGCGGTCCGGGCGGGGCGTCCCTGCCGAACAGCACTCCCCCGCTGGCCGGGGCGCCCCTGCCGAGTGCGCTCCCCAGCAGGCGCTGGACGTACTTGCCGACCACGTCGTTCTCGAGGTTGACGACGTCGCCGGGGCGCCTGGAGAGCAGCGTGGTCTGGCCGCCGGTGTGCGGGATGACCGAGACCTCGAACCCGTCGTCGAACAGCCTCGACACCGTAAGACTGATACCGTCGATGGCGACCGACCCCTTCTCGACGATAAGACCGCAGATGGAGGGCGTGGTGGCGATGCGGACGCGCACGGCGTTCTGGTCGGCCGTGCGGGAGACGACGCGGCCAGTCCCATCGATATGCCCGCTCACGATGTGCCCGCCGAACCTCCCGCCAGCCGCCATGGCGCGCTCGAGGTTCACCTGCGAGCCCGGGCGCAGCGCCCCCAGGTTGGAGCGCGAGAGGGTCTCGGGCATGACGTCGGCAGAGAAGCTGCCGGGGCCGAGGTCCGTCACCGTGAGGCACACGCCGTTCACGGCGATCGAGTCGCCGAGGCGCGTGTCGGAAAGGACGGTCTCGGCCTCGAGCCTGATGGCGCCCGCGTGGCCCGGGGCTGGCACGGCGAGCACGCGCCCGGCCTCCTCGACGATTCCGGTGAACATGGCTACTCGCCGTCCCTTCCAGTGGAAACCGCCGTCTGAGCTGCGGCGATGGCCTGGCGCGTTGTGGTGTCGCCCGGGTAGAGGGGACCGCACGCGACGCAGGGCAGGGCGCGGGCCTCCTCGGTCTCGCCGACGCGCCAAGCGATGCGCACGTCCGAGCCGAGCACGTCGACGCGGGGTGCGCCGAACTGCAAAGCCTCGGCCATGAGGGGGACGCCTGCGCCTGCGCCGGCGACGGGCCCGGGTGCGGCGGCGTCGCAGACCGCCTTGGGC
>CAYMHQ010000289.1:0-3066 GCA_964390275.1 uncultured Coriobacteriaceae bacterium
GGGTGTGGGTGTGCTCCTCCTGCGTGCAGGTGAGGGTCGTGGTGTAGCAGGCGTCAGCGTGATGGTGGACCGCGGTCTCGGCGGAGGCGTCGGCGGTCTCGCCGGAAGCGGCGCCGTCGGACTCGGCTTCGGCGGCCTCGGTCGGCTCGGCGCAGACGAGGACGGACTCCTCGGTGTAGCAGTCGTCGGTGTGGGTGTGGCCCTCGGACTCCTCCTGGCCGCAGACCAGGGCGGTCGTCTCCGTGTAGCAGGCCTCGGAGTGCGCGTGGCCCTCGGACTCCTCGAGCCCGCAGACCAGCTCACCAGCCTCGTCGTAGCAGGCGTCGCCGTGGGCGTGCCCCTCGGTCTCCTCCAGGCCGCATGCAAGCTCGGACTCGGTCGCGTAGCAGCTCGCGTCGTGCGCGTGGCCCGCGGTCTCCTCCAACCCGCACGTGAGGGTGCGCTGGGTCTCGTAGCAAGCGTCGGTGTGCTCGTGGGCCGCGACGGGCGCGGCGACGGACTCGGGCTCCCCGCCGGCAGCGGACCCGGACTCGCCGGCAGCTCCGGACTCGGACGCGCCCTCCTCCAGGCCGCACGTGAGTTCGCGCAGGTAGCACGCATCGGTGTGCGTGTGCTCGAGCTTGCCGCAGTAGGTGTCGCCCGTCATCGAGATGCCGGGGAGGATCAGCGCGTAAACGGTGCAGAACACCACGACGGAGGCGAGCACGGTCACGACCGCCCTCCACACCTTCCGCTGACCGCGCGCCTGAGCGAGCTCCATAACGTCGTCCATAACCCTCACCCTGTCTGCCACCGAAGGGGCTTCCTCTTCTGCCGGGCCCTCTGCCGAACCCTCTGCCGGACTCTCTGTCGAACTGTCGAGCCGTCGTACCGTCGCACTCGTGCTGCCGTGCCGTCGTGCCTGCGGGCGGCGCCGCCCGCGCCTATTCCAGCGCGCCGAACTCGCTCAGGGGCCAGATGCGAAAGACCACCTTGCCCACCACCTGGTCCGTCGCGACGCACCCGACCGCCGTGTTGCGCGAGTCGACCGAGACGTCGCGGTTGTCGCCCATCACGAAGTAGCGGTCGTCGGGCACCTGGTAGGGCAGCTTGATGTTCGTCTCGCCCAGGGCCTTCTCGGCGATGTAGGGCTCGTCGAGCTCCTCGCCGTTGACAAGGACGTTGCCGTCCGCGTCGATGTTGACCCACTCGCCCGGGCCCGCGATGTAGCGCTTGATGAGCAGCTTGTTGCCGTAGTAGAACGCGATGACGTTGCCCGGCTCGAAGTCGCCCGTCCTGATGGTCACGACGAGCTCGCCGTCCTGCAGGGTGGGCGCCATCGAGCTGCCGTAGATGCGCACCACGGGCATCCAGAGCGTCGCCACCAGAACCGCGAGCGCGGCGACCACCGCGAGGATCGCCACCGTGCTCCGGATCGTCCCGCTGTGGCGGCGCCGATGGCGCAGGCGGTCGCGCTCCGCCTCGAGCTGCTCGATCGAGGGGATGTCGAGGGTGTCGGCCGATGTCTCGCGCCCGTCATGCCCGCCCATGCGTCACCGTCCCCCGCCGACGAGGGAGCGCAGCTCGTCGTTCGCCGCGACGAGCTCCTTGGCGCGCCGCTCGAACTCCGCCCACTTCTCGGATGCCTGCATCTCCGCGGTTCCCACGATGACCTCAGCCTTCGCCTCGGCTTCGCGGACGATCCCGGCGGCCTGGCGCTCGGCGTCCTCGAGGACGGCCTGGCTGCGACGCTCGGCCGCCTCCACGCGCTCCTTCGCGCCGGCGGTCGCGGCCTTGATCGAGTCGAGGTACTGGTCGGCGGCGGCCTGCGCGTCCTCGAATATGTGGTTCACCTTGAGCGCGGCCTCGGCGATGGACCCGGCGCTCGCGACGTCGAGGTCCCTCTTGCCCAGCGACCCCTGCAGCTCGCGCACCTGGGCCTCGCTCTGCTCAAGCCGCTTGCGCAGCTCGTATACGATGTCGATGAGGTCCGCGCGGCCGAGGCGCCTCAGCTCCCTGTCGTTCATGTCACACGCCCCTAACCGCGGCGGTACGTCCGGATTCGTCCGCGCCGACGAAGGTGGACGATGGATGACGCGGGCGCTCCCCCACCGTTCGATCGAGAATCCTCCCCGTCATTTCCCTCGCCACCTTTCGTTAGACTCCGCCCATCGGCGTCCGTTTTGACGTCTGCGATTTGAGACCGCATCCAGTTGTCGCTCGTTGAAGGGGGCAGGATAGCCGATGTCCCGACCGCGTTCAACCGGCCCATTTCCGCCCCTCCGCCGCGCCTACGCCCGTGTTTGAGCAGCTTAACCTATGTGTTCTGCCGGCCGGCCCTGTCCCCCTCCGCGGCCGCCGCGGCGGCGCGAACCCGCTGGAAGCAGCCTGAAAGCGCGTGTCCGTTAGATGGGCTGTACCGTGCGGCACGCCCAGCCCCGCGCAGCGCCACTCGAGGGACATGCCCTGCCAGGAAGCACACAGAACTTTAATAGTTTATGTTTATAGATTCAAGAAATAATCATGCAAAAAAGGCGCTGCGAAAGTGGGCCATCGGTCCAAACCGCGCCCCGTTCGCGTCAAAATGGGGCCAGCTTGGCATGGTGTTGTCTCGACCAGTCAGGCTACTAGCATTCAATTGGTATGCGTACCACTGTGGAAGGTAGGGGGGGGTAAACATCGTCCATTATCGGCAAATGGTAGCTAATCCCCGCTCAGGGTGCCGTATTTTCTGGCACTTACCGTCCATCTATTTGACTATTTTGGTAATTTATTGATTGATATACAACTGATATTACGCACGATTCGTTTCGGTTCATATGCGTTTGAGACAGCTAACTGCCGTCCGTTTTGCACAGGTGTTTGAGGGACTTAATCTGCCTGCTAGTGTCCGTTGTTCAGGTCCGGAATGGTCTGGGTGGACGCCCTGGGGAGCGGAGCCGGGACGACCGCCGCGCCGCTCACAGCTGGAGAGCCGCAGAGGATATGCCGGGAGATGCGAACCTTCTTCTGATTCGATGCGATGTTCGACTACTTTGTTCAGCTGTTTTGCGTTTTAGCGAACCGTCTCGCCATTGCCCGCACTGC
>CAYMHQ010000290.1:0-3038 GCA_964390275.1 uncultured Coriobacteriaceae bacterium
TGAAGAGCCTGGTCATCCACCCCGCGTCGACCACGCACTCCCAGCTCACCGAGGACGAGCTGCGCGCCGGCGGCATCCGCCCCAACACCATCCGACTCTCCATCGGCACCGAGCACATCGACGACATCATCGCCGACCTCGCGCAGGCGTTTGCGAAGGTATGTTGACGCCGCCGCCGGCTCTTCATTTCTTGCCGCGCCCGGCGGGATGAAGGCGTAGCATGCGGGTTTCAAACTGAAAGAGACTTCAGCACGGCCGCCGAGTCGCGTCCCGGCTTGGCGGCCTGTCGAATGAGGAGACCCATATGCGCACGCGTCACACGGATAGCGTCCGCCCCAACAGCCGCCCCGGTAACCGCCCCGGTGGCCAGCCCGGCGTCCGACCCGGTAGCCGTGTCCTCGCGGCGCTCCTCGGCTCGGCGCTCTCCCTCGCGCTCTCGTTCGCCCTGGTCGGCGCGCCGACCGCCGCGTACGCGGACGACCTGCTCACCATGGCTGGCAACGCGGTCGATTCGGCGCTCGAGTTTCTCGGTCTCAAGAGCGCGTCCACGTCCGCCGACTCGACCGTCAGCTCGGACTCCGAATCCGGCTCTTCCTCCGACTCCGACTCGGGCTCCACGTCCTCTCTGACCTCGGACACGGTGAGGCCCGAGGTCGTCGCCGCTGTGAGGGATCGCATCCGGCAGGCCATCCTCGAATGCAACACCGAGTTCGTCTCGCTCTGGGACCTTAATGTGACCGTGGCCGAGTACGACGCGGCGTACCAGGAGCTGATTGACGTCTGCGACGCCTACATCTGTCACTGGAAGGGCGGCACCTACAACGACCACACGTCGGACGGCGTGACGTACGTGCACGGCTTCAACCTCACCTTCCGCCTCGACGACGAGACCCTCGCGACCTACAACGACGAGCTCTCTGCGGCGATCCAGGCGGTGGTCTCGCAGGTCGATCCGGCCGCGAGCGACTTCGACAAAATCCTCTTCGCGCACGACTGGCTCGTCTACAACGTGACCTACGACCAGGCCGGCGCCGACGACAAGTCGGGCATGGGCGTCTGGCGCACCCCGCTCGGCGCGCTCAAGTACGGCGACGCCGTGTGCTCGGGGTATTCGAGCGCGTTCGCGATGCTCCTCAACGCCATGGGGATCGAGTGCAAGTTCGTCGAGAGCCAGGCGATGAACCATTCATGGAACGCCGTGCTCCTCGACGGAAGCTGGTACTACGTCGACGTCACCTATGACGACCCCGATTCCGACTCCCCGGCGTCGCGCCTCTACTTCATGGTGGGCACCGCGTCGCTCTCGCGCGACCACTACGACTGGGCCAATGCCGTCGACGCCCCCGCCGACCTCCCCCTGTCCGACATCTGGCGCTACAGCCCCGCGGACTGCGGCATGGACGACGTCTTCCTGTGGGCGGCCTACTCCGGCTTCACCGGCATGGTCGATGTCTGGTCGTACGGCGCGAGCACCTCGGACTTCGACGTCATGACCCAGGAGCTCGATCGGCTCGGATACTTCTCCGGCATGGCGCAGTTTTCGTGGACCTGGAACACCGACAACAACGGCGTCGTGAGGTACTTCTACCTGACGTTCTAGGCGCGCGGCGGGGTGGAGCCGGGGCGTCAGGCGAGTGGGCGTCTGTGTGCTCCCTGCCCCTTCGACCACCCAACCCCGCCTACTCGAACATCTCCTCGATCCCGATGAGCGCGAGGTCCTCCCGCGGCTCGACCTCGAACCCCGAGCGCGAGAAGAACCCGTACCGGTGGCACGTGAGGCCGGTCGCCTCCACCTGGGCGATCTCCTCGTCGACCATCTTCCGCGTGACGGGCGTCCTGCGGAACTTCGCCTCGTAGAAGACGTAGCCCATGGGGTCGTGCGTCACGACGTCGAACTCGCCGCTCGTCTTGTTGGCCGGGTCGTCGTACCAGTACTTGCCGATGGCGTCGAACGGCGGGTCGATCATACCCGCGCGGTTCCGGCGCACGAGGTACTGCCGGCAGACCTCCTCGAACATGTGCGGGACGTGGTTCTCCTCGAAGTCGCGCTCCACAAAGCGGTCGTAGAAGACCTCCGGGTCGAGGAGCTGCCTCGCCGACGCGTTGCGGAAGACGTAGCGGTAGTAGAAGAGCGAGAGCGGGTCCACCACGTAGTAGCCCGACTTGCGCTTGTTCTCGGGGTCGTTGATGGGCGCCCGCTTCTGGACGAGCTCCATGGAGACGAGCTTGGCGAGCACATCGGCCATGCTGGGGCCGCTCGAGACGTGCGACTGCGCCTGGAGGTCGCTCCATTTTGAGTAGCCCTTCACGAGCGCGCCGAAGACCTCGTTGGCGTTGGCCATCTTCGATATCTCGCCGCCGAGAAACGACGGGACCTCCGACTCCAGGCGCGACCCCGGCTCGGTGACGAGCTCGACGATGTTCTCGCGGACCGAGCGCGACTGCTTTACGAGACGGTTGTAGTACGGAATCCCCCCAAGGACGCTGTAGAGCCTGACCTTGTCCTCGGGGGAGAAGCCCGGGTAGAACTTCGCCGCGTCGTAATAGTCCATCGGCTTGAGCTCGAGGGAGAGGTCGACGCGCCCGTAGAGAGGATTCTCGCGTTCTATCAGGGATTTCATGACCTCGACGTACGACCCGCACAGGATGATGTTGAGGTGCGAGGTCTCGCGGTGCGCATCGATGGAGGTCTGCATGATGCTGTCGAGCCCCTTGACGGCGTCGCGCAGGTAGGGGTACTCGTCGAGCACGAGCGTGATCTCGCGCGTCTCCGCCTGCTTGAAGAGGAACTCGACGACCTCGCGCACGCTGCCGAACGCGAGCGGAGGGAACCCGAGCCCCTCGGAGACGATCGCGGCGAGGCTTTCCAGGTTGTCCGCCTCGAACGTCTGGCGGCACTCATGGTAGATGGCGATGCCCCCGTTGGCCGTGTAGCTTTCGAGCACCCGTTTGATGAGCGCGCTCTTCCCCACGCGCCTGCGGCCAAAGATGAGGATGTTGCGCTGCCCGTCTTCGTTCATCTCACGTTCGATCTTGGC
>CAYMHQ010000291.1:0-3035 GCA_964390275.1 uncultured Coriobacteriaceae bacterium
CAGGTACAACGTGATCTATCTGGAAATCACGAGCTTCATCTCGCAAGCGCGGCGCGAGGGGATACCGCTGGCGGACGTGCCCGGGATGATTGTCGGTACACTGTCCAAAGAACTGGACATGCTTGGCCTCTCCCCTCTGCAGGGCGGGGAGCTGAAGGAGAAGCTGACGGCGGCCGTGGAACAGCCCGGCGGGAGAAGGTTCGTCTTTGTCATCGACGAATGGGACGCCGTCATTAGGGAGGCGAAGGACGACCCGGAGGCGCAGACGGCGTATCTCGACCTTCTGCGGGAGTGGTTCAAGGACGGGGCGTTCACCCCCAAGGTGGTGGCGGCCGCCTACATGACAGGCATCCTTCCCATCAAGATAGACGGAACGCGGTCCATCGTCTCAGGTTCTGACGAGTGCACCTTTAGCGAATTCACCATGGTCAGGCCGCTCGGCTACTCTGACTTCGTCGGCTTCACCGAGCAGGAGGTGCTGGTGCTGTGCCGTGCACATGGCATCGACTTCGACATCATGAAGCGCTGGTACGACGGGTATGACTTCGAGGGGACGGGCGCGGTGTACAACCCGTACTCCGTCATGAAGGCCATTCGCAACGGCGACTTCGACTCCTACTGGACCGAGACCTCGGCGGCGGAGGGGCTCCTCGACCTCATCAGCATGGGCTACGACGGCCTGACGAAGACCATCGCGGAGCTTGTGGGCGGCGCGGACGTGCGGGTCAACACGACGGGGTTCGCCAACGATCTGACCACCTTCAAGGGCAAAGACGACGTCCTCACGCTGATGATCCACCTGGGCTACCTGGCGTACGACTACAAGAAGGGCACCGTCCGAATCCCGAACGAGGAGATCCGGCGCGAGTTTCTGCGGTCAATCCGCGAGGTCAGGCATGAGGCAACCCTCAAGCGGCTCAGAGAGAGCGAGGAGCTGTTCGCCGCGACAATCCAGAGGGATGAGGCGAAAGTCGCGGCACAGATTGAGAAAGTCCATTCCGAGGAGACCGTGGCCCTCCACTACAACAAGGACGCTGCCGCCGGCAAGAGGAAGCACAGCTGCAGGATTATCGAGTACAAGGTGTAGCGAGGTCGGACGCGGGCGCGCTGATTGCGGTCGGCGTGCGGGGCACGGCGAGCGGGGTGCGCGTACGGGGGGAGTGCGCGTGTGTTGGGGAGCCGCCGGAATCGCAAATCGGCGGATTTGACCAAAAGGAGGGGTAAGTCAGTTTCCGATTTGATATGCGAGGGCGATGAATACCCCGGCTGCCTGTTGCTGAACGAAGCGTACGAAGGGCCAATTGCATCGTCGCAGGTAGACGGCTTGCGTGTTTAGGCGGGCTTGAGAGCGCCGGGGGAGGGGCTACGATGGATCGCCCTTTGGCCCCTCGTTATATCAATCTGGAAACTGACTTACCCTGGTTTTTGGTCAGAAATCGCGATTTGCGATGCGGGGAATTTCAAGATTGATATGACGGCGCTAAAAGTATGCAGTTTGAGGGTGAGTTTATGCATTCCTTGAGCCGAAGGGGCTGCGGATGAGGTCGCGTGAGGGGAACGCCGCACCGGGCTTGGGGTATACTCGGCCCTCGACCGGCCAGAAGGCCCACCACCCGGGCCGCAGCCAGGGCTGTCACCAGAGGAAGAGGAGCTGCCATGAGAATCTGCATTACCGCCGAGACCGACGAGGGAATGGGCGCGCCGCGCTGCCCGCACTTCGGCCGCACGCCGTACTTCGCGTTCGTCGACGTCGCGCCCGACGGGTCGCTCGCGTTCGCCGGGGCCGTGAGGAACGACGCGCACGAGAAGGGCCACGGCGCCGTCGTCGACCTCATCAGGGAGAACGGGGCCGAGGCGGTGGTCGTGGCCAACATCGGCGCGCCCATGCTCGAGAACCTGCGCCAGGCGGGGCTCGCCGCCTATCGGGACGGGGAGGACGCCACCGTCGAGGGTGCCGCGCGCGCCTTCGCCGAGTGCCGCGTCACCGCAGCTCAGGGCCACGGCGGCTGCGGGCACTAAGCCGGCGGTCCCGCAGGTTCCCGTCGACTTAGTGCCCGCCGGTGTCATTCTCTGCTGCTAGCGCCGCCCTCTGTGGTTAGCGACGGAAGCCTCGGCCGCGACCCCTGCCGCCTCGTCCGCGGCCTCCGCCGTAGCCGTAATCGTCGTCGTACTCGCGCTTGGGATAGCGCCGGTAGAGCTCCTCGGGCTCGACGTCGGCGGGGGAGCCGGCGGGGGCGCGCGTCACGCGGAACACGTAGACGCCGCGCTCGTGCCAGTCGTAGTCGGCCATCGCGCGATAGACCTGGCCGTCCTCGGCGTACTCGGTCATCGAGACGTGGCGCACGTAGCCGTCGGGGTCGTACTCCACGGAGGCGCTCAGGCTGCCGGGCTCGCACGCCACGTCCGACGTCTCGAGGCGCAGGTGGACGGGGGCGCCGGCGGGCTTGCGGCCCACGCCGGCGACGAGCTCCACGCGGGTGAAGCAGTATCCCTCGGCGCTCACGCCCAGGTTGAGTGCGCCGATCACGCCGAACTCGTACCCCGAGAGCTCGCGCGCCTCGCCGAGCAGCATGTTCACGAAGCCGGTCGCCTCGCAGAGCTCGTGGGCGAGCGGGTCGGACTCGTCGGCCGCGCCCTCGGCGAACGGGAAGGCGTACACCGTCTTGAAGCCGCCCTTCTTGCGGCGGGAGGTCACCACGGGCAGCATCCCCTTCACGCCGAAGGGGAGGTTCGAGCCGTCGGCGACCTTCTTGTCGACGTAGCGCTCCTCGCTCAGGTCGCAGCGGTCGGTGCCGTATGAGTCGTTCGCGCCGAAGAATTCCAAGGTAGCTCCCTCGATGATGATGTCGGTCGTGTGCGCGGTCCGCGTGCGGTTCGCGCGAAATCTGCGTGCGGACGGTGGCTCGCATCCTGTCGCTCGCAGTCGCCCAGTATAGCGCAGGGGAGCGCGCCCGCGATTTGCAAGCGCGCTCCCCGACGGAAACCCCGCTATGGCGTCCGATGGCGCGGTGCCCCGGTGGTGCGGCACCCCGGCG
>CAYMHQ010000292.1:0-3010 GCA_964390275.1 uncultured Coriobacteriaceae bacterium
ATGAAGAGCGCGGCCGGCTCGGAGACCCAGCACTCCACCGACTGGCCGAGCGACACGAGCCTGCGCTACTACGAGCAGTTCGCCAAGGGCGGCGTGGGCGCAATCTGCTTCGAGTCGTCGAACGTGTTCCCCTCGTCCGGCGACGCGTCCGCCGCGATTCCGGGGGCGGAGGGCGCCGAGGCTCCCGCCGGCATGGTCTCGCTCGACATCAGCACCGACGACGGGATCGCCGCCCACAAGGCCATCGCCGACGACATGCACCAGTACGGGACCGTCGTCATCGGCCAGCTCTACGACATGATGATGTCGACGGGCGCGAGCTCGAGCTTCGCTCCGTCCAGCACGCTCGAGACGAGCTTCTCGAACGGGCACATGCAGACCACCGAGGAGGTGCAGACCGAGATCGGGCTCTTCGTCGACGCGATTGAGCGCTACTACAAGGCCGGCTTCGACGGGGTCGAGCTCAACGCGTCGTGCAACCACTACTTCTCGACGTATCTCTCGCGCTACGTGAACCGCGAGCGCACCGACCAGTACAGCGGGGAGACCCTGGAGAACCGCGCGCGCGTTCTGACCGAGATCATCTCGGGGGCGCGCGAGCGCATCGGCACGGACGACTTCATCATCCAGGTCCTGTACAGCGGCATCGAGGGGAGCGTCGACGAGCTCGGCGCGGACGAGGGCTTCACGACGGTCGAGGAGGCCTGCGAGTTCGCCAAGCTGTTCGAGGCGGCCGGCGCGAGCTGCCTGCACATCAGGTCCGAGGCGTACGGGCACCACTGCGCCGGGTTCATGCCCGACGTGGAGCACCTGCACGAGCACGGCGAGACGGGCTACGGAACCACCATCGACTACGCGCGCCACTTCGGCGGCAACCTGCGCGGCGACACCGACGGGTACGGCGCGCTGATCGACGTCGCCGCACGCATCAAGCAGTGCGTGAGCATCCCCGTGGGCTGCGTGGGCGCCATGGACGCCCGGATGGCGCCCGAGGTGGTGAACGGCGCCATCCGCGACGGCAAGATCGACTACATCCTTGCCACGCGCTCCCTCATGGCCGACCCGGAGCTGCCCAACAAGCTGGCGGAGGGCCGCCGCGACGAGTGTGCCCCCTGCACGCACTGCATGACCT
The DNA here is from genome assembly GCA_964390275.1 of uncultured Coriobacteriaceae bacterium. GTDB lineage: Bacteria > Actinomycetota > Coriobacteriia > Coriobacteriales > UMGS124 > CAYMHQ01. The sequence goes on from CAYMHQ010000292.1 coordinate 1,133, forward strand.
GCTTTGTGGCGCCGTTCGACTTTGGTACGCCCATGTACTGCCGCGTGAACCCCTCCATCACGCGTGCCTACACCGACGAGATGCCGGAGGGCTACGACCCCCTGCCCGCGGCCGAGCCCCTGAAGGTCGCCGTCATCGGCGGCGGCGTCGCTGGCATGGAGGCCGCCCGCGTCTGCGCCATGCGCGGCCACTCGGTGAAGCTGTACGAGCGGCGCGACCGGCTCGGCGGCGACATGGCGCTCGTCGCCTCGATCAAGGGGCCGCACGAGAAGATCATGGCGCACGAGCAGTGGCTCGAGAACCAGCTCGACCTGTACGGCGTTGAGGTGGCGCTGAACAGCGAGGTCACCTCCGACGACGTCGCCGGGCTCGGGGCGGACGCCTTCATCGTGGCGACGGGGTGCGCCGCTGCGGACGCCGCGGATGCTGCGGGGGCTGCGGGTGCCACGGACGTGCTGGCGGGCGCGGCGACGCTCGACGACCTGCGCGCGGCGGAGCAGGCGGGCTCCACGTTCGAGTTTGGCGAGGACGTCGCGATCGTGGGGGCGAAGTTCCGCGCCTGTGAGCTGGCGATCAGCCTGCTCAAGCAGGGCAAGCGCGTCACGCTGCTGAACGAGGGCGCGCAGGACGACCTCTTCATGGGCGCCGCCACCTGGCCGCGTCTCATGGGCAAGCGCTGGATGGAGGCACACGGCCTCGTCGCGTATCACGGCTGCAAGATCGTCGCCGCGGGCGAGGGGACCGTCACCGTCGAGACCTCGTACGGCGTGACCGTGGACGTCCCCTGCGACACCCTTGTGAACCTCGAGCCGTGCCAGCCGCAGCGCGAGCTGTTCGAGGCCGCCTCGGGCGTGTGCGCGCTGACGTTCGCCGTGGGTGACTGCTACAGCCCCGGCACGATGGCCAACGCGACGGCGCGCGCCAACGTGGTCGCGCGCAACGTCGAGGTCGCCCCTGCCACGACCGACACCTCCGACATGCGGGGCGAGGTGTTCTCCGCGACCGCGAGCGGCATCGGCGACGTCACCGTGTGGATCTCCGTGGAGAACGGGGCAATCGTCGAGGCGCGCGTCGACACCTCGAACGAGACCGCTGGGATCGGCAGGGACCTGGGTGACGGGTTTGCCGAGCAGATCGCTGCCACGGGTGCGGTCGAGGCCGTGAGCGGCGCGAGCGTGACCTCCGCCGCCGTCCAGGCCGCGCTGGCCGACTGCCTGGAGCAGGCGGGGCTGGCGTAGGCCGACGACTTGCGGCAGGCTACCAAGCGGAGCGTGCTGCCAAGCGGGGCTCGCTGCCGGGTGAGGCGTGCTGCCAGGTGTCGTCCCCGGGCGCTTCGGGTTTCCCGAGGCACCCGGGGACGTTCGGGAGCAGTCGGAGCCATTTCCGGAATCGCTTCCGGCCGTTTTTGACCAAAAACCCGGGTAAGTCAGTTTCCGATTTGATATGCGAGGGCGATGAATACTCCTTCAGCCCGACGCTGAACGGAGCGTACGAAGGGCCAATCGCATCGTCGCAGGTAGACGGCTTGCCGGTTTTGCTGTGCCCGAGAGCGTTAGGGGAGCGGCCTCGACGGAGCGCCCTTTGGCTCCTCGTTATATCAATCTGGAAACTGACTTACCCCGGTTTTTGGTCAGATTTCGCGATTTGCGATGCGTGATTTTTCAAGATTGATATGACGGCGCCAAAAGTATGCAGTCTGAGGGCGATTTTATGCATTCCTGCGGGGCCGTGCGCGTTGGCGCCGGTGCGCTATCGCCTCAACCCTTCCGCTGACGGGCGTCCTGGCTTCAACCTCTCCGCGGCCCCTGCTGCTATCGTTATTTGCCAGTTAAGACGGTATTCGTTGCATTTTTCGTCACGAATACCGTCTTAACTGGC
>CAYMHQ010000293.1:0-1758 GCA_964390275.1 uncultured Coriobacteriaceae bacterium
TCGACGCGGAGCGGGCGCACAAAGAAGGCGGCGCGACCGAGGTCCTCACGACCTTGGCCGCGCCGCCTTTTGCGTTCGCCGGCAATCAGGCCTCGGGGGACGACGTCTCGCGCGCGTCCCCCACCCGGCGGGCATCCTCCACCCGGCCGGCACCCCTCCTCCGCCCGACGGGCTTCCCCGCAAACGTGCAGGTCAGAGCACTCGCGGGACAGACGCGGGCGCACTTCCCGCATCGGATGCACTCGGAACTCGCAGGCTCGCGCGCCGGCTCGACGGCCATGGGGCACGCCTTCGCGCACGCTCCGCATCCCGTGCAGCGGCTCCGGTCGAGCTCGACCTGCGCGAGGCTGAACCGGTTGAACAGCGAATAGAACGCACCGAGCGGGCAGAGGTAGCGGCAGAACGGCCGCGGGATGAGGACCGCCGCGACGAGAATCGCGACGAGCACGGCGACCTTCCAGTTGAACAGCGCACCCACGAGCCCGCGCAGGTCCCCGTCGGCAATGAGCAGCGGGATGCCCGCGCCGAGTGTGCCCGCCGGGCAGAGGAACTCGCAGAAGAACGGCGGCGCGATTCCCTCCACGCCCGCCACGACAAACGGCAGGACGACCACCATCAGCGCCAGCACAACGTACTTGAGGCGGCGCAGCGGGCGGTCGACGCGGCGCGGCACCCGGAGCTTGGGCGTCGGAATCTTGTGGAGCAGGTCCTGTACCAGCCCGAACGGACACAGCAGTCCGCATACCGCGCGCCCGAGCAGCACGCCGAACAGCATGAGCGTGCCCAGCACGTAGAACGGGAACGACCGCTGGGTCCCGCCGAGCGCCGCCTGCAGCGCGCCGATCGGACACGAGCCGAGCGCGCCCGGGCACGAGTAGCAGTTGAGGACCGGCACGCAGAACGCCTTGGACGCGCCGGTGAAGATCTCGCCCTTCGCGAACCCCACGGCGTATCCGTTGAAGAGCGCCGCCGCGGCCAGCTGGACGATGCGCCGCACGCTCAGCCGCCTCCGGCCCCCTCGCCGCACTTCCGGATCCGTCCGTCGTTCGTCGCGGCCAGCACACCGCCCGCCACAGCCAGCCATCAGCCGATCCCTATGCACTCGAGGCACACGCGCACCGCTTTGGAGAGGACGTCGAGGTACTCGCCGCGCGCGACGCCGATGACGACGAACGCGACGCCGAGCACCGCGACCGTCCAGCGGAGCATGACGATTCGCCTGGTAGATGGCGCTGTCGTCTTGCCCGACTCGGCAGCCTTGCCCGGCGCGCCCTCCAACGGCGCTCCCCCTCGGCTAGTCTTCAAGGGTGATCCCGGGCTTCCCGAGCAGCTCGAGGCAGCTGTTGATGAGCGCGAGGTAGTCCTCCCGCACGTCGTCCGGCGCGCCGACCTGCTTGGTGATGAGGGCGCCGTCGGAGCTGAAGACCATCGTGGTCGGCGTGTACATGACGCTGTCGGCCACCGCCTCGAAGTCGCCGTCGTACGAGACGAGCGTCGTGCCCGTGAAGCCGGCGTCCTCGAGGACGGGGGTCGCCTTGCTCACGAGGAGCGGGCCTTCGAGGAAGACGGTCACGAGGCGGACGTTGCTGGGGAGCGCCCGCTCGAGCTCGGCCAGCTCGGGCATCTCCTCGACGCAGGTCGGGCAGTGCGACGTCCAGAAGTTGAACACCGTGACGTCCGTTGCGGCGAGGTCGTCCTGCGTGTACGTCCCGCCGCCGAGCACCTGCGCCGTGAACGACTTGATCTGCGTGTAGCTTG
>CAYMHQ010000293.1:1858-2991 GCA_964390275.1 uncultured Coriobacteriaceae bacterium
GGCCGCAATCAGTGCCAAAGACGAAACAATCGCGGCGGCGCGAGTTTTCAGGATTGCCATTTGAGACTGCCTTTCCTCAATCGAATGCGAGCGGGCGCAACGACGCCGCGAGGGGACGAGAAAGCGCTGGTAGACGCCGACAGGCGTGCGGGCAGGCGAACACCGCGACGAGACCTTTGGCATCCGAACGTCACCTTAGCACGCCCGCAAGTTTGTGTAGCGTCTCTCGACAGGCGACCCCGGCACGCCACAATACCTCGACAATGGGGCGCGAGGACGGGCACGACAGGGCGAGCAGTGGGGGCGGGCAAAACTCCAACTTTCCTTGCAGATGGACAGAAGTGCAAGTTTCCTTGCACTTTGGATTTCCGATGGCCAGAAAGTCAATTCTCCTTGCAGATAATCAACCCACCGTTCGAGTAGGTTTATTAGGACGCGCCATCTACCTGCGGTTTTATCGAGACCTTCGATTGGGTCCTTCATAAAGTGCAAGGAAAGTTGACATCTTGCCCACCGCCGGCGGAAAGTGCAAGGAAACTTGCATTTCTGTCCACACCTTCCCCCACACGCCTTCCCCTCGCACCTCCCCACGCCACCCTCCCCCACCGCACCGCAAGCCCTCCCGATTGTGCGAAGTCTCACTGAACTCGCGTGCAAACCGCCGCTGTTCAGTGCCTTTTCAGCCGCCTGCGTATACTTTTCAACCGTTGAGCGGCCCGCGGGAGGTTTCCGCGGAACCTGCGGGTTTCGCCAACGCATCGACGCAACGACGCGAACGATAGGAGGACATATGAAACGCACTATGGCATTGACCCTCACGCTGGCGCTGGCGCTCGGCTGCCCCGCCCTGGCAATGGCCGACGGGACCGGCACGGGCTCGACCGACGGCGCGGCACCCGACGGAGCCACTTCCATGTCGGCATCGACGGGGCTGCAGGCGCTGGTAGACGAGGGCATCATCAGCCAGGAGACCCTGGACGCCATCACCGCGTACCTCGAGGCCAACCAGTCCGGCATGCAGGGCGGCGAGGGCGGCAACCCGCCCGCCAAGCCCGACGGCGAGCAGTCCGGCCAGTCCACCACCGGCGGCACCTCCGGCACCTCCGAGCAGGGCGGATCCTCCGATCAGCCCG
>CAYMHQ010000294.1:0-2981 GCA_964390275.1 uncultured Coriobacteriaceae bacterium
TCAAGAACGAGACCCACAACCACCCCACCGAGATCGAGCCCTTCGGCGGCGCGGCGACCTGCGTGGGCGGCGCCATCCGCGACCCGCTCTCCGGCCGCAGCTACGTCTACCAGGCCATGCGCGTGACCGGCGCCGCGAACCCGCTCGCCCCGGTCTCCAAGACGCTGCCCGGCAAGCTCCCCCAGCGCAAGCTCGTGACGGCCGCCGCCGCGGGCTACTCGAGCTACGGCAACCAGATCGGCCTCGCGACCGGCCAGGTGAACGAGCTCTACCACCCCGGCTACGCCGCGAAGCGCATGGAGATCGGCGCCGTGGTGGGCGCCACCCCGGCCGACCACGTGCGCCGCGAGGAGCCCGCACCCGGCGACGTGATCGTGCTGCTCGGCGGGCGCACGGGCCGCGACGGCATCGGCGGCGCGACCGGCTCCTCCAAGGCGCACAACCTCGGCAGCATCGAGACGTGCGGCGCCGAGGTCCAGAAGGGCAACGCCCCCGTCGAGCGCAAGATCCAGCGCCTCTTCCGCCGCGGCGACGCGTGCCGGCTCATCAAGCGCTGCAACGACTTCGGCGCGGGCGGCGTCTCGGTGGCCGTGGGCGAGCTGGCCGACGGGCTCTATGTCGAGCTCGACCGCGTCCCCAAGAAGTACGACGGCCTTGACGGCACCGAGCTCGCCATCTCCGAGTCGCAGGAGCGCATGGCCGTCGCGCTCGCGGCCGAGGACGTCGAGAAGTTCATCGCCCTCGCCCACGAGGAGAACCTCGAGGCCACGCCCGTCGCAACGGTGACCGAGGAGAAGCGCGTGCGCATGGTGTGGGAAGGCACGACGATTGTCGACCTGAGCCGCGCGTTCCTCGCCTCGAACGGCGCCCCCAAGCACGCCCGCGTCCTCGTCGAGAAGGGCGGCGACTACGACCCCGACTGGCACGGCACCACGATCGCCCAGCAGATGCGCTCCGTTCTCACCGACCTCAACGTCGCCTCGAACAAGGGCCTCTCCGAGCGCTTCGACTCCACGATCGGCGCGGCGACCGTCCTCATGCCGTTCGGCGGCGAGAACCAGCTCACGCCGAGCATGGCGATGGTCGCGAAGTTCCCCGTCGACGGCGAGACCACCACGGTGAGCGGCATGGCGTGGGGCTTCAACCCCTACCTCTCCTCGGTCAACCAGTACCAGGGCGCCTACCTCGCCGTTGTGGAGAGCGTGGCCAAGCTCGTCGCCGCCGGTTTCGAGCGCAAGCGCGCCTACCTCACGTTCCAGGAGTACTTCGAGAAGCTGCGCGGCGAGCCCAAGCGCTGGGGCAAGCCCGTCGCGTCGGTGCTCGGCGCGCTCATGGCGCAGGTCGACCTGGGCGTGGGCGCCATCGGCGGCAAGGACTCGATGAGCGGCAGCTTCGAGGACCTCGACGTCCCGCCGACCCTCGTGAGCTTCGCGACCGCCGTGGGCAAGGTCGACCACGTGACGTCGCCCGAGTTCAAGCAGCCCGGCAGCCGCGTGGTGCTCGTGGTCCCCTCGAGCGAGATCGGCTCGCTCATCCCCGAGACCGAGGGCCTCACCGAGACGTTCGACCTGGTTGAGCAGCTCATCCGCAACGACCAGGTGCTCGCCGTGTCCACGCCCGGCTACGGCGGCCTGGCCGAGTCGATCTTCAAGATGTGCGTGGGCAACCGCATCGGCTTCGCGGCCAACTCGATCTTCCCCGGCAGTGCGCTCTTCACGCCCTCGTACGGCACCTTTGTGGTCGAGCTCGAGGAGGGCGCCGAGATCCCCGACTCCACCGAGCACGCAAGCGTGGTGCCCGTGGGCCGCACGACCGCGGAGTACCAGCTCGTCGTGGGCGGCGAGAAGATGGACCTCGCCAAGCTGCAGGAGATGTGGGAGGGCACCCTCGAGCCCGTGTTCCCCTACCGCGGCGCCGGCGAGACCGTCGAGACCGTGAGCTACGAGGCGCCCCAGGTGCACGTGGGCCCCGCCGTCGCGAAGCCCCGCGTGGTCATCCCCGTGTTCCCCGGCACGAACTGCGAGTACGACTCCGCCCACGCCTTCGAGCGCGCCGGGGCCGAGGCGCAGGTGCTCGTCATCAACAACCTCACGCCCGCCGCGGTGGCCGAGAGCACGGAGGCGCTCGTCAAGGCCATCAACAACAGCCAGATCGTCATGATCCCGGGCGGCTTCTCGGGCGGCGACGAGCCCGACGGCAGCGCCAAGTTCATCACGGCGTTCTTCCGCGCCCCTGCGGTGACCGAGGCGGTGCGCGACCTGCTCCAGGCCCGCGACGGCCTCATGCTGGGCATCTGCAACGGCTTCCAGGCGCTCGTGAAGCTCGGCCTCGTGCCGTTCGGCGACATCCGCCCCATGGACGAGACCTGCCCCACGCTCACGTTCAACACCATCGGCCGTCACCAGAGCCGCCTCGTGCGCACCCGCGTGGCGTCGAACCTGTCGCCGTGGCTCAGCAAGTGCCAGGTGGGCGACATCCACACGGTTGCCATCAGCCACGGCGAGGGCCGCTTTGTGGCGAGCCCCGAGATGGTCGCGCAGCTCAAGGCGAACGGCCAGATCGCGACCCAGTACGTGGGGCCCGACGGCGTGCCGAGCATGGATCTCTCGGTGAACCCCAACGGCTCGGTGCTCGCCATCGAGGGCATCACGAGCCCCGACGGCCGCGTGATGGGCAAGATGGGCCACACCGAGCGCAGCGGCACGGGCCTCTACGTGAACGTCCCCGGCGACACGTTCCAGCCGCTCATCGAGGGCGGCGTGGCGTACTTCGGGTAAGGGAGACAGACGCGCTACACAAGTAGCGAGCGCAAATGGGCAGACAGAACGCCCCGTCCGTCCGGTGAGGAGCACCGGGTGGGCGGGGCGTTCTTGGTAGGCAGGCGGGCGGAAGGAGCCGGCGGGAGGTCCGCGGCCGGGGGCCGACGGCGGCTGGAATCGCAATCTGGCGATTCTGACCAAAATCCGGGGTAAGTCAGTTTC
>CAYMHQ010000295.1:0-2978 GCA_964390275.1 uncultured Coriobacteriaceae bacterium
TCCGAGACCATCTACTACGTCAAGGAGGGCGCCACGATCTCCCTGTCGGGGTCGGGGAACGGCTACGCCAATTGCAGCTACCAGCTGACCTGGTCTTCGGGCGACACTTCGATCGCGACGGTCTCCGGCTCCGGCAGCACGATCGGAACCGTGACGGGCGTGAGGCGCGGCACGGTCACGATCACCCACACGTTCTGCGGTTGGTGGACGGCGTTCGAGCACGGCCTTGCCGGCGATCATGACGTGACCCCCGAGTATTTCACCGTCGTCGTCCAGAAGGCGGTGCCCGCCACCGTCACGGGCGAGACCGACGTGACCACGGGCACCACCTCCCAGTTCATCGCGCACGACTTCTACGGCACGGTGACGTGGTCCACGAGCGACCAGACGGTCGCCACCGTCGACGAGAACGGCCTCGTGACGGGCGTCGCGCCGGGCACCGCCACCCTCACCGCGACCGACGGGGACGAGACCGTCACCCTTACGCTCACCGTGGCGGACCCCGTCCCCACGGTCTCGGGCGCCGACAGCATCAACGTCGACGAGGTCGCCCAGTTCACGGCGACCAACTTCGACGGCGACGACGTCACCTGGACCTCCTCTGACCCCTCCGTCGCCACCGTCGACGCGAACGGCCTCGTGATCGGCCGCAGCGCCGGCACGTGCGTCATCACCGCCACCCGCGGCGACAAGACCGGCTCCAAGGAGCTGAAGGTCGAGCAGGACTCCTCCGTCTACTACGTCTACGCGGGCGAGACGCTCGACATCGACGGCCACGCGAACGCGACCGGCCACGCGGGCTGCCAGTACGTCCACAAGACCGCCTCGAGCGACACCGAGGTCGCGACGGTGGGGAGCAGCTCGTACGGCCTCGGGCCCGACTTCTACGTGAAGGGCGTGAAGCCCGGCAGGGTCACCGTCACCTACACGTACTGCACCAACGCGGAGAACCACTACAACGCGGGCGCGTCCTCCCACACCGTGGCCGAGCAGACCTTCACGGTCGTCGTGCTCAAGCCGGCCGCCTCGGTCTCGGGCGAGACCACCATGTACGAGGGCTGGACCAAGCAGCTCACGGCGAGCAACTTCACGTACGGCGTCACCTGGACCTCCGCCGACCCCTCCGTCGCCACCGTCGACGCGAGCGGCGCCGTGACCGGCGTCAAGGCCGGCAAGACGACCGTCACCGCGACCGACGGGGTCGAGACCGTGTCCGTCGAGGTCACCGTCGAGGCCGCGCTGCCCACCTTCTACGTGAGGGTGGGCCAGCAGGCCACGGTGGAGGGCTGCGGGAACCTGCTTTACTGCGGCTACGTGCAGCAGTGGTACTCGGGCGACGAGTCCATCGCGACGGTTTCCGGCACCGGCACCACCTGCACCGTCACGGGCGTGAAGGCGGGCGCGGTCGTCCTCTCCCACACGTACTGCGACGAGTACTACTTCCACACCACCGACCACATCACCCGGACGGAGTTCATCGCGGTCATCGTCCTGCCCGCCCTCTCGGTCGAGGGCGCGAGCAGCGTCGAGCTGGGCGCGACCACCCAGCTCGAGGCCCTCAACTTCTCCGGCCCCGTCACCTGGTCGAGCTCCGACCCCTCGATCGCCACGGTCGACGAGAGCGGCCTTGTGACCGGTGTCGCGTCCGGCATGGTCACCATCACCGCGACCTACGGCGACGAGACCGCCTCCAAGCAGATCACCGTCGACCGCCCCGCGACCGAGGGCAGCTACGTCTACGTGTACGCCGTGGTCACCGGCGACGCCGAGGGCCTCGACGTCGAGAGCGGCGACTGGGTCACCATTGGCCGCGTGTGGGTTGAGGGCTTCGGCGCGGCGAGCGGTGACACCGAGTACGCGACGAGCGGCGAGAGGTACGACTCCGTCATCGCCGCGCTGAACGCCGCGGGCTGCCTCGAGCGCTACGCGGGCGCCGTGACCGTCGACCTCGGCGGGGTCGACTGGAGCGCGTACGGCCTCAGGTCGGCCACGGGCGGCGACGTGGCATACGGCGTGACCAGCGACGTGTGGCGCCTCGACGGCAGCCTCGACGTGAGCTCGTACGGCCAGGTGAAGGTTCGCCATCTCCTTAAGGGGGCCGAGACCCAGGTCGCGACGGCCGAGACGGTCATCGCCCCGGCGGGCACCGTGGTGAGCGCCGCCGACCGCGCGAAGGCCGTCGCGGACTACGCGTACGTCTCCGCCAGCGCCGAGAGCTGCACCGTCGCCTCCAAGACGACCGGCGCCCTCGACCTCTACTACGTCAAGAAGAGCGACATCAGCTATACGGTGAACTACCTCGAGGAGGGCACCGAGAAGGCCGTCGCGCCCGCCAAGACGGGCACCGCCGAGCTCGGCGCCACCGTGACCGAGGACGCGATCGCGGTCGCCGGCTACAACCTCGCGAGCGACACGCCCCAGTCGATCGTCATCGGCGTCGACGGAGACGCGAACGTCATCACGTTCTACTACGCCAAGCGCACCGACCTGAGCTACACGGTCAGGTACGTCTGGAACAACTCCGGCGAGACGCAGATCGCCGATCCCGTGACCGTGGGCGGGCAGACCTACCTCGACGAGGTGACGGTCGAGGTCCCGCAGATCGAGGGCTACACGGCCGTCGCGGGCCAGCCCGACAGCGTCATCGTCACGGCCGACCCGAGCGAGAGCGTCCTCACGCTCTGCTACTACAAGAACGTCGAGCTCACCGCGAACAGCGCCACCTACCCCTACACCGGCGACCAGCGCACGGTCTCGGGCTACACGGGCGCTCCCGCGGACTCCGACTTCCCCAGCGTCGAGGCGAGCGTCTCGGCCACGAACGCCGGCACGTACACGGTCGCGTTCGGCGAGGCGGGCGTGGGCACCATCGACGGGACCGGCCGCTACATCGTCTCCGCGGTGACCGAGGGCACGCTCACGATCACCCCGCGCGAGATCACCATCACCGCCGCGAGCGCCGAGAAGACCTACGACGG
>CAYMHQ010000296.1:0-2966 GCA_964390275.1 uncultured Coriobacteriaceae bacterium
CCTTCGCGCTTCACGGCTTGACTGTTCGTGATTTTGCCCGAGGTATTGTAGCGGCTGGGGCGCGGCAGGAAAAGCGAACTGCGCCCCGCGACGCCCCAACGGCGCGCGACGCCCTCATACCTTCACACCTCGGCGAGCTCGGCGGCGCCCTCTACGGCAGCTCGATCGCCTTGAACGCGCCGAGCCCCTCGTACCGATAGCTGACGTCGACGCCATCCGCGAACAACCGGCGGTCGCCCACTCTGCCCGTAAGGGCGCCCCTGAGCAGCGACTTGATCTCCCCGTCCGTCACCGGGCTACGCTCCATAGCATGCATGTAGTCGTGCTCGCCCACGAGGCCCCACTCCACGACCCGGCCGAGCGCCGCCCTCAGCATCCCGTCGAGCCAGATGCGGCAGGCGCGCCCGTTGCCCTCGCGGAACGGATGGGCGACGTTCATCTCGACGTACTTCTCGACGATCTCGTCGAAGGTTCCCCAGGGCATGCCGTCGATGGCCGCGAGCGCGCTACCGAGATGTCGCGCCGGCGCGAAGAGGAAGTCTCTCTTCGAGATGTCGACGTCACGCATCCTACCTGCGAATTCGTAGACATCCTGGAACAGGTGGCCGTGAATCACCGCCAGCCCGGCAAACGTCCCGACCTCAGGCGTGCCGGCCCCGAGTGCGCCGAGCCGCCCTCTGTCGAAGAGCTCGAGGGCGCGTATCTTGCTGAGCCGCTCTTCCTCGCGGGCAAGCTCGGCGGGGTCCGTGATGCCGAGCAGGTTCTCCATCGCCGCAGGTCTCGGCGTCATCGGCGTCACCTCCACCAGTCCGCACCTCCGTCAGTCCGCACTCCCACCGCCCCGCCGGTCCGCCACCGGGCTGCGCGGGAATTCGGCGAACATGCCCGTCCGGCCATGTCTGCCCGCCCGTGCATATTACACTTTCCCACACGGCGGCGGACGGCCGCACGGAAGTGGCCAGAAGGCGTCATCCGAAAGGATGCCATCCGGGAGGAGCGGGAGAAACATGCAGCGTGAAGTCGGTGTTCCGATGGAGGAGGTCTCCCGCTGCCTGCTCTGCGACCATGCGGCCTGCACGCAGGCCTGCCCCCACGGGCTCGATCCCGCCGGGCTGCTGCGCTCTCTGTACTTCGCGAACCCGGTCGGCGCGGCGGCGAGACTCCCCGGCGAGGGCTTCCCCTGCGCCGAATGCGACGCCCCGTGCGAGAGCGCCTGCGTGCTGAAGACGAGCCCCGTGCGCATCAGGCGTGTGCTGGCGGCGCTGCACGAAGGCGGCCTCGGAGGGGATGGGCTCCCGGGCCAGCGGCCCCCGGAGACGCCGGTCGACCTCTCGTGCGACTTCCTCGGCGTCCACCTGGAGAACCCGTTCCTCCTCTCCTCCTCCGTCGTGTCGAGCTCGTATGAGAAGGTCGCACGCGCGTTCGAGATGGGATGGGCCGGCGCATGCCTCAAGACGCTCTGCGACTTCGCCATGCACGAGGCCTCGCCACGCTACTCCGCGCTTCAGGACGGGCACGGACCCGCCGGGTTCTACGGGTTTAAGAACATCGAGCAGCTCTCGTGCAACAGCCTGGAGAACGATCTCGACGTCATCCGACGACTCAAGCGCGACTTCCCCACGAAGGCGGTCATCGCCTCCATCATGGGGCGCAGCGACGAGGAGTGGGAGCGCCTGGCGCGGCTTGCCCAGGACGCGGGCGCCGACCTCGTCGAGTGCAACTTCTCCTGTCCCAACATGGAGCAGGAGGGACTCGGCGACGACATCGGCCAGGACGCGGACGCGGTCGCCCGGTGCACGAGGGCTGCGCGGCGCGGCTGCACGATCCCGCTGCTGGCGAAGCTCACGCCGGACGTCGCGGACATGCGCCCGTTCGCGCGCGCGGCGGTGGAGAGCGGCGCCGACGGCATCTCGGCCATCAACACCGTCAAGGGACTCATGGGGATGGACCTCGACACCTACGTCACCGAGCCCTCCGTGCGGGGCATGTCGGCGGTGGGCGGCTGCTCGGGGCGCGCGGTGAAGCCCGTCGCGCTGCGGTTCGTCTGGGAGATGGCATCGGACCCGCGGCTGCGCGACGTCCCCATCAGCGGCATGGGCGGCATCGAAACCTGGCGCGACGCCACCGAGTTCCTGCTGCTGGGCGCCAACCACGTCCAGGTCACCACGGCGGTCATGCAGTTCGGCGCGCGCATCATCGACGACCTGACGGACGGCCTCGCCTGGTACCTGCGCGAAAAGGGACTGACGCGGCTCTCGGACCTGCGGGGGCTCGGCGTGGGGAACGTGACGGAGCCCGACATGCTGGACCGGCGGACCAAGCTTCTGCCGCGCTTCAGCCGCGAGAGGTGCCTGGGATGCGGGCGCTGCGCTCTCTCGTGCCGCGACGGGGGCCACGAGGCGCTGCGCATGTCGAACGGCGCGCCGGTCCTGGACCCGAGCGCCTGCGTCGGCTGCCACCTGTGCGTGCTCGTCTGCCCCGCCAAGGCGATTACGCCGAGCGACAAGCGGATCGACGTCGGGTAGGCCGGTATCGGACTCGCCAGCACCGGACGGATTGGCTACCCCTCGGCGCCTGGCAGGTCGAGCTCGGCCAGCTCGAACCCGGGCTCCTCGACCGAGAACAGCTCGTCGTAGGGATGTTCGAGCAGGTAGGTGATGAAGTCGGCGCGGCTCATCGACTCGGGGCGGCTGGCGGTGAGCACGAGACGCACCCGTTTGCCGGTGGCGGGGACGAAGAATGAGAACGCCATGTCCTTGCTGAGGCGGATGATGAGGTTCGACCGCTTCTCGGTGCATCCGAGCAGGAACCGTGCCGCGTCGACCGGGCACGTGTCGACCTCGGCGACGCAGACGACCCCCTCGTCGACGCCCGGCAGGTGCGAGCCGTCGAGTCCGAGCTCCGCGATCGCGCCCTCGACCACCTTAAAGCCGATGGCGAGTCCCGGGCACTTGTGCCCGTGGAAG
>CAYMHQ010000297.1:0-1117 GCA_964390275.1 uncultured Coriobacteriaceae bacterium
TAAAGCCCGCGAGTTGGCGAACGCCTCTCGCGGGCTTTTTTCGTTTTCAGTGGCCCGGTTCTGATACCATGTCTTCGCGTGCATTGCGGGTGTGGGATTGGCTTAAGTTATCCTATTCTTTTCTATGTTTGATATGCGGGGTGCCGTGTCTCGATTCGCTGTATATGACTCGTACTGTGCCGATGGCGGCCCCTTTGGGCGTTGCTTTATATTCGTTGTCACTGGTGCGTGCTCTGCGCGCCAGCTATTCGAGTCGCTCGGCGTGTCCTCTGCGGTCGTCCGCCGTATGTTCTCTTTCGGCCAGGTGTTCGACCTTCGGTCTCCCGACAAGCCCCTCGGGCTCGACGCCTCTTTGGGTCCTGGCGCCAAGGTCGCTCTCCGCCCGCGGACGACGCACACTTTTCATGGCTCCGTTCCTTTCCCGCTGACGGTCCTTTATGAGGACCCGTTCGTCCTCGCGGTTGAGAAACGAGCCGGGATCCTCGTTCATGACGACGGTTCGGATGCTGTGACGCTCACATCTAACGTTCAAGCTTATCTTGATGGTTGTCTGAGTGATGGCTCAAGCTGCGCTTCAAACCATGCTCCTGACGAGGGCTTTCGCATCGTGCCCCAGGCGCTGCAACGCCTCGACTTCGAAACCACCGGTGTCGTGCTGTTCTCCAAGTGCGAGGAGTTCCAGGGTCTGTTCGACTCGCTCATCGCGTCGGGCGGTGCTCACAAGAGCTATCTCGCTATCGTTCGCGGCGAGTTCCCGCGCGCGTCATGCGCGTATTCCGACCCTATCGGGCGCGACCGGCACGATGCTTCCAAGATGCGCGCCTGCTCTTCCGGAGGCAAGCCTTCGCTCACCACGGTCGAGCGCCTTGCTGTCTCTGAGGACGGGTCGCGTTCGCTTCTCGGCGTCACGCTAGGTACGGGCAGGCGGCATCAGATTCGCGTTCACCTGTCGCACCACGGCTTCCCCATCGTCAACGACCCGCTTTACGGCCTCGTCGAGGATGAGGACGGCCTCATGCTTCATGCGTTCTCCGAATCGTTCGTGCACCCGGTGACGGGGGAGCAGGTCGACATTCGCACACCGTGGCCGGAGCGCTTCTCTCGATGGTTTGACGAG
>CAYMHQ010000297.1:1217-2954 GCA_964390275.1 uncultured Coriobacteriaceae bacterium
CCCGGTCCGCAGGGTCTGGCGTTCCTCGGACTGGGTGTTAGCCGCGTCTGGACCATCGTTTTCTTTCTGCTCCTTGCCGAGCGCGTCCGCGTCGGGGTCGGGACTATGCCGCTTTCTCTTGATCTCTCGTGGGCGGTGTTCTTCCTGTGCGGAGCGGTCTTCTCGTTCGCCGTCGCGCTTTCTGCCGACCATGTCAGGACTCTTCTTGGTCGGATCGGTATCCCTTTCGTCGCGGTGTTCGGCGGTGTCGCGGCGGTCCTCCTCGTGTGCAGCCTCATCTTTGCCGAGCACGCCGCGGCGATCGGACTCGCGGCGGCGGTGTCCGGCGGCCTGACGCTCGCGCTCCTCAGGGTCGAGTGGGGATGCGTCTACGGGCGACTCGAGAACCACGCGGCGGGTCTCTACGTCTTCCTGTCCTTCTTCGCCGCGTTTGCGGTCGTGATCGTGCTGAGGCTGCTCCCCGCGCTTGTGAGCGGAGTCGTTCTCGCCGCGCTGCCGGCTGTTGCGGTGGTCTCCTTGCGGTGCGCCCGCCGCGCCCTCGATGACATCCAAGCCGATGCCTATGCCAGCTGCCCGCAAGCCGGCGTCTTGCTGGCTGGGGCCCCGCTGGACGGCGCACCCTCGTGCGGCGCCTCGACGAAGGGCCTTCAGTTCCGTGCGTTCGCCCCGCTCGCGTTCGGCATGTTCGCATTCGTTTTCGCGACCGCCACCATCAAGTCGATGTGCGACCCCGTTTTCGCGGGCGCCTGGGACGCCTCATGGCAGACGACGCTCATCGACGGGGTGGTGGCGCTGCTCTTCTTCGTCCTCTATGTTGTGCTGAGGGACATGGACGTCCTGCTCGTCTACCGGTGGGTCCTCCCGCTCATAGCCGTGGGATACACCCTGTTCCCGCTGCTCCCGGGTTCGCACGGTGCCGTGGGGTACCTGCTCGCCGCGGCGGGCTACGGCCTCTTCGACCTGCTCACGTGGATCGTCATGGCGAAGTACGTCCACGACGGCCGGGCGGACGGGCTGAGGGTGTTCGGGTTCGGCGTGGGGGCGACGCTGCTCGGTCGCGCGTGCGGGAGCGTGTTCGGCACGGTCCTCGCCGGGCTCCAGACGCTCGGTACGGTGTCCCTCTCGTCGGTCTCCCTCGTGATGGTCGTGTTCCTCGTGCTCGTCTGCGTGGCCGTGCTTCCCGAGCGCTCTCTCGAGCGTCTCGTGAAGGAGTCGACCTCGGATCCGTCCTCTGACGCAACCTCCCGCACGTCCTTCGACGCGGTTGATGAGACGCCCACCGGTGTGAGCGGGTCATCCTCGGCGGCCCTCTCGAGCGGGCTCACCGAGGAGCGTCTCGCGCGGTGCCGTGAGCTCGCGAGCGCCCACGGGCTCACGCCCCGCGAGGCCGAGGTCATGGTGCTTCTCGTTCGCGGCCGCAACGCGCAGGTCGTCGCGCGCGAGCTCTCGATCGCGGTGGGGACGGTGCAGGCGCACACGAAGCACGTCTACGGCAAACTCGGCGTCCACAACCAGCAGGAGCTGATCGACCTCGTCGAGGACGGCGGGGCCCGAGGATAGACGGGGCCGGTATGCCCTCGACGGGCTGCCACATATCCGGACAGCTTGATTCAGCTCAGCTCAGCTCAACTCAGCCAGCTCGACTCACTCTATAAAACCCCAGCTCGGCGCCCTCTACCCACGGGATGGGTAGAGCCTGTCCAGCCGCCTTTGAGCGCGAACGGAAGCGAATACCCA
>CAYMHQ010000298.1:0-2947 GCA_964390275.1 uncultured Coriobacteriaceae bacterium
GCTCGACGCCTACGGCTTTGTGAACGCCTCCTACCTGCAGTAACGCGCGAGCGGGGAGGGCAAGCGGGAAGGACTAACAAGCCCGAAAAGGCTGGCGAACCAAGAACAGCAAGCTGAGGGAAGGTCGGGGGATAACCCCGGCCTTCCCTTTTTGGTGGACGAGGGGAAGGCGGGGACGAACAGAGGACGCGAGGGTCGCGGAGGCGAAGTCCGGGTGGGCAAAAGTACAAGATTCCTTGCAGATGGCCAGAACTTCAAGTTTCCTTGCACTTTTGGATCCTAATGGCCAGAACTTCAACTTTCCATGCAGAAAATCAACCCACCGTTCGGGTAGGGTAGTAATGACGCGCCATCTAGCTGCGGTTTTATCGAAGCTCTCGATTTGGCCCTTCGAAAAGTGCATGGAAAGTTGACTTTTTGCCCACCGCCGAGACTTTCTGCATGGGAAGTTGGGGGTTTGGCCAGGCGATCCCTCTTGGCGCACCCTCTTGGCGGGTCCAAGCCGCCTCACCGCTCAACCGGCACGAACACCTCGAACACCGGACTCGGTCGGCGGTTGCTGAGAAGCGACGGGACGAACGGGTCGCCGACGTGGCGCAGGCCGTGTTCCCGCAGGTAGGAAGCCAGTCTGTCGCGCAGTATGCCCGACGGGTCGAGGTCGGGGAAGTCGGCGGCGAGGGAGACGCGCACGCACAACCCTCCCAGCACGCACGCTCGGGACGCGTCGACGTCGAGCAGGTGCGCGTGCTCACCGCGCAGCGTCCTCCCCCAGCGAAAGGCGAGGTTGCGGGCGGGACCGTCGAAGAAGCGCTCCACCACGAACCCGCGGCAGCTCAGCGGGAGAGAGCGCATGAGGAGGGCCTGGTTGTCCAGCTTGACGTCACGGATGTCGACCGACTCGTGCTCGTCAAAGAAGAACAGCCAGTCGGGACAGTCGACCATCTCGAACCCGGCGGTCTCGGGCGGGAGGGCCTCGACGGTCGTTCGCTTGAGTGCCTCAAGGTTGGCGATCTTCGCCCCGGCGACCTCCCGCTGCAGCTCGAGGCGGGCGATGTACGTCTCGAGTTGGGGGACACTCATGAGGTCGTCGCATTTGAGCAGCTCAGCGGCCTCGTTCACGCTGAAGCCCATCGACGTGAGCATCGTGCAGCACATCGCATCGAGCAGGTCGCCCTGCGAGTAGGCCCGGTAACCGTTCGCGTCGCGCGCGGGGTGGACCGCCCCGTGGCGCTCGTAGTTGACCAGGGCGTTGCGCGAGATGCCGACCGCCTTCTGGACCATCGAGCAGGGCATTCGCACGTCTTCGTCCCACGATGCCATCGCGCCGAACCTCCCGTCCGAGCCGTCGCGGCCGACCGTCTCAACCGGCCTGCCATCTCACTCGGCCGCCATTAAACACCATGCGGTTGTGCCTGTCCATGCAGGTCAGGGGCATGACTTCGCATTGCGGATGGGGGCGCCCCGAACCGAACGCGCCGGACGCGCCCACCTCGAGGTCCGTTCGACCTCGGGACAAGCGCGCCCGGCTCAGAGATGCGCGAAGCTGCCCGGTTGCGGCTCGACCGCTCGCCTACCGCTCGGCCTACTTCGCCGCCGCGGCGTTCTCGCCGGCGATGCGGCCAAAGATCAGGCATTCGCCCAGGTTGCAGCCGCCCTGGTACTGGAACGCGTTGATGCTGCCCAGCTCGCCAGCGCCGTAGAGGTGGGGAATCGGGTTGCCGTCGGCGCCCATGATCTGCGCGTCGACGTTGCGGCGCGGACCGCCCTGGGTGTTGAGGATGAGCGGCGCGGCGGGCATCGCGTAGTAGGGGCCGCCGTCAAAGGCGCGCAGGGTCGAGGGGTCGCGGCCGAACTGGTAGTCGCAGCCCTGCTCGGCGAAGAAATTCCAGTGCTCGACGGTCTCGGTGAGCGTGGCGGCGTCCATCCCGCAGGCATCGGCGAGGGCCTCGAGCGTGTCGGCGGTTATGTACTGGGCGTTCGCGAGGACCGGGATGGCGTCGACCATGCCGGCGGCCTGCAGCTCGTCCATGCGCGTCTGATCCCAGAGGAACCACTCCTTGCACGGATGGGTCACCGGATGGAACTCGCCGGCGTGCTTGATGCGGCCGTGGCGGTTCTCGGCGATCTCGTTGTAGAAGCGCGACCCGTCGACGCCGACGAAGATCGTGCTCCCCGTCACGCCGATCGCGCCGGCTGCCAGCGGGTTCGTGCCGTCGTCGGGCGCGAACATGAGCGTCTGCGACCCGGGCTCGTAGCTCTTCATGTGCCAGAGGTCGGCGCCCACCTCCATCGCCATGCGGATGCCGTCGCCGCGGTTGTACGGCGTGCCGATGCCCACGAGCCGCGACGCACCGAGGAAGTCCTTCTTCATCTCGTCGTTGAACTCGAAGCCGCCGCACGAGAGCACCACGCCGTTCTTCGCGCAAACGCGCAGCTCAGCGCCATCGTGCTCGATGATTGCGCCCGTGATCGTCTTCGTCTCGGGGTCCTGGACGAGGTGCCGGGCGGGGGATGCGGTCCAGACGTCGATCGACTCGGCGCGCGCCTCGACGAGCTCCTTCGCCTTGAGCCAGAGCGCCGCGTCGCCGTTCGTCTCGGTGATGGTGTACGCGTCGAACTGGTCGGCGCCGGGCAGCTCGGGATACTCGGGCACGAACGGCGCGAGGACCGGGTCGTCGTTGCCGATCCACGAGTACACGTCGCAGCCGAGGTACTCCTTGCAGTACTCGGGGATCGCCACCATCTTCTCGGCGAACATGCGCACGATCTCCTCGTCGACCTCGAAGCCCGAGTTGAGGGCCTTGAGGTAGGTCACCGCCGCCTCGACGTCGTGGCCCGAGGCGAGGAGCTGCTTGGCAAACTTGCTGTTGCCGCCCTCGGAGCCGTCGGGGGCACCGTCGATGAGCAGGACTTTCGCGCCCGCGTCGGCCGCATGGCGAGCCGCGGT
>CAYMHQ010000299.1:0-2941 GCA_964390275.1 uncultured Coriobacteriaceae bacterium
GGGACGTCGACGTGCTCGTCTCGAAGGGGACGTACGTCCGCGCCCTCTGCCGCGACCTCGGCCGCGCGCTCGGAAGCGCCTGCCACGTGGGCGCACTGCGCAGGACGGCGAGCGGCTCCGTAGGCGTCGCCGAATGCCGCCCGCTCGCCGATGTGGTCGCGGACGGGCAGGCGTTCCCCCTCGACCCCGTGCGGGTGATCGGGTGCGCGCGGGTTGCGCTCGGCGAGAAGGACCTTGAGGACGTCCGCTGCGGCAGACGTCTCTCGGTTGCGCGGACCGACGGCGGCGCCGCGTCAGGGCTGCCCGAGGGCGCGACCGTCGCGCTTGTGAGGGAGGGGCGCCTGTACGCGACCGCCGCCCGCTGCGGCGGGGCCCTTGCGCCCCATGTTGTTCTGCCCGACGGCGTCGTCGGGGTGGCTCAGTAGGTTACGTGCGCCTGGGAGATGCATCGATGAAACAAGAGGTATGTGAGCTAGCTCGCCGCGCGTTCCTGCGCGAGGTCGACCCCGACACCGTCACGGACCGCCGGTCCCCGCTCGACAGCCCGCTCTCTACGCTCATCAGGGTCGGGACGGACGACGTCTCGATCGGTGACGCTGTGTGCACCATCGGCGCGTTCGACGGCGTCCACCGCGGGCACCGCTTCCTCTTCTCCCAGACGATCGAGGACGCCCACCGCCGCGGCATGCCGAGCGTCATCATGACGTTCGACCCCGACCCCGACGAGCTCTTCCTTCCCTCGTCGCGGGTCCACAAGCTGCTCGACAACGAAGACCGCCTGTCCTACCTGCGCAGGTTCGGCGCCGACTTCGTCGTGTGCGTCCCCTTCACCCGGGAGCTCGCGATGAACTCCGCCGAGTCGTTCCTGCGTGACATCGTGCGTCCCGTGTTCAAGCCGCGCGGCATCCATGTGGGCAGCGACTTCCGCCTTGGTGCCAACAACGCGGGCAACGTCGCCGAGCTCCGGTCGCTCGGCAGGCGACGCTCGGCGAAGTGCGAGGTATTTGGGTACGACCTCCTGTGCAACGCGAGCTCGCCGGTCTCCGCCACGAGGGTGCGCCACCTCCTGATCGACGAGGGCGACTGCGCCGGCGCGACGTCCCTTCTGTGCCGCCCGCACTTCCTGAGGGGCACGGTGACGAAGGGCCGTCAGATGGGCCGCACGTTCGGGTTCCCCACGGCGAACGTCAAGCTCTCGTACCCCTATGTCGTGCCGGCCGAGGGCGTGTACGGCTGCCTCGTGCTCGTCGACGACAGGGTGTACCCCGCCGCGGTCAACGTCGGCGTGCCCCGGACGTTCGCCGACGAGCCGAACTGCGCGTCGATCGAGGCGCATATGCTCGGCTTCGACGAGGACATCTACGGGCGTGACGTGGCGGTCGCGTTCGTGGAGCGGCTCCGCGGCCAGTGCGCGTTCCCCACGCTCGACGAGCTCATCGCCACGGTGAACGGCAACATCGACTGGGTCGCGCGCAACCTCGGTTCGGAGGGGTTCGACCTGTAGGATAGACGCGAGGAGGTCACGGTGTTCACGCCTGAGGACAAGCAGAAGGTGCGCGAGGCGACCGACCTCGTCGCGCTCGTGGGCGAGACCGTGCAGCTGCGCCAGATGGGCAGGGAGTTCTGGGGGTGCTGCCCCTTCCATCACGAGAAGTCCCCGTCGTTCCACGTGAAGCCCGAGGGCATGTTCTGGAAGTGCTTCGGCTGCGGCAAGGGCGGCGACTGCTTCGACTTCGTCATGGAGCGCGACCACCTCGAGTTCGTCGACGCGGTGCGCTACCTGGCCGACCGCGCCGGCATCATGCTCTCGGACGACGGCGAGTCGTACGGACGCTCCCGCAGCTCGTCCGACAAGAAGCGCCTGTTCGAGGCCGTCGAGGAGGCCGCGGGCTTCTACCACCGGTACCTGACGCGCGTCCGCGGCGCGGGGGCCGACGCCGCGCGTGCCTATCTCGCCAGGCGCGGCTTCGGCAGCGCTGTCTCGCAGCGCTGGACGCTCGGCTACGCCCCGGGCGGGGGAGCGCTCGTGAGGTATCTCACCGAGCGGGGCTTCACCGCGCGCGAGATGACGGAGGCTAACCTCGCCGTCCGCCGCGGCGGCTCGCTCCAGGACTGCTTCCACAACCGGGTGATGTTCACGATTCGCGACGAGCGCGGCCGGGCCGTGGGCCTTGGCGGGCGCGTCCTCGACGACTCGAAGCCCAAGTACCTCAACTCCTCCGAGACGCCCATCTTCCACAAGGGGTCCACCCTCTTCGCGCTTGACGTCGCGAAAAGCCACATCACGGCCTCGATGGAGGCCGTCGTCATGGAGGGGTACACCGACGTCATCTCGAGCCACGAGGCAGGCATCTGCAACGCCGTCGCGCCGCTCGGCACCGCCTTCCGCCTCCAGCACGTGAAGCTCCTGTCGCGGTTCCTCACCGCCGCCGGCGAGCGCGTCACGCAGGGGCGGATCGTCTGTCTGTTCGACGGCGACGAGGCCGGCCTGCGGGCGGCGGAGCGCGCGATGCAGTTCGTGGGCTCCACCACGGCGGGCATGTACTGCGTCGTCCTCCCTGACGGCAAGGACCCCGCCGAGTTCATCGAGGCCTACGGGGGAGAGGCGCTCAAGGAGCAGATCGCGAACCCCCAGCCGCTCGTGCGCTTCGTCGTCGACCGCCACCTCGACCGCTTCGACATCGCGACTCCCGAGGGACGCGTCCTCGCACTCGCCGACGTGGTGACCGCCATGGCGCCCATCAAGGGGACGCCCCTTTCCGACGAGTACGTGGAGTACGTCGCCGGGCGCCTTCTCGCCGACCCTTCGACGGTCCGCTCCGCGCTCGCGGCGACGCGCTGGGTCCCGCCGCGCGACGACCCCGAGGACGAGCCCCCCGCCGTCGCGCTCGACGCGCCCTCGGCGTCCCGTCAGTCTGGCCTTCCGGGCGAGGGGCAGGGC
>CAYMHQ010000300.1:0-2935 GCA_964390275.1 uncultured Coriobacteriaceae bacterium
ATCGTTTCAAGCTTGATATGCGACGCATGCTCTGCCGCCGTTTGTCGTCCGTCCGCCGCCTCCGTCGCTGCCCGCCGTCCCTAACCAACCCGCTTGCGCTCAAAATCGAGCGTCTACGCTCGTGCTTTTCCTCAAATCCTTTAATCTTTTCCGCCGTGTGGTCGATGCCGTTTCCGCCTTGTAACGGTAATGGCGCGGGTCTGCGATGCCGGACGCCGCAAGGCTACACTGCTCCATGCGCGCTCGGGGATTGGCCGGCGCGCCGAACCGCAACGCGCGTGACCCCGCCCGCCGTGGCGCCGCGCCAAGTCGAAAGGATCGAAAGGACCATGAGTGAGATGAGCGAGATGAGTGAGACCGAACCCAAGCCGACGCCGCCTGCGCCTTCGACGCCGTCCGCCGGCGCCCAGGCCGCCGGTGCCAAGGGTGGCAGCGGCGTGTTCGAGGACGACGCGTTCGTCCCGGTGCCGGAGTCGCAGCGCCACGCTTGGTGGAAGACCAGCTTCGTCTGGGCGGGTTCCTCCATCTGCGTGCCCGTCATCATGATCGGCGCGCTGCTCATCGCCGGTCTCAACATGGCCGAGATGATCCTCGCCACCATCATCGGGTCGGCAATCCTCGCCGCCATCTTCTGCCTGCAGGGCATGGAGGGCACCGACACCGGCCTGCCCACGGCGATCGTTGCCCGCAGCGCCTTCGGCAAGGAGGGCGCGGGCGTCATCGTCTCGTTCATCCTCGCGTCCACGCTCGTGTGCTGGGCCGGCACCGACTGCCAGGTGGCGGGCGAGTCGTTCCTGCAGATCGTCTCGATGGGCGGCCTCGAGCTCAACCGCACCGTGTGCATCATCGTGCTCGGACTCATCATGCTCACCGTGTCCATCATCGGCGAGAAGATCATCACCAAGCTCAACATGGTCGCGGTGCCCGCGCTCATCCTCCTGTGCATCTACGGCATCGTGACGTGCGCCGGCCACGTCGACATGGTCGCGCTCTTCACGGCCGAGCCCGTTGACCCCATGAGCCTCGTCGAGGGCGTCGCGCTCGTCGTGGGCGCGCAGGCCGTGGGCAGCACCATCGCGCCCGACTACCACCGCTTCTGCCGCAACCGCAAGGAGTCCTGCATGGCGGTGCTTGTGGGCATCCCTCCCTACCTGCTGTTCCTCATGTTCGCCGGCGCCGTGATGGGCTCCGCGACGGGCGAGACCGACATCACGCTCGTCATCGCCAACCTCGGCATCCCGATCATCGGCCTCATCGTGCTCGTCCTGGCAACCTGGACCACCATGGCGACCGACGCCTACACGGGCGGCCTCGCCATCACGAGCCTGCTGCACCTCTCGGGCACCAAGCGCGCCCTCGCCACGGGCATCGCGGGCGTGTGCGGAATCCTGCTCGCCGTCTTTGGCATCATGGACTACTTCGCCGACTTCCTGAACGTCATGGCAGCCGCCATCCCGCCCGTCGCCGGCGTCATGATCGCCGACTACTGGGTCATCAAGCGCGGCCGCCCCGAGCTGTGGCGCGAGTCCGCGGGCGTCAACTGGCTCGGCGTGATCGCCCTCGCGTGCGGCGTCGCGGTGGGTCTGTTCGTGCCGTTCGGCATCGCCACGATCAACGGCGTCGTGGTCTCGCTCGTGCTCTACCTCGTCCTCATGTACGCCACGGGCCGCGCCAAGACTGCCGCTGCCGCCGAGTAGACTTCGAGTAGACGCCGAGTAGACGCCGAGCGGGCAACCAACCAACAAGAGAAGGGAAGGGCCAACCATGAGCCGCATCCTCCACAAGCAGGACTTCATCGAGATGTGCACGGGCGCCGTGCTGCGCAGCGACGGCGGCGACTACCCGCTTGCCGTGGCGCTCGCCGAGATCGAGCGCATCGACGCCGAGAAGCCCATCGAGATCGAACTGGTGAGCGTCGACGAGATGGACGAGGACCTCTGCGCCGTCACCGTGGGCAAGCTGGGCCCGGTCTCCACCGACGCGTTCTCATGCCATGACGAGCGCGACGGCATCATCGCCCTGCGCAAGATGCAGGAGCTGATGGAGCCGCGCGGCAAGAAGATCGGCTACCTCTACACGCTCGAGCACGACTGCATCCAGCTGCCGTACTTCCTCAAGGTCGCGCTTGCCGCGGGGCTGCCCCTGGTGGACGCCGACTCGTGCGGCCGCTCGGTCCCGACGCTCGGCAACATCCTGACCTGCGTGTACGGCCACCCGATCAGCCCGCTCGTCTACGCGTCGCGCCACGGCGAGAGCATCGTCATCGAGACCCCCGACCCCCTCGACACCAAGCTGATGGAGACGATCGGCCGCAGCATCGTGGTGGGGTACGACAACATCCTCATTGGCTACTGCCTGCCGCCCCTCACCAAGGCCGAGTGCAAGGAATGCCTGGTAGAAGGCTCGCCGTCGAGCCTGCAGGCCACGGGTCGCGCGCTCATCGCCGCCAAGGCGGCGGGGACCGACCCGGTCGAGGCGGTGCTGGGGACGTTCGAGGGCAAGCTCATCTGCCGCGGCGTCGTGTCCGGGCGCGAGCTCGTGTGCCGCGACGGCTTCGACTTTGGCAAGACGCTCGTGACCACGCCGGAGGGGGAGACGTTCACGCTGCTCGTGCAGAACGAGAACCTCGCCGTCGTGGGGCCGAGCGGCGACCTCGTGCTCACCTCGCCCGACTCGGTGGGCATGATCAGCATCGAGCGCGGCGAGGGCATCACCAACGACGAGCTGCGCGACGGCATGGAGCTCGCAATCGTCGGCATCAAGGCTGCCGAGCCCTGGTACCGCATCCCCGCCGGTTTTGCCTGTTGGGACGAGGTCTTCCGCAACGTGGGCCTCGGCGACCACGTGGAGCACGTGCCGTTCTAAGCTCCGCAAGTCGCGCTTCGTAAACCAAGCGACCCCCGTCTCGGGCGATACCCGGGCGGGGGTCGCTGCT
>CAYMHQ010000301.1:0-2916 GCA_964390275.1 uncultured Coriobacteriaceae bacterium
CCCGCATCTTCGCGCGGCTCTCGGACGAAGACGCCCTCGCGGCCCTCAACGTCACGGCCAAGGCTCCCGACGGCGGCACGGCGATCACGCTGGCTGGCCTGCTCGCCCTCGGCACGTACCCGCAGCACTTTTTCCCGCGCCTCACCGTCACGTTCGCCGCGTTCCCCGGCGTCGACAAAGCGCAGGTAGACGGGGTGAAGTTCGTTGACTCGCAGAGCATGGCCGGCCCGATCCCCGCGGCGAGGGAGGCCGTGTGCAACGTGCTCGTACCGCCTCGCAGGCGCTAGATAGATAGACAAATACCGCACACTGTCAAGCTTGCCCTTCGACCATCGTATACCGGACCCAAGTGGGGCGACGTATACTCAGGATGATGCGGCGCATGGGGCGTCGCCTCAATCCAAGGAGGGTGTGCATATGAACAGCATCTCCCGTCGAGACCTTCTCAAGACCGCCGCCGTGGGCAGCACCGCCGTCGCCGCGCTCGGCATGGCGGGTGTCGCCGTCGCCGACGAGGCCGCGGCCGAGACCGCCGGCAAGCACACGTGGGAAGTCAAGCCCGAACCCATCACCGAGGTCACCGAGACCGTCGACTGTGACGTGCTCATCATCGGCGGCGGCTACTCCGGCTGCGCCTGCGCCTGCAACGCCGCCCAGAACGGCGCGAACGTCATCCTCGTCGAGAAGGACGACGTGCTCAACGGGCACGGCGTCGGCGGCACCGGCGCCATCAAGAGCCGCGTCATGGACGAGAACGGCGTCGTCCTCGACAAGCCCATCGAGATGGAGCGCTGGGTCTCCACCTGCGGCAACCGCTGCAGCGAGAAGCTCGTTGGCAAGTTCTTCCGCGAGTCCGAGCGCTGCATGAACTGGCTGCTTGACCTCGCCGAGGAGTACGGGATGAGCTGCATGCTCACCGTCGGCTCCAACTCCACCGTGCACCCCGAGGCATCGTGCTACCACATGCTGTTCGGCGGCGACTTCTACCAGCAGTACGGCTACGCGCTCGCCGTCGAGTACATGCTCGCCGACGCGGCCGAGAAGGCCGGCGCGCAGATCGTCTACAACATGCCCGCCGTCCAGCTCGTCCAGGACGAGTCCGGCGCGGTCACCGGCGCCATCTGCCAGAACGAGTCCGGCGAGTACGTGCAGTACAACGCAGCCAAGGGCGTCGTCATGGCCACCGGCGACGTGTCGTGGAGCGATGAGTACCTCGAGGAGTTCGCCCCCATCGCCTTCCAGGTGAAGGCCCGTCTGTGCGGCGATCTAGGCAACGTCGGCGACGGTCACAACATGGCTGCGTGGGCGGGCGCCGCGTTCCAGCCTGCGCCGTGGCCCACGATGATGCACCCGCAGGCGGCCGGCTCATTCCACGGCCCCTTCCTCTTCATCAACCCCGAGGGCAAGCGCTTCATGAACGAGGCGACCTGGGTCCAGGGCAAGTGCGTCGGCATCATGGTCAACGGCGGCGCCGACCACGCGTGGTCCATCTTCGACGCCAACTTCGAGACCGACAACACCGCGTCGCTCGAGTACGGCGGCGGTATGTTCTGGGACAGCTTCCGCGCCGTGGGCACCACCCCGGCCGACGCCTCCGCCTCTCACGCGAAGAGCGTGAAGGAGGGCGTCGAGTCCAACCCCGCGTACTACAAGTGCGCCGACACCATCGAGGAGCTTGTCGCCCAGCTCGACTGCCCGGCCGACGTCGCGCTCGAGACCATCGCCCGCTACAACGAGCTCTGCGAGGCCGGCGAGGACACCGACTTCTACAAGGAGAGCCACTTCCTCTTCCCCATCAAGCAGGGCCCCTTCTACGCGGTCATGGTCGGCCCCGGCCTGCTCGGCGTGTGCGGCGGCATCCAGATCAACGACGACTTCCAGGCGCTCGACGCCGAGGGCGCGCCCATCGAGGGCCTCTACGCCATCGGCAACTGCGCCGGCGGCATGTACGCCTACGACTATCCCATCAACATCCAGGGCAACAGCCACGGCCGTTGCCTCATGGAGGGCAAGTGCCTCGGCGAGCAGCTCGCCGGCGTGTACGAGTCCGTCAAGGCGTAGCCGAGGTCTGAGGCGCTGCCGAAATCTAGGGCATCGCCTCGTTTGACGAGCTTTGGGACCCCGCCCGCACGGCATCGGGCGGGGTCCCGCTGAATTGGAGGCAGCGATGGGACAGCAGGAAACGTCCGCTCAAGAGGGAGAAAAGACGCCGGTTGACGCCGACGCCGCGTTCGCGCATCTCCAGGAGTTGGTCGACGAGCTGCCCCGCATGCAGGAGTTGGGCGCCCGGGTCCACCTCGCCCACGTTGCGGACGAGGTGTCGCGACTCTCCCGCGACCTCGAGCGCGCCCAGGCGACCTGCGACGAGAACGAATCCAAGCTCGAGGAGCTGCGCGGAGCGCTCGAGCAAGCCTCCCAGCAGGGTGACTCCGCCGCATGCGACCACCTGAGCCGCGAGATTCTCTATTATGCCGACCAGCTCGCCCTCGCGCAGGGCGCCGTTAACGACGCCACCTTCCATCTGGGGAAATCCCTCTCCAGCGAGGGGCTTCCCAACGCGGACGCTGCTCTCGTCCATGCGATTCCGGCGGACGAGCTTGCCGCACTCGAGGCAAAAATCGCCTCCTACCAGGCCGATTACCAGGCGACACTCACTCTGTGCCAGGAGCTTGGCGAGTAGGGATAGGTCGTCGGCTTCGTTCGACCCCACCCTTCGGCCCGCCCTCATCTCCGAGCTTTGAGCAATTCTGACGCATGCGTCAATTTCGCTCAAAGTCGGCAGCAACAAAAAGGCGGGACGGTCGAACGGCACAGCCCAATAGTCCTACACCCTTGCCAGAATCTTGCCCAGCGTGATCGAAAGGTCACCCCAAATGCCCACAGGCACGGGTTCGTCAAACGAATAGGTCGCGAGCA
>CAYMHQ010000302.1:0-2908 GCA_964390275.1 uncultured Coriobacteriaceae bacterium
GACGCCCTCGAGCGCCTCGCCGTTCACGTACAGGGTGTGGCCGTTGGAGACGACCTGCGAGGGGTCGCCGGTGAAGGAGGTCACGTAGGTGTCGTCGGTGAGGGTCCAGGTGCTCGTGTCGTCGAGGGTCACGGACACCTCGCCGACCTCAGTCGAGACGACCTCGTCCGCGTAGTTGGTGATGTCGCCGGAGATGCTGCCGGTGAACGACGACCCCTCGGAGAGCGTCAGGCTCAGCACGGAGTCGCTGCCCACGAGGATGGTCCCGTTCAGCTCCTGCGCGGTGGCGTAGACCTCGGCCTGGTTGACCGCGCCGCTCCAGCCGTCGTCGCACACCGAGAGCAGCACGCCCGACTCGTCCTCGTTCACGATGTTCACGCCGCTCAGCGTCACGATCGTGTGCGTGTTGGTGACGTGGAAGACGTGGCCGCTCTTGCTGGTGAGGGTGCCGCCGTTCATGGTGAACGACGACGTGCCCACCTTCGAGTCGCCCGACATCGACTGGTAGATCATGATGGAGTCGAGGAACCGGGCGCTCTTGTGGCGCTGCGTGTTGCTCACGGTGAGGTCGCAGTCGTTGAGCGTGACGCTGTTCTTGCCCTCGATGCACACGCCCTCGGACAGGTTCGACGTGAGCGTCGCGTTGGAGACGGTGATGTTCGCGGTGCAGTAGACGGTGGGCGAGCCGAGGCCGTTGGTGGTGTAGCTGCCGCCGTCGACCACCACGGTGCCGCCGCCGCGGTCGCTGCGGATGGACGCCGAGGACATGCCGGAGGTCTCGATGGTGAGGTTGCTGGCGTAGGTGGTGCCGCCGCCCGCGGTCATGATGCCGCCGGAGAAGTCGCTGGTGGTGGTGATGGTCGTGTCGGAGATGGTGACCGTGGTGCCGTCGCCCTGCGCGCCGTTCTGTCCGCCGTTGCCGCCGTACGAGAAGACGCCGTTCGCGCCGATCGCGCTGGTGGTGACGGTGCCGCCGGTGATGGTGAGCCCCGCCCCGCCCTTCGCGAGCACCGCCGCGTTGAGGCCGTAGAAGCTGCAGTTGTCGCCGCCCTCGGAGTCGCCGGACTTGGTGACGGTGGGCTGGTCGATGGTGACGTCGTCGGTGGTGTCGACGATGAGGGCGCTCTCGTCCACCGTCTCGGAGGAGTAGGTCTCGCCGCTCTGTTCGTCGGCCGAGGAGATCTGCGTCGCCGCGGTGTACGTCACGCTCGCCGCCGACCCGCCGCCAGGTCCGCCGTGCCCGCCATGGCCGCCGTGCCCGCCGGGCGCTTCGCCGGGAGCGCCGGCGGGTGCGTCACCAGGGGCGCCCGCAGGGGCGTCGGGCGCGTCGGCGGGAGGCTGCGAGCCGGAGGGCTGCGAACCCTCGGACGCGGGGGCCGCCGCCTCGGGCGCCGTCGCGTCGGACGCGCTCCCGGTGGCCCCGTCGGCCAATGCCGCGGCGGGACCGCCGAGCGTGAGCGCCAGCGTCAGTGTTGCTGCCAGCATGCGCTTCATATGTGTGATGTCTCCTTTTGTCGTGTCGTGTGGATGGATGGATGCTGAGTGGTGCGTGCTGCCTAGTGCGTATTGCGTCGGACGGGCTCCAGGGCGTGGCTTGTCGAGCGCGGTTTGCGAAGCGCGGCATGCAAAGCGCGCATCACTAAATGAATCTCGCAGAGCGCACCCTGCTAAACGCATCTCGTCAAGCAAACCTTGCAAGGGTGCGTTTCGCCAAGCGTTGCCTCCGGGGAGCCGTTTCGAGCGGCGACCATTATACCCACTATGAGCGTAGAATCTCCGGTCAGGGCTTCGGTTCGCCGAATACCATGGAAACCCTCCGAATCGGTTCGCCATCGAGCCCGGGCGGATGCCAGCGGAGTCCCTACGCCGTCCCCTTCCGCTCGGACAAGCCGAGCAGCGCGATCGACCCCACGACCACCGCGATGCCGAGCAGGTTCCCCGCGCCGAGCACGTCCCCAAAGAACGCGACCCCCAGCACTGCGGCGACGACTGTCTCAGCCGAGGCGAAGACGGGCACCAGGCTCGTATCGCGGATGAACTGCAGCCCGCGGTAGTACAGCAGGTAGGCGGCCGCGGTGGGGATGAGCGCGAGGAGGAGGCCCGCCACGAGCACGTGCGGGTCGAGGGCGGCGGGCGAGTCCCATGGACGGGCCACAGGGAGCAGGGTCAGCGCGGCGAACAGGTAGCCGTACGTGCTGGTGGCGAACGCGTTGACGTGCTGCCCGGCGAGCCTCCCGATGATGGCCGTCAGCGAGTAGCAGAACCCCGCCGCCACACCGCACGCGATGCCGAGCAGAGCTGCCGACCCGGTCAAACCGTCCGACCCGGCCGACCCCGCCGCGTCCCCACCTGCGTTCCCGCCTGTGACGGCCCCTTCCGCAACGCCCCCCGCCACCTCGGCCACCGACCCTCCGCCGCACGCCGCCAGCGCGCACCCGGCGACGCACAGCGCGAGAAAGGCCGCTTTACGTGCGGTGATGCGCTCCTTGAACAGCACGGCCGACATCACGGCGCCAAACGCCGGCGCCACGTTGAGCAGCACGGCGGCGACGGTGACCCCCGCGAGCTCGACCGCCTGGCAGTAGAACACGTTGTAGATGCCGTGGCAGACGATGCCGAGCGCCGCGCACACGGCGAGGTCGCGCCGCCCGATCCGCAGCGCCCCGGGACCCCTCAGCGCGAGCGTCGCCACAAGCATGATGACGAACGCGAACGCCATGCGCAGGAAACTGGTGAGCAGCGCGGTGCTGCCGTTGTCGGCCATGATCTGGATGAACGGCCCGATGGTGCCCCACAGCGCCCCGCACACCAGCACGAGAAGGAACCCCGCTGCCTGGCCCGTCGGACGCCTCCGACCCTCCAACCGGGTGCCCGCCGGGGGCTGCGACGACGTCGCTACCTGCGGCGA
>CAYMHQ010000303.1:0-2907 GCA_964390275.1 uncultured Coriobacteriaceae bacterium
CGACGACCAGATTCGGCCGGCGATGGCGATCGGCGCCGCGAGCGAGGGGGAGACAAGTGAGGGAGATGAGCCGACAGGTGGCGAGCCGGGCGAGGGAGCTGGCGAGGAGATGCGGGTAGAGTAGTCTACCTGCGGGTTTGCAAGGGACTCACGAACGAGGGCCGATTCCGGTGCGAGGGTGCGCCGGGGTCGGCCCTTTTGCTGAGTCGAAGTCGTATCTTCAGAGGCTTAAGGTCAACTTTCATTAGTTGGTGGCGCGCGAAACGCTTTGTCCATAACCTCCGAGACTGCGCTTGGGGCCAGGCCGCATCATGTTTGGGTGCGACTGGCGCCAAAACGATGGCGGCGGGGGGTGCTTATAGACCGATTTGCATAAATTACAAAGTAAACTGCATAAGATTTTCGCCCTATATATCAAACATCAAAAGGAATCTGCCATTTCGCCGCGTCCCTTGAGCTCTGCTGTCCAAAATTCGCAGAAGTGTAGGCCGGAACAGCGGTGTATAGTCCGAAATGGCGTCTGTTGGGGAAGGGACCTGGTGGAATACGGCGGATTATCGGCGTGGACGTACGCTAAGACGCGCTCGGTTGTATGCAAACAATCTTATTGATGAGTCCTGCTGCAACAGAGCCATACACTTCTCGAAAAAATGGACAGAAGGGTCCGCGCATTGCGATGCGTGGGAGCTACTGGAGGGCTACATATCCATGGAAATGCATAGAGCATTAGTTGTATGCATTTCAAGCTCCCCATGGTTGGGTGTCAGGCTGATTTACGTTCAGTTCCGTGGGTGGGACGCCGGTTCTGAGGGTCAAGGGAGAGGAGACGCCCCCGTTAGACGGCCTTCTTCGTTCGTCCTGCCCACCATGCTATCACGAACGCCGCGACGAGCATCGCGAGCCCCAGCGCATCGAACTCGATGAACGCCCAGACGCTGTCGGCGAGCGCCGCATAGTCGGTGCTCGAGAGGGTCGTCACGGCCTCCGAGGCCGTCTCCGCCACGCCGCTGCGGGCGAACAGGCTGTTGGGGATCGCCGAGTAGATGAACGACTCCCCGACGAGGCCGATGAGCTGCTGCGCGATCATGACCACGTGCAGCGCGCGGAACCTGAGCGGGCTCGCGATGACGGCGGGGTAGGTGGCGTTCCACATGAGGAACGCGACGCCGATGCCCTGAACTGCGGCGACGCCCGCGAACCCGGCGCCGGCGAGCGCGAAGGCCGCCGTGAACTCGTCTGGCCAGATGACGAACCGCAGCGCGCACTGGACGTTCACGACGAAGACGACGGCCACCAGGATGCGCGCGACCCACACCGCCCAGGCCGCGGGGGCGGTCAGGCCCGACTTGCCCCTCCGGTCGGTTCCGTCGGTTTGTTCGAGCAATCTAGCAAGAATGCTCTCCGCCATGATGCGCGCTCCCCTCTGTCCCCTCTGACCCGTGTCACCCGCCGGGCTAGATTCTGTCACAGTTCGACGGTTGGTGCCACGATATTGGTTGTTATCAGCAGATTTCAAACGATATCGGCAATAATGCCGATATAATTGCCGATATAAGGTAAATGTGCCGATATTGGGCACCGTAATGTTGGACACCGAAAGGCTTAGAGGTGGGCGGCGATGAATCTTCAGACATTCGAGGCGATGGTTGCGCAGGGCGAGTCTGAGACCGTCGAGTTCAAGCGCTGCGGAAATCAGCCTGGTGAGGACACCTTCGAGACGGTGTGCTCGTTTGCCAACCGTCGCGGCGGCAGCATCTTTCTGGGGGTCTCCGATGCCGGCGAGGTCGTCGGGGTGCCGAGGGGTTCCGCGACCGGCGTCAGGCGCAACATCGCCAACGTCGTCAACAACCCCAAACTGTTCACCACCTCGCCCACGGTCGAGTTCGAGGATGTGGAAATTGACGGCAGGCTTGTGATTCGCGTGTGGGTGCCGGCCGCCCACGGGGTCTTCCGATATAAAGGGGCGGTGTACGACCGAGTGGCCGATGCGGACGTGAGGTTACGCAGCGAGTCGCAGATTTTAGGTGTCTACCTGCGCAAATACAGCATCTATACCGAGGAGCACATTTTCCCTCACCTTGAGCTGGGGGACCTTAGGCCTGACCTTATCGAGCGTGCTCGCAAGATGGCCGTGCTGCACAGGCCGGGTCATCCTTGGGGCGGCATGAGCGACGAGGAACTGTTGCGCAGCGCCCATCTTCACGGGAAGGACCTCGAGACGGGTGCCGAGGGGTACAACCGAGCCTGTGCGCTGCTGTTCGGCAGGGATTACGCCGTCAGGTTCGCCTGCCCGGCGTACAAGACCGACGCGGTAATGCGCAAAGGCGACCTCGACCGGTACGACGACCGCCTCACAACATCGGCTCCGCTGTTCGAGGCATATGACGAACTCTCTGCGTTCTGCACGCGCAATCTGGCAGACCCGTTCCATCTCGAGGGGGATGCGAGAGTGAGCGCGAGGGCGATCGTGGTTCGCGAGCTGGTCGTGAACTCCCTCATCCATCGCGAGTACACGAATCCGTTTCCTGCGAAGATTGTCATCGACAGCGAGGGAATCCGCACTGAGAACGCTAACAGGCCGCTCTTTGGGGGAAGACTCACGCTTTCCGACTTCAACCCCATGCCGAAGAACCCCATCGTCGCCGGTGTCTTCGCTCAGGTTGGGCTGGCGGAGGAGCGCGGGAGCGGTCTGCGCAATCTCATCAAGTACTCAAGGGTGCTCATGGACGGGACGGTTGAGATGGATGACAGCGACGTGTTCCGCACGGTAATCAGGCCCGCCGCCGCCGTTGCGCCACGGGCCGCCGATCTCGGGGTGTCGAACCAGAAGACGCTTGACGCTATCGTCACGCTGCTTAAGTCCCAAAAGGAGGTCACTACCACTCAGGCTGCCGAGGCGGCGGGAGT
>CAYMHQ010000304.1:0-2897 GCA_964390275.1 uncultured Coriobacteriaceae bacterium
CGCCGCTACTCCACGTAGTCGCGGATGATCGTCGCGTAGTCGTTCTGGTGCTCCTCGACGACCTGGACGGCGCCGATGCAGACGCGCTCGCCCTCGGTCGCCAGGCGGTCGAAGAGCGAGGCGTACTCCGCGAAGTCGGCCACGGTGAGCTGCTTGAGCTCGCCCATGTAGCGCTGCTTGTCCGCGAAGGTGGTCCTGCCCGAGATGGCGTCGCCGATCGCGGTCTTGGCGCCGGTCAGCGGGCCCACGGGCGTCGCGAGGCTCGAGAACGCGCTCGTGATGTAGCCGTCGAGGTCGTCCTGGGTGAGGTCGAGCGCCTTCACCAGGTCGCCCACCTGCTCGTACACCTCGAACGTCTTGTCGTACTCGGGGTCGCGGTAGCTGCTCACGTAGGCGAAGTCCTCGTTCACGCCGCAGTCGGCGCCGTACGCGCTGTTCTGGAAGCGCAGGATGCCCATCATGATCTTGTCGGCCACCACGCTCTGCACGGCGAGAAGCTTGCCGTCGTACTCCATGCCGTACTTGGACGCGGGGATGAACTGGTAGTTGTACATGAGCGTGCCCGGGATCTCCAGCGCGACGGGGCCCTCGAGCCCCTCGAGCCCGCTGTAGTCGGCCGCCTCGCGCACGGTCGAATCGAGGCGCTCGATCGTCTTGGCGAGGCGCTCGCGGGTGGCGGCGATGCCCTCGGCGTTGCCCGCGATGCCGATGATGAGGTTCTCCTTGCGCGGAACCTGGGCCCAGACCTCCTGCGCGACCTGCGCGACCTGGCCCAGCTCCTCGTCGGACGCCGCGGCCATCTCCCTCTGCCAGCGCGAGAACCCAAAGCCCGCGTTGGTGTTCTCGGCGTACTCCGCGCCGTCCTTGGCTCGCTGCGAGATGAGCGCGTCGAGGAAGACCAGCGGCATGACGCTCGCGGCCATGTTCTCCGTCAGGACGTTCTCCGTCATCTTGGAGCGCAGACGGTCGATGTCCGAGAAGTCGACGTCGAACAGCACCTCGTCGATGTAGTCGAGCGCCTCGTTCACCTGGTCCTTGAGGAAGGTGCCCGAGACGGTGCACGAGGGACGGTAGCCGCCGTCCTTGTAGATGAAGTACGTGGGGCTCACGGTGAACTGGTAGAGCAGCTGCGCCGAGAGGTTCAGCATCTCGTCGGCGGTGTGCGAGGCGGTCCCCATGTAGGCGCTGTACTGGGCCGCGAGGCTGTACGGGAACAGCTGGTCGGCGGGGATGAACGAGGGGTCGAACCTGAGCTCGAGGTACACCAGGTCGCCCGACTCGACCTCGGAGGTGACGTACGTGATGCCGTCGGCGACCTCGGTCTCGGCGGAGTAGAAGCTCCCCTCCTCGGGCAGCGACGCCACGTCGACCGCCTTCACCGCGTCGATCCCGCTCGACTGCGCGTTCGCCTCGGTCCAGGCGGCGAAGTCCTGGGTGCGGGCGATGAGGGCGTCGATCTCCTCGTCGGTCATGGCGGCCTTCATGTCGACGAGGCTCTGCTTGAGCTCGGCCTCCTCGCGCTCGGCGCCGCCCGGCTCGGCCGTGACAACGAACACGCCGGAGCGCTGCGACCCGCCGAGGCGCTCGCGCAGGAAGGCGGTCAGGCCGTCCTGCTCGGCGTAGTCCTCGATCTGGCCCGCGATGTCGTAGGAGGCCTTGTAGGAGTCGGGGTCGCCCGACTTGCCCCAGCACTTGACGAGGCTGATGGCGAGGTCGGCCGCGAAGCCGGAGTCCTCGCGCTCCATGCCCAGGGCGAACCGGAGCTGCTGGCACTGGGACTTCATCAGGTCGGCGCCCACGCCCTGCTCGAGCGTCTCGGCGAGCGCGTCGTCGATGACCTGCTTGAACGCCTCGGCGTCCTCGACCCCGTCGCCGACGCCCGCGATGAGCAGCGTGGGGACCTTCATGGTGTCGCTCGTGATCGCCACGGTGGGCTGCGCCGCGGGGAACTTCTCGGAGAAGAGGCGGTCGAGCGGCGAGCCGGCGGTGCAGAGGGTCGAGATGAACTGCGTCGCGAGCGACTCCTCGGACTCGGTGGTGCCGTCGAGGCTGATGCCGTAGTACGCGTACGGCTCGGTCTGCGTGCCCTCGGAGGTGGGGAAGGTGGTCGCGCCCTCGACGAAGCCCTCGATGGGCTGGTAGTTGGGGTCGTCGATGGCGATCTCGGCCTTCTCGAACTCGCTCAGGTAGCCGTCGATGCGCGCGAGGAACTTCTCCAGGTCGATCTTGCCGTACAGCGCGAGCGTCGAGTTGGAGGGGTGGTAGTAGGAGTTGTGGAAGTCGATGAGGTCCTGGTGCGTCATCGTGGGGATGACAGCCGGGTCGCCGCCGGAGATGTTGGCCTGCGTCGAGCCGGGGTAGAGCATCTTGGAGATGCCGTACAGGCCGCGCTGCGCCTGGGTCATCGCGCCGCGCATCTCGCTGTAGACCGTGCCGGTGAGGGTGATGTCGGCGTCGCGGTCGGTGAGCTCGTAGCGGTACGCCTCGCGCATCATCGCGCGCTCGTCGTTCATGATGGTGGGGTGGAACACGCCGCTCAGGATGTAGTCGACGTAGACGTAGAGCTGGTCCTCCGAGAGGCTCGCCGCCGGGTAGAGCGTGCAGTAGGGGTAGGTCGCGGCGTTGAGGTACGTGTTGTACGTCTGCGAGCACATGGAGAAGAAGAGCGACGGGTCGGGGTACTTGTCCGAGCCGCACAGGGTGCTGTGCTCGAAGACGTGCGGGATGCCCTTGTCGTCGGGCGCGGGCGTGCGGAAGCCGATGCAGAACGCGCGGTCGGTGTCCTCGCACGCGGCGTAGATGAGGTTGGCGCCGGTCTTCTCGTGCTCCATGCGCACGCACGTGACGTCGAGGTAGTCGATACGGTGCTGGTCGACCACCTTGAAGCCCGCGATCTC
>CAYMHQ010000305.1:0-2890 GCA_964390275.1 uncultured Coriobacteriaceae bacterium
CCCTTGCTCCCCCTACCCCTTCTCCACAAGCGTCTCTTTGCCCTGGAAGGCGATGCCGTAGGCGAGGATGCGCTCGGCGGGAACACCGCGGGCGACGAGGCTCGCGGCGTACCGCTTGTCGGCGATCTGCTCGAGGGCGGCCTGGCAGGCCTGCTCGAGGGTCTGACCTTTGGAGCAGGTCTTGAACTCGAGGATGACTCCCGGGTCGCGGGTGGGGTCCTGGGGGACGAGCGCGACGTCGAACCGCCCAAAGCCGCTCTCGCGGTTGCTCTCCACAAGGTAGCGTCCCCGCAGGTCAACCACGAGTCCCAGCACAAAGCCGTGGTAGAAGCTCTCGGCCGCCCGCCGACCTGTGTCGAAGTGGCTGAACGACTCGTGGGCAACGTCGGACAGATAGGCGTCCATCGCCTCGACGTCGCCCGCGAGCATGGCCTGGCAGAACTCGTCGTACGGGCCCTGGAACTGGGCGAACCAGCCGCCGACGGTCTTCTCGAGCATCCGCATCGTCTCGAGATTCGTGACGGTCAGCGTGCGGTAGTCGTGCCAACCGTCTTCGAAATCCGTGCACTTGAGGTAGCCGCTGGCGAGCAGCAGGCTCCACACGGCGTCTGGATTCTCGGCGAGCTGGGAGAACACGACCTGCTCGTCGATGGGCCGGGTGATGGATCCGCCGTCCAGAAGGGTGCGGAAGTCGTCCTTGAGCGTCTTGTCGCCGCGTGCGATACAGGAGGAGACGAGGGCGTTTCCGCTGGTATTCGCCCAATAGGGCTTGAGCGTGCCCTCTTTGAGATAGTTGACGATCGACCAGGGGTTGTAGATGTCCGGCGTGCGCCCAAAGACGAAGCCGTCGTACCACTGCTTGACTCCGGCCCTGTCCGCGCGGCCCATCTCGTCCATGGCGGCGAAAACCTCGTCCTCGGTGAACCCAAAGGAGGTCTCGTATTCCTCGGTCGTAGTGGTCACAACGCGCAGATTGTTGAGGTCGGAGAAGATGGATTCCTTTGAGACGCGTGTGATGCCCGTGAGCATCCCGCGTCCGAGCGACGGGTTCGTCTTGAACGTGGAGTTGAGCAGCGGGCGCATAAAGCCGACGGCTTTGTCCCAGAAGCCGCCTGTCCAGGCCTCCTGCATGGGCGTGTCGTACTCGTCGAGCAGGACGATTGGCTTCTTGCCGGTTTTGCGCTCGAGCAGGGAGCAGAGGAGTTTGATCGCGCTGGCGGCGGTGGCATCGTCCATGTCGGGCGAGATCCCATAGGGAGGCTCGGGGCCGTCCCAGTCTTCGGGATTGAGGCCGAGCTCGGCCGCGTGCACCTTGAACGCATCGACAAGGACGCGCCGCGCCCGCCCGCGGACGGCCGGGTAACCGCTCCCCATGACGTCGGCGAAGCTCAGGAAAATGACAGGCATGGTGCCCTGCAGCGCGCGCATTTCCTCATCGCGCCAGACTTCAAGACCCTCGAACAGGTCGGCGCGTCCGGCGAACCTGGTGGAGAAGAACGCCTCGAGCATGGAGAGGTTGAGCGTCTTGCCAAAGCGCCTGGGTCGGGTGATGAGGGTCACCTGGTCGCGCGCGAGCCACCATTCCCGGATGAAGGCGGTCTTGTCCACGATGAAGTCGCCGTGCTCACGGATGTCCACGAAGCTTTGGTTGCCTATGCTGATCGTCCTGCCCATGCAGACCTCCTATAGCGCGACCACGAGCGCGACTGCGAGTTTGTGGGTGCGGCCGAGCTGGATTTTACAGCAAGCAAACAGAGGCCGGCTTGCGCGGACTCCGAGGAGGTGTGTCATTCTGCAAAACGGGCGTTACGGGGTCGGATGCGTGCGAGGGCCGTCCGGTGGGGCGGAGGGCGAGGCTGCCAAAAACCGCACGTCGCCGCGCCCGCCTGTGACGGCAGTGTGTCCGCCCGCTGTCGCTCTGCGGTTGCGCGCGCGATTGCTAGAGGCAACCGCAGGGGTGTGCTATAAAACGCCCGACCAGAACACGCGCCCGCCCGGAGCGGCCAGACCAGAACGGCAGATTGCGACCCGCGATGAACGACACGACGACACAGACAGCAGCCGGGTCAACGGCATCCAGCCCGGCAGCAGCCAGCCCGACAGCTTCCAGCCCGACGCCCAGCAAGGCGATCCCCGTCTACCTCGCGATTGTGCTCGGCGTCTGCTATCTGCTGGGCCTGCTCGAGGCGATAACCGGCTCCGGCGAGTTCTATCAGATTCTGGGAATCGGCTTCACCTTCATCCCGGTCATCGCGGCATTCATCACGATGCGCCTCACGCACGAGCGCGCGAAGTTCCGCCTGTCCCTGCGCGTCTGGCGAAACGCGAGGTGGTGGGCCCTGACGGCGCTCCTGCCGGGCGTGCTGATCGCGCTCGGCGCGGCGGTCTACTACCTGGTGTTCCCCGAGCAGTGGAGCGGCGTGTTCCAGATCGGGCTGAGGCTGGGCACCGACGCGCAGATCGCCGCCGGCCGCCCGCTCCTCATCGCCCTCGGCTGCATCGCGGTCGCGGCGCTCATGATCCCCGTTCAGCTGCTGGAGCTGGGGGAGGAGATCGGGTGGCGCGGGTACCTGCTCGGCTTCCAGGTGGAGCGGTACGGCGAGCGCAGGGCGGCCCTCGTCAACGGCGTCGAATGGGGGCTGGCACATCTGCCGCTGGTCTGGTTCGGGTTCAACTACAGCCTGGAGAACTGGGGCGCGCCGTGGTCGAACATGGGGATGATGATGCTCACGTGCGTGGTGCTCGGCGTGATCCTCTCCTACGTGACGATCAGGACCGGCAACTGCATGTTCGCCGCCATCGTCCACGGCGTGGTCAACGTCATCGGCGAGCTGCCGGTCTACCTCAGCGTGAGCCTGACCAGCGGCCTCCTGGGCCCCAACCCCACCGG
>CAYMHQ010000306.1:0-1246 GCA_964390275.1 uncultured Coriobacteriaceae bacterium
CCCCCTCGATCAGGTCGATCATGTCCTGGCGCGAGTGAACGCCGAGCTTGCGGTAGATGCGCGTGAAGTGGGTGTTCACGGTGCCGGCAGAGATGCCGAGGATCTCCTGGATGCGCTGGTTGGTGCGGCCGTGCGCCGCGAGCGCCATGACCTCGGCCTCCTTGGGGGAGAGTCCGTAGGAGTTGGCGACCTCCTCGCAGCGGCGCATGAAGCGCTCCTCGAACCGCCCGGACGTTCCGGATGCGCCCGCCCCGCACGCCGAGCCGGAGCCGCCAGCGTCATCGAAGGCGCCCTCGGACACCCCGTCGGCGCTCATGAGACGCACGACGGTCTTCTCGTCAGCCACAAAGAGGAAGGCGGCCAGCACGAGGGCGGAGCTCAGCAGCGTGAGCAGCTCGAGGGAGCGCATGTCGAGCGTGAGGTACGAGGCGAGCACGTCGCCGGTGAACGTCCCGGCGAGAAAGCCCATGTAGACCACCGCGAGGCCGATGCCAAAGACACGTGCGCAGGGCAGGCGGTACACGGCGCAGATCTGCGCCATGGCGGTCCACAGCACCAGGTTCACCACCACGTAGCACACGCTCACCACCAGGTCGGACGCGATACCGAAGCCTTTGAGGATGGGCGCGAGGGCGAAGAGCGCCACCATGGCGAAGAGGGTGACCTTGGAGAGGCCGGCCGCCGGGGCCCATCCCTCGCGGCTGCGACTCGCCCCGAGGACGAGTCCCGCACCCAGCGCCGCCGCCAGCACCATCATCCAGCGGTACACGACGGTGTCGGCAACGGGGCTGACCTCGAGGAACAGCGCCCGCATGAGGCTCTCGGCGAAGGCGAGCATGCACACGGTGGCCACGCCGCGGCGGAACGTGGCGTCGGAGCCCTCGGGCGCCCGGGGAGCGAGGACCGCCGACGCGCTCGGTGCCGGCGCCGAGGCCGCGTCCCTTTCCGCCGCGCGCAGGCAGGCGAAGCTCGCCAGCGGTAGGAGCGCGGTCACCGCGATGGCGGGGACTTCGGGCAGGTAGAGTATGGCGGCGAACACGACCGCCGCGAGCACGAACGCGCAGGAGAGCCGCAAGGTGGCGTGCGCCCGGTCGCGCGACGTGATGCGGGCGCATCCCAAGAAAAGGACGCCCAGGCAGACGCCCGCGAGCGTGGAGGTGATGTTGCACCACGGCTGCATGAAGACCCCGCGCTCCACGAGCGACAGGACCACGGTGCTCAGCGCGAGGCAGACCGCCGCCACCAG
>CAYMHQ010000306.1:1346-2880 GCA_964390275.1 uncultured Coriobacteriaceae bacterium
CGCTTAGTCGGCGGTGCCGGTGGTCAGCAGCGCGTCGTACTGCTCCTCGGTGATCTCCACGCCGTAGAGGGTCTTGAAGTAGTCCTTGATCTCGGTCTCGAGGTCAAAGTCGCAGTAGTCGGGGTAGACGCAGCTCACCGTGTACAGGCAGCCGATGACGCGCAGGGGGTTGGGCGAACGGTCGAACCAGTTCTGCGGCATCGACGGGTTCATGAAGACGTGACCGGTCTTGACGGCCTCGATGTCGGCCCACAGGTCGCTCGTCGTGATGGTCTCGAACGCGACCGAGCTGTAGACGAAGATGTTCTCGGGGTTCCAGTTGATGACCTGCTCCATGGAGACCTGCTCCATGCCCATGCCGCTCGACATCTCGATGTCCTCGCCGGCGCAGTTGGTCATGCCGCAGTAGTCGAAGACGGCGATGTGGAAGGAGCCGTTGGCCTCGGTCTCCAGGCCGGAGGTGTCCTCGGCGTAGTAGTAGCGCGCGACCTGGTCCTCGGGCACCTTGGCCACGGTGGCGTCGACCTTGTCGAGCACGCTCTGCACGTAGTCGCCGAGCTGCTTGCCCAGCTCCTCCTTGCCGAACCACTCGCCGAGCTTGCGGTAGACCTCGGGGATGTCCTTGATCGCCCAGCTCACGCACAGCACGGGCACGCCGAGCTTGGTCTCGAGCTCCTCGACGTCGGTGCCGTAGCTCTGCTCCTTCTCGAGGTTGTACGCGGCCACGATCACGTCGGGAGCCTCGGCCACGATGCCCTCGGCGTTGCCCTCCTTGCCGCCGTACCAGCCGCCGATGGTCTCCTTGTCGCGGCAGACCTCAGGATAGTACGAGAGCTGGGCCTCGCTCATGGTGTTCGCCCAGCCGATGATGGCCTCGGGGCAGATGGCGGCGAGCCAGGCCTCGCAGGTGGGGCTCGTCGAGAAGACGCGCTTGGGGTTCTTGGGGAAGGTGACCTCGCGGCCGGCCATGTCGGTGACGGTGATCATCTCGACGTCGCCGGACGCCGCGGCCTCGTCCTTCTTCTCGTCGGCGAGCGCGAGACCGAGGTTGCTTGCGAAGAGCGCGGACGCGCCGAGGATGCCGGCGGCCTTGACGAACGAACGACGGGACAGCTTCTGGAATGCCATGGTGGTTCCTTTCTCTCTTCTCGCCAGCCGCACTGGTTGATCGGCTGGCTGGGATAACCTAACTTGATGCGCCGCCCGGGCGCGCCGCGCGGGCGCCCCGAACTAGCAGGCCGGACGCCCTCGCCCGGCGTCGAGCAGCGGCACGCACCCCTGGATCTCACGCTCGTTGCGCACGCCCTCGAGGATCGCCACGTCGATGCCGTAGGCCCGGCGCAGGTTCTCCTCGGTCACGATGTCGCGGGCCGCCCCGAACGTGATGCGGTTGCCGCGCTCGATGAGCACGACGTTCGACGAGCACAGGAACGCGTGGTCGGGCGCGTGGGTGGTCATGACCACGGCCATCCCCTGCGCCGCGAGCCGGTTGATCTGCTCGAGCACGCGGGCCTGGTTGCCGTAGTCGAGGTTG
>CAYMHQ010000307.1:0-1595 GCA_964390275.1 uncultured Coriobacteriaceae bacterium
TCGACCATCTCGTTGAAGTGCTCGACCTCGGCCTTGAGCTTGTCGGGGTCCTTGTTGATGAGCTCGGCGAGCTCCTCGATGGTGTCGGCCTTGAGGATCCAGCCCTTCTCGACCTCGACGGAGTTGTCGGCCGACCAGGAGTACGGGTTGCGGCAGCTCACGGGCCAGCCGATCCAGTTGTTCACCATGGGCTG
Organism: uncultured Coriobacteriaceae bacterium; assembly: GCA_964390275.1. GTDB lineage: Bacteria > Actinomycetota > Coriobacteriia > Coriobacteriales > UMGS124 > CAYMHQ01. The sequence continues at coordinate 195 of CAYMHQ010000307.1, forward strand.
GGCCTTGCAGCACGTGTCGTCGAAGATGATGTGGACGGGCTGCATGCGGGCGATCGGCACGTCGACGTAGGAGCCGTGGTCGTAGTACTTCATGTGCTGGCGCTGGTAGGTGCGGGCCTCGTCGTAGTAGCGCGTGCCGTCGGCGGCGACCTCCATCCAGCTGCCGTAGCTCATGTAGAACTGGCGGATGAACGTGGTGTCGAAGTCGGGGACCTTGATGCCGTGGAAGAAACCGCAGCTCATGGTGTGGTTGTCCATGTGCCACATCTTGGCGCCGATGGCCATCTCCATCTTCACGCCGTCGCCGGTGACGTAGGGGGAGCCGGCGTTGTAGATCGTGCTGCCGCCGTTGAAGTCGCGGTACATCTGGACGTCGCCCTCATAGCCGCCGGTCGCGAGCAGGACGCCCTTGTTCGCCTTGACGTAGATGACGCTGCCGTCGGGCTTCTCGACGCCCACGCCGTCGACGCGGCGGGTGATGGCGTCCTGCACCAGGCAGATGACCCTGTGGCTGTAGTTGGGCTTCGCGCCGCGGTACTCGGCGGCGGCGGACATGCCGTTCCAGCAGCCGCCGTTCTCATAGGGCTTGCCGCCGTCCTTGTTGCGGAAGTGGCCGGTCGCGCCCACAAAGTCGGCGCCGGGGAGGTCGGGGAACTCGACGAGCAGCGTGCCGTAGCGCAGGGCGCCGCCGCCGGAGTAGCCGACCTCGTAGCCAACGGGCTCGAGCGCGCCCTGGATCCACTCGATGTCGCTCGAGAACTCGGTGGTCAGCCACATGAAGTCCTCTTCGGGCACGGGGTTGGGCTCGTTCATGGCGCGCATGTAGGTGCGGAACGTCTCGATGTCGGCGGGGTCGGGGAAGATGACGCACTGGCCGGACGCGACGGCCTGGCCGCCCGCGTTCTCCTCGTCGGACTTGTCGTAGATGACGATGTCGACGTTGGGGTCGATCTCGACTGCCTCGATGTACGCGGTGGTGCCGGCCATGCCGTAGCCCACGACGACGATGTCGTGCTCTTCGTCCCACTCGACGTTCTGCGTGGCCTTGACCCAGGAGCTCGGGTCCTTGTACTCGCTTTCGGCCTCGCCCGCGACGGCCGTGGCCGCGCCGGCAAGCCCGAGGGAGGCGGCGCCCAGTGCGGCGCTCTTGACGAGGTTCCTGCGGGTAATGCTCTTCTCGCTCATGGTTACCCCTTTCGCGGGCCCGCCCCCTTGAGCGGGCCCAGCTTCTCGTGATCGGTGCGCCCCTTGGCAGCCGGGTCCCGCCCCGGCCGCGTCGCACCGCCGCTGACACCGTTTGTACCAGCCCGCCGACCGCCCCCGCATCCGCCCCGCGCTCAGACTTGACAGCCCGCGGCATCCTCACGCCGCGCCCACGGCATCCTCCTTCCGGAGGGATGC
>CAYMHQ010000307.1:1695-2858 GCA_964390275.1 uncultured Coriobacteriaceae bacterium
GAGGGGTCGGACTCGGTAGCTGAAACGCGGCTCCCGCGACGCGCCCTGTAGCGGTAAAATCTGACCTTGTCGGCAGCGGACAGACCGCACCCCGCAACGATCGGCGACAAGGGGGCTCGCTTTATGGACCTGCATGCAAACGACGCCCGACTCCGCGAGGCGGGCGACATCGTCGAGACGGTGGCGCGCTGGGCGCTGCCTTCGTCACCTCTGTTCCTGATGATTCTCATGCTCCTGGCCCACGCCCCCTACGCGGCGCCGATCGTGGACCCCTCGGCCTTCTACCTCACCTGCATGTGCGGCGCGACCGTGGGCTTGATCGTCCTCACGTTCGCGCGACTCAAGATGAGGGGCCGCATCGCCGCCTGCGTCACGGGCGGCGTGGTGCTCGAGGCCGCCTGGCTCGTGCTGCTCGCCGCCGAGCGGATCGTCTCGGCTCCCCTGCTGCTCCTGGGCTCGACGCTCGCGGGCCTCGGGTCGTCCATCCTGCTTGTCCTGTGGCTCTGGGCAGGCCAGACCGACAGCCCCCTCTGCGAGGTCGCGAAGCTCGCCGGGGCCTTTGGCGTCACCTACGTGCTGTACACGCTGTTCACCGTCATCCCCCACGCGGGCGTCGTGACGTACCTCTTCCCGCCGCTCACCTGCGTGTTCCTCTGCATGGCGATTCCCAAGGAGAACGCGGAAGAAGGCGAGTACGCAGCCGGCATCGACGCCGGCGTCCCGAACCGCGCCCCGGAATCCCGACCGGCCCCCTCGCTCCCCCAGACAATCGGCGTGACGTGCCTGCTGGTGAGCTTCGGCGCCGGGTTCGCCGCGCTGGGCTTTGGCGGGGCGCAGGTCGAGCAGGGCGCCGGGCTGCTCACGCTCGTTCTGGCTGTCTGCCTGCTCTTCTTCTCCGGAGAAGCCGACTTTCTGCGCATCGTCGCCGTGCCCACGGTCGTCTTCTCCCTGTGCTACGCGGGCCTCGCGGGAGCCGGCAACGCGTTCGCGTTCTTCCTCATGGGATGCGGCTCGCTCGTCATCTGGCTCTTCCAGCAGCACCGCTTTGGTTGGGGCGAACCGTACCGGACGAGCGTTCAGGACGTCGCGCAGCGCCTCGCGTTCATCGCCCTCGCGGCCGGCGTGGGGATGGCGGCGGGCACCTTCGGCTTCAGGTCGATGGG
>CAYMHQ010000308.1:0-2822 GCA_964390275.1 uncultured Coriobacteriaceae bacterium
ATAGTCCTCAATAGCGACGGCATCCCCGAGTCATTGGACGACTGGGCATCCAAGAACTTCTCTATTGATTTTTGGAAACTCAGGCTTTCACCTGAGGCTGAAAGGTGTTTTACGGTGGAAGGGCTTCCCTTCAGGTAGGGTTGCCTGTCGCTATGGCCTTACAACCCTTCAACCGTTCAAGCCTTCATTCAGACATGTAAGCTTTCAAGATGGTGAACGATGTAGATTGCCGTCCAGTTCAGTTTCAGTGGCACTTTCTCAGGTCACTTGCCAGAATGCAGATGACTATATAGACCTAATGACAAGGGGTGGAACATGGAGACTGCCGAGACGGATGTGCTAATCGAGTGGGAATAAAACAGCCCATATTACGGGTTGTGACGGTTCGTCTCAAAACGGGCGTTTACGCAGGTAGATAAGGTTGTTCTTGGGTAACCGGGGGCACCCTTTGCTACACCTTGGGACGCTTCGTCGGGGATTATTCTTCCATCGATTCTTCCATGGAAGAATTGTCCGCGCTTAGGAAAGTCGCCTGGAAAGATATGGCCGAAAGGAATTCCCGGCACAGGGAGGGCACCAAGGAGTTTCCAACACCGCGGCGCACGGCGACACCTCATCCGCAGCGGCATCCCGCCGCGGCATTGAAAACTCAAGCGACCCAACCGAACGAGGACAACCGGGAACGCCACGGCGCCTAGAGTTTCCAACAACGCGGCGCGGCGGGCGGGTTGGGTGTGGGACCCACCCGCCACGCCGCGTCATTGAAAACTCGTGCAAGGCCGCGCCCGAATGAAAGAGCAGAGCCCGGCGGCTTGCGCCGCCGGGCCGGGGGAACCGCCCCCGTTAGTCCCTGAACTCGTTCTCGAACCTATCGACAACCCAGCAGAGCGGGTACAGCGGAAGCAGGACCAGGCACAGCAGCCCGGCCGCGATCACAGCCAGCCACCACGCCACCTCTTCCTTGAGCTTCTGGCGCGTCACGACAGCATCTCGTTCACGCGCCTTTGCACGGCCGCGTAGTTGGAGCCCAGGCGACGCCTGCGCTCCTCGCCGTTGCCGTAGTCGCCGTTGATGACGGTGCGGGCGAGCGCGTCGATGTCGACGCCGCCGGTGCCGGAGCCAGAAGACCCACAGCCCAGCATCTCGTTCACGCGAGCCTGCACGGCGGAGTAGTTGGAACCCAGCGCCGCCTTGCGGGCGTCGCCGTTGCCGAACTCGCCGGCGATCACGCGACGCGCGAGGTCGTCAATGTCGACGGACGAGGAACCGCCGCCCGTGGAGCCGCCGGAGTCTGAGCCTCCACCGCCCAGGATGCGGTTCACCTCAGCCTGGACCTCGGCGTAGCGCGAGCCCAGAGCCGCCTTGCGCGCCTCGCCGTTGCCGAACTCCCCGTTGATGACGCGGCGCGCAAGGTCGCTCACGTCGCCGCTCGGCGCAGACGAGCCGCCCGAGCCCGAAGCACCACCGGAAGCCGCGCCCCCGCAGATCCTCGCGTGCAGCGCCGCCCACTTCGAGCCGTTCACGTACGGCACCGGGCAAAGCTTGCCCGTCACGTCGTAGTGTCGGATCACGTTGTCGGTCGTGACGCCGCAGCGCGAGCGGATGTCGGCCACGAGCGCGGACAGCGTGCGGACCTGCGCCTCGGTGAAGTCCGCGCCGCCCGATACCACCTCGATGCCCACCGAGCACAGGTTGGTAGCCCAATGCCCCGCGTGCCAGGCGGTGTCGCCCTCGCTCACCGACTGGCGCAGCGTGCCGTCCTTGTCGATGAAGTAGTGGGCCGACGCCCCGGCAGAAGAGCGCGAGAAGTACAGCAGGTTGTTGTGGGCCGATGCCTCGGTGCCGGTGTAGTGCACCACGATCTTCGAGATGCGGTTGCCTTGCCGGCCGGCCGTGTAGTTGCGCCGGTCGCACTGGATGAACTCGGCCACGTTAGCCATCCTGCTCCACCTCCTCGGGCTCCGGCGCCCAGTCGTCCGGGCACCCCTCGGCCTGTCTCGCCTCGATGGCCGCGATCTGCTCCTCGGTCAGCTCGAACTTACTCATCGCCCTCACCCTGCTCCAGAACCGGCGAGCCCTCTCCGCCCGCCTTGCCGATCTCCGCCATCACAGGCGAGAGCACCGCCATCACCAGCGCCACCACCAGCGCGCGCCAAGTGGGCTCGAGCACCGCCACGCCCACCAGCAGGTCGACGTTGGCGACGATCACGCCCAGCACACCCTGCGCGACAGTGCGAAGCAATCGCCACTGCCACTCGTTGCTCGTCAGGAAATCGTTCATTTGGAACTCCTCTCTTCCAGCGACTCCACGTCGCGTCTTACAAGCGCCATATCCCGCTCGAGCCGATACGTCCTCTCGACTAGGCAGTTGTGCTTCTCCACCCGGCGGCTCAGCTCGTCGACCTTCTGTTCCAGGACGGCCCGCGACCGCGAGTTCGACGCCACCACGCCCGCCAGCGTCACCGCGCCCCCTATGAGCGCCACCAAGATCGACTCCATGCACGAACCTCCCAAGCAAGACCGGCCCCATTTACCGGCTCCATCTTCCAGGGCGGTCACAAATCAGCTGGAAATTACCAATGTGTGCTTGACTGTCACAATCTGTGACGTATAGAATTACCAGCAGACGGTAACTATTGCCGTTTCAACCAAGAAGGAGCACAGAATGGCAGCGCCAATAGGAGCACGACTCACCGCCCTGCTGAGGGAACGGGGCATGAGTCAGAAAGAACTGGCCGAGGCTACGAACCTTACGCCGGCCGCAGTGAGCAGGTACGTCAACGGCGAGCGAGTGCCGAGGGCGATCACGATTGCCGCTTTGG
>CAYMHQ010000309.1:0-2816 GCA_964390275.1 uncultured Coriobacteriaceae bacterium
TATATCTTCGTCGGCGAGGCGTTCTCCGACGAGCTGCTCCATGCCCTCGACGAGATTCCCGACCCCAAGCCGGCACTGCGCCGGCAGCAGTCGCTTGCCGGGGCGTTGCCCCTCATCCAGGCGGGTCGCGGCGTGACCATATTCTCCCAGCGCATCCCTCTGCCCGATGACCTGGCGCTTGTGCCCATCGACGACTTCGAGCCCGACGCCCAGGTTGGTCTCTTCTGGCTCAAGCGCCCCGTCACCCGTCAGTTCCGCGAGTTCGCCGACGAGGTGGTCGAGCTCTACCGGGGGACGGACGAGTAGGGCGAGGCCGCGGGCGGTGGAGGGCCGGCCGGCGCGAGCGCGGGGGCGCGTTTGGGGCGGTGACTCTGCCAATCTCTTGCGCCCTTGGACGGCGTTTTCCTAGTTTTACAATTTTTCCTAGCTTTCCAATTTTTCCAAAATCGCTCGGCGCCGGAGTAATTTGGCCCTTTACCTGCTCGAGCATGTATCATAAGTTGAAGGTTACAAATGTCGTCTAACCTTGCTCTTTAGAGCGGGGTCACTCTGCCCCTTCTGCCTGCGGAAACCCCGTTCACGTGTTTCGCCCGATGCGCGCGCCCCGCCCGCGATGGTACCGTGGCTCCCGACGTCGGCCGCCGACATTCGTCGACGCCGCACCGCGCCGTGCGCCAGGCGTACTGCACGCCGCACCTGGCGCTTCGCGGCAGCGCGTCTGCCGCCGTCGCACTCGCACATCACTCATCGGGAAAGGAACCTCCATGGAAAGCAACTTCACCCGCCGCAACTTCATCGTGGGCGCCGCCGGGACCGCGGGCGCCGCGCTCGCAGCCACCGCCGGGCTCGCCTCCACCGACTCCGTGACCTCCGCCGTCGCCGCCGAGGCTGCCGCCGGGACCACCTCCGAGGCCGTCGACTACTTCGCCGCGCTCGGTGACAACATGCGCGGGCTCCCCGTGCCCGACAAGGGCTGGGCGCTCATGGACGACGTCGAGGCCCCCATCGCCTACGAGTCGCGCGTCATCGACGAGTCCGAGATCGCCTCGACCGAGGAGTGCGACGTGCTCGTCATCGGCGCGGGCGTCTCGGGCATGATCGCCACCCTCAAGGCAGCCGAGTCGGGCGCCAAGGTCCTGTGCTGCGAGAAGATGGCCTCGGGCCGCAACTTCTGGGAGAGCGCGGGCGGCTGGAACTCCGCGTCGCAGCGCGAGCAGGGCATCGACACCGACCCCGCCGTGTACGCCGACACCATCATCCGCGCCGGCGACTTCCGCGTGCGCAGCGAGAACGTCTGGTCGTTCGTGCGCAACTCCGGCACCGCGCTCGACTTCCTCCAGGAGATGCTCGACGAGTCCGACTCGGGCATCAAGGTCCGCTGCACCAACGCCGACAACGACTCGGTGAAGGGCGAGCACACCTTTGACGTGCCCAACGCCGAGTCTTGGCTGCTCGGGCCGTATGTCATGGACGCGCTCAACGCCGTGGCCGCCACCCGCGAGAACGTCGAGGTGCGCGTGAACACCGCCGGCGTGCAGCTGGTCCAGGACGCCGAGGGCCGCGTGACCGGCGCCATTATCAAGGACGAGGAGGCCGGCACGTACGCCAAGGTTTCCGCAGCTAAGGGCGTCATTCTCTCCACCGGCGGCTACGAGATGAACCCCGGGATGGTCAAGGCCTGGATGCGCACCGAGGACTACGCGTACGGCGGCATGTGCGCGCTCGGCACCGGCTGCACGGGCGACGGCCACATGATGGGCCTCGCGGCGGGCGCCGGCATGGACCCGATCCCGCACTGCCCCATGGACTTTGGCGGCTCCTATCCCGTCAACAACGACTTCTTCCACATGTTCTACCTCGACGGCATCGCGGTGAACGCGCGCGGTGAGCGTTTCATGAATGAGGGGCTCAACGCGGTCGACTACTTCGACTACACCGCGAACGCGATCAACACCAACCTGACGCGCGGCGGCGTGTGGACCATCATCGACCAGGCCATTGTGGACGCTTGCGAGTACGGCGGCCCCGAGATCGTCGCCGACTACGAGGCGAACGACCTGTGCGTGAAGGCCGACACCATCGAGGAGCTGGCCGAGAAGCTCGGCGTCGACGCTGCCCGCCTCGCCGCGACGGTGGAGAAGTGGAACGGCTACTTCGACGCGGCCGAGCCCAAGGACGAGGAGTTCCTGCGCGACATGAGCTACGCGACCGCCCTCGCCACCCCGCCGTTCTACGCCGTCAAGACCTGCTCGACCCTGCTCGTCACGGTGAGCGGCCTCACGATCGACCCCGACTCGCACGTGGTCGACGCGAGCGACAAGGTGATCCCCGGCCTGTTTGCGACCGGCAACGCCTCGGGCGGCATCTTCTCCGGCCAGTACCCGCGCCACCTCCCGTCCACCTCGGTGGGCCGCGCGATCACGACCGGCTTCCTCGCCGGCCAGGCGGTCGTGGCGGAGTAGGCGTCCGAGTAAGGGGCGCGTGCGAGTAGAGGGCGCGTTCTAGCAGGGCGAACGCCCTTGTAGGGGGCGCGTGCTGGCGGGCGCGCCCGAGTGGAGTGGGATGACGACCCCGGTCGGCTGCGCGGTGGCGCGGGCGGCCGGGGGTTCGCGTGCGTGGGGGGCGAGCGCCAAGCGCCGGGGGCGTGCGGAGGGGCCGAGGGGTGCGGAACGGGCCTCGGCGGGGCGGAATGCATCGAACGGTTGGTTTATGCATTCTGGCGGATGCGACTTTGACGCCTGGAATCGGAGTTTCGCGATTTTGACCAAAAACCCGGGTAAGTCAGTTTCCGGATTGATATCACGTACGTAGAAGGT
>CAYMHQ010000310.1:0-2792 GCA_964390275.1 uncultured Coriobacteriaceae bacterium
ATCGCTGTGCTGAAGGAATACGGAGTGCCCTATGAGGTGCGAGTTCTATCCGCCCACCGTTGCCCGGACGAAGCAAGAGAGTTTGCCGCGTCTGCACGGGAGAGCGGATTTTCTGTCCTTATAGCGGCGGCGGGCATGGCGGCGCATCTGGCGGGCGCCCTGGCGGCGAACACCACGCTTCCGGTCATCGGCATCCCCTGCAAGGGAAGCTGCTTTGACGGCATGGACGCGCTTCTTTCCACGGTTATGATGCCCTCGGGCATTCCTGTCGCCACCGTGGCAGTGGACGGCGCGAAAAATGCAGCCTTACTGGCCATTGAGATCATGGCTGTGACAGACGATACCCTCGCAGTAAAGCTTCAGGCGGCGCGGGATAAGGGACGCGAGGACGTGCTCGCGGCAGATAAGGAGATAGGAGAGAAGTACTGATGGGAGGAATCTTCGGAGCTACATGTAAGCACGATGTGACCCTGGACGTGTTCTTCGGGGTGGACTACCACAGCCACCTGGGCACGAAGAACGCGGGTATGGTCATGTACGATGCCAAGGATGGTTTTCAGCGGCAGATCCATTCCATAAGCAACACGCCCTTCAGGACCAAGTTCGAGGCGGATCTGCAGGAACTTCACGGCACTAGCGGCATCGGATGCATATCGGACGCCGATCCCCAGCCCCTTATGGTCCGTTCCCATCTGGGAACCTATGCCATCACCACGGTGGGCATCATCAATAACGCCGAGACGCTGATCCAGAAGCATCTGGACCGGGGGCTGCAGTTCATGACCTTAAGCTCCGGCGGTGTCAACATGACCGAGCTGACGGCGGCGCTGATCAATGAACAGAGCGACCTGGTCACGGGCATCAAGTACGCCCAGGACTCCATCAGCGGTTCCATGCTGATGCTGATCATGGAATCTGACGGATCCCTCATCGCGGCCAGGGACAAGATGGGCCGCATGCCGGTCATCATCGGACGAAAGGACGACGGATACTGCGTGTCCTTTGAATCATTTGCCTATAAGAAGCTGGGCTATGTGGATCACTACGAGCTGGGCCCGGGCGAGATCGTAAGGCTCACGCCCGAGGGCATGGAGGTGCTGGCACCCGCGGGCAAGCAGATGAAGATCTGCGCGTTCCTGTGGACGTACTACGGATATCCGAACTCCAACTATGAAGGCGTCAATGTCGAGATCATGAGAAACCGCAACGGCGAGATCATGGCAAGGGACGAGATCATGTCGGGGCGGATGCCCAAGGTGGACTACGTCGCGGGAGTCCCGGATTCGGGAGTGCCCCACGCCATAGGATACGCCACCAGGGCGGGCGTGACATTTGCCAGACCCTTCGTAAAGTACACGCCCACGTGGCCCAGAAGCTTCATGCCGGAGAACCAGAGCATCCGCGACCGTATCGCGAAGATGAAGCAGATCCCGGTGCCGGAGCTGATCCAGGGCAAGAAGCTGTTGTTCGTGGACGACTCCATCGTCCGGGGCACGCAGCTGCGGGAGACCGTAGATTTCCTCTATGAGTCGGGCGCGAAGGAGGTCCACATGAGGTCGGCGTGCCCGCCCATCATGTACTCCTGCAAGTATCTGAACTTCTCCCGGGGCAACTCGGACATGGACCTGCTGGCAAGGCGCGTGGTCCACGACCTGGAGGGCGAAGCGGGCGATGCACATCTTAGCGAGTACGCGGATGTGAAGACCGAGAGAGGCCACTGCATGCTGGAGCGCATCTGCAAGCAGTTCGGCTTTGATTCACTGGGATATCAGTCGATCGACGGCCTGCTGGAGGCCATCGGTATCGATAAAAATAAAGTATGTACCTACTGCTGGACAGGAAAGGAAGACTGATGAGCATATCACATTCTGCTTCATACGCGGCGGCCGGAGTCAATATCGAGGCCGGCTACGAGGGCGTAAAACTCATGAAAAAGTACGTGGAGCGTACATTTGACGCGGGCTGCATCTCCGGGATCGGAGGCTTCGGCGGCCTGTACGCGCCGAACCTGGCTGGGATGAAGGAGCCGGTGCTGGTGAGCGGCACTGACGGCGTCGGCACCAAGCAGCGCATCGCCCAGATCATGGGCAAGAGCGACACCGTGGGCATCGACTGCGTGGCGATGTGCGTCAATGACATCATCTGCTGTGGCGCGAAGCCGATATTCTTCCTGGACTACATAGCCATCGGGAAAAATGAGCCCGAGAAGGTGGCGTCTCTGGTGAGCGGCGTGGCTGAGGGCTGCGTCCAGGCGGGATGCGCCCTGATCGGCGGCGAGACGGCGGAGCATCCCGGAACGATGCAGCCTGACGACTACGATCTGGCGGGCTTCTCCGTGGGAATCGTGGACAAGGACAAGATCCTCGACCCCTCCAGGATGAAGGAAGGCGATGTGATCATCGCGCTGCCCTCCACAGGCATCCATTCCAACGGATATTCCCTGGTCAGGAAGGTCTTCGATGTGGAAAATGCTGACCTGAACAGATATGAAGAGAGCCTGGGCATGACGCTGGGAGAGGCGCTGCTGATCCCGACGAAGATATATGTAAAGCCGGTGCTGGCGGCCATAGAGGCGGCCGAGGTCCACGGCATCAGTCATATCACCGGCGGCGGCTTCTATGAGAACATTCCGAGATCTATCCCCGACGGACTGTGCGCGGTGGTGGACAAGGCCAGCGTCAAGGTCCTTCCGATATTCAAGCTCCTGCAGGAGACGGGCAATATCCCGGAGCGCGATATGTTCAACACCTACAACATGGGCGTGGGCATGGCGATGATCGTGACGCCCGAGA
>CAYMHQ010000311.1:0-2779 GCA_964390275.1 uncultured Coriobacteriaceae bacterium
CGTACACCACGGAGGCGTCGACGGGGTCGGCGGCGGTCGCGTTGTATGACGCGACTCCCCCATCGACGGCGGCGCGGAGTCTCTCGTTGTCGTACGAGGTCGAGAGCACCTCGCTCTCGTCGTGGCGCAGGAGCACCTGGACCGGCCACTGCCACGAGGCCACGTCGGAGAGGGCCGTAGCGACCGCGGTCTCGACGTTGAGCGCGAGGCCCGCGTTCGAGCTTGTGAGCGTGAACGAGACCCCCTCGCCCTCGACGGTCACCGTCCGCTCGATTGAGAGGCGCTGCATGGCGAGCCGGGCCTCGTCCGAGGTCATGCCCGAGACGTCCACCGACCCGATCGTCGTGCGGGGCCAGAACCTCCCCGAGAAGTAGGCGCACCCAATCGCGTAGGTGATGAGGAGCGCGAGCACGATGCACCCCGCGACGACCGCGCGGACCCTCCCGGCCCTGCGCTTCTCCTCGGCCCGCGCCTGCGCCGCCCGGGCGGCCCTGCGCTCGTCCGCGCTCGCGGCTCGGTCGCCGGGTCGCGCCTCCGGACGCACGCCTCCGCGCGCATCGTCGCGCGCGTCAGTCGACCCCTGGGGCCGCCGCGCCGCGCGCGGGGTTTCGCGCGGGTTCTCGCGTCCGTAGGGTTCGCCGTACAAGCTGTTGCGCGTCTCGCGAGGCAAGTCGGGTTCCTTTCAACGGATGCGGCGGCGCGGGGGAGCGATGTCCCCCGCGCCGCCGCGAGACCTACGCGTCGTCGTGCGACGCCATGCTAGCGCTAACGGGCGTCGTCCGTCGAGGGGTTCAGCTCCGCGGGGCCGTCGTTCAGCATCTTCATGAACTCCTCGCCCGTGATGCTCTCCTTGCGCACGAGGTACCCTGCGAGCTCGTGGAGCTTAAACTTGTTCTCGCGCAGGATCTGGAGCGCCTTCTCGTGCGCGTCCGCCACGATCTTCACGACCTCCTCGTCGACCTTGCCCGCGGTCTGCTCGCTGCAGGTGAGCGAGGTGTCGCTGTTGAGGTAGGGGTTGTTGACCGTGCCGAGCGCCACCATGCCGAACTGCTTGCTCATGCCGAAGCGCGTGATCATGTTGCGGGCGAGCTTGGTGGCCTTCTCGATGTCGTTCGCCGCGCCGGTCGTCGCCGTGTCGAAGATGAGCTCCTCTGCCGCGCGTCCGCCGCACAGCGTCGCGATCTTCTCGAACGCCTCCTGCTCGGTCGTGAGGAAGTGCTCGTCCTCGTCGACCTGCATGGTGTAGCCCAGGGCGCCCGAGGTGCGCGGGACGATCGTGATCTTGGTGACGGGGGCGGAGTTCGACTGCTTCGCGGCGACGAGCGCGTGACCGATCTCGTGGTAGGCGACGATCTTCTTCTCCTTGTCGGAGAGCACCGTGCTCTTGCGCTGCTGGCCCGCGATGACGACCTCGACGGACTCCTGGAGGTCCTCCTGGAGGATGCCCTTGCGGCCCTCCCTCACGGCGCGCAGCGCGGCCTCGTTCACGATGTTGGCGAGGTCGGCGCCCGACGCGCCCGAGGTGGCGCGGGCGATCTCGGCGAAGTCGACGGGGCCGGCCATCTTGACGTTGCGCGCGTGCAGCTTGAGGATCGAGGTGCGGCCGGTGAGGTCGGGCAGCTCGACGTGCACACGGCGGTCGAAGCGGCCGGGGCGCAGGAGGGCCGGGTCGAGCGACTCGGGGCGGTTCGTGGCGCCCAGGACGACGATGCCCTTATGGTTGTCGAAGCCGTCCATCTCGGTCAGGAGCTGGTTGAGCGTCTGCTCGCGCTCGTCGTTCGAGGTGAAGCCCGCCGTGTCGCGACGCTTGCCGATCGTGTCGATCTCGTCGATGAACACGATGCAGGGCGCCTTCTCCTTGGCCTGCTTGAAGAGGTCGCGCACCTTAGCCGCGCCGCGGCCCACGAACATCTCGACGAACTCCGAGCCCGAGATCGAGAAGAACGGCACCTTCGCCTCGCCGGCGACGGCCTTCGCGAGCAGGGTCTTGCCGGTGCCGGGAGGGCCAACGAGCAGGGCGCCGCGGGGCAGCTTCGCGCCGATCTCCTCGTAGCGCTCGGGGCGGTCGAGGAAGTCGACGATCTCGGTGAGCGCCTCCTTGGCCTCGTCCTGGCCGGCGACGTCGTCGAACGTGACGCCGGTCTCCTTCTGCGCGACGATCTTGGCGCCCGACGCCCCGAGCCCCTGGCCGAACCCGCCGAAGCTCATCGTGGGGTTGTCGTCGCCCATCTGCTTGCGGAGCCTGCGGTTGATCCACCACCCGAAGAAGATGAAGATGAAGATGGGGAGGAAGAACGTCAGCAGGTACACGAGCAGGGCCGCGTTGCTCGACTGCTCGATCTGCGTCGACGCCGTGGCGCCCGAGGCCTCGAGGCGGGGGAGCAGCGTCGTGTCGTTGGGCCAGTAGTTGGTTGAGTAGTAGACCGTCTCGCCGTTCTCGCCCTCCGCGGTGAAGGTGATGAGGCCGGTGCTGAGGTTGTAGCTCACCTGGTCGATCTGGCCCTCGTCGGCCATCGAGAGGAGCTGGGTGTAGGACACCTCCTCCACCTTGGGTTTGGTGAGCTGGGGTGCGAGAAGGGTGTTGAGCAGGACGATCACCACGATGCCTATGAGGACGTAGGTGATCATCGCCTTCCGCTTTTTGCTCTCGTCCATGTTCATCATGCGCTGGTTCCTTCCATGCCGTCGGCGGGGGCGATGGGCGCGCGGGCCAGTGCGCCCGCCCCTTCCGCGAGCGGCGCCTCCAGTTGAGTTCCGCGGAACAATATACCCGCGAGAT
>CAYMHQ010000312.1:0-2777 GCA_964390275.1 uncultured Coriobacteriaceae bacterium
GACTAGGGCGAGGTGAGCGGGACGGTGGAGCGGAGCGCGAGGCGTCCTCTACAGCTGGCCGCCCTTCCCAAAGAGCATCCAGCGGCCCTCGTCGGGGTCGTCGACCACCCGGTAGCAGGCACCGAGCTGCCGGAACAGCTCCTCGTAGGCTGACGAGGGAAGCGCCTTCGAGTTCCGGGGGTCGAACGGCCTGAAGCCTCCGCCTGCCGCGTTCGCTCCGCCCGTCCCGTTGCCGCCTGCCTCGCTCGAAGCCTTCGCCGCCGCCTGGACGCGCGCCCGGTTCTCCGCGCTGCCGAGCCCGCCGCCCACGTAGGCGCGCCCGCCCGGCGCGAGCACGCGGTAGAGCTCGCGGAACGCCAGGAGCTGGTCGTCCCAGAACGGCATGGACCCTCGGCTCACGACGAGGTCGAAGCTCTCGTCGTCGAACGGCAGGCGGTGGACGTCGCCCTGCACGGTGCGCGCCCGGCCGGAGAGGCCGCGGGACTCGATGCGCGCCGCGGCGAGCTCGAGGGCGCGCGGGCTGATGTCGCAGAAGACCGCCTCGGCGTAATCCCCCAGCTCCATGACCGCGAGACCCATGTGGCCGCCGCCGCATCCCACGTCGAGCAGCCGCCCGGTGAGCACGCCGGTCCGCTCGACCATGAAGCGGGCGATCGTGGGGAACACGGGCGCGAAGACCCCCTCGGCGATGGCGTCGTACTCGTCGCTCGAGACGCGGCGGGCGCTTTCGGGCTCGGCCTCGGAAGCTGTGGGTCTGGCCGTGGGCTCGACGGTCGGTTCGGACATGGCTGCTCTCCTCGCGTTGCGGTGCCGATGGGGCGGTTCGAGAGCAGGGTACGCGGTCAGCGGGCGGCCGACGCGACCACGGGCGCCTCGGCGAACAGCTTCCACGAAAAGCCCAGCATGGCAGCCCTGTCGGCGCCGGCCCTGTCACCGCTGGAGCGGGCGACGACGGACTGGTCAGCGCTGTTCATGATGGTGACGCTGCCGGGGGCGTCGCACGGGGCGGCGGTCCCGTTCGCGAGCAGGCTGCGGCGCGTCCTCAGGGCGACGTCGGCGCTCGGTTCGTAGAATCGGACCGGGTAGCCGAGCGCCTCCTGGATCTCGGACGCGGCGAAGGGGAAGTGCGTGCAGCCGAGCACCACGCCGTCGAAGCGGGTCGCGGCCCACGGGTTCAGCAGCTTGCGGAGGTAGAGGACGACCTCGGCGCGGTCGGTCATGCCGCCTTCGACGTACGTCACGATGCCCGGCGCGGCCACCGAGACCACGTGCCCGAGCTGGCCGACCTCCCGCAGCTGTCTGCGGTAGAGGTCGGAGGCGAGCGTGCCCGCCGTGGCCAGCGAGAGGACGTGCCCCCGCGGGTTTTCGCGCGCGGCCCGACGCACCGCCGGCTCGATGCCGACGACGGGGATGCCCGGGTGGCGCCGCGCGACCTCCGTTCGGGCGGCGGCGGTCGCCGTGTTGCAGGCGATGACGATCGCCTTGGGGTCGCAGGCGTCGAACCGCGACAGGCAGTCGAGGGTGAGCCGGCGGACCTCGTCGGCGGGGCGCGGGCCGTAGGGCGCGTTGGCCGAGTCGCCGTAGTAGACGAACGTCTCGTTCGGCATCGCCCCGACCAGCCTCTTCAGCACGCTGATGCCCCCGAGTCCCGAGTCGAACACCACGATGGGCCGCCGTCCCGCGGCTCCCATGCCCATGCCGTTTCCCATCCCCATGCCGTTCCCCGCCCCCGCGCCAGCTCCCACGCCCATGTCGTCGCTCCCTTCTCGTGTCTGTCGGGAGGGATTGTATTTCACTGCCGTCCCATAACCAAATACTAATGCATGTATGGATGCTATAGGTATTCGTCTATACTATGGCCGGTCCCGCGGTTCGGCGGGGCGCCCGATTGCCCGATTGCCCGGCGGGCATCTCGGCGGGCTCGGCAGCAGCGGCGAGACTCGGAGGCGGCGCGTGGACACGCGGATGCGCTATATCAAGACGGTGTACGAGCAGCGGAGCTTCACCAAGGCGGCGGAGAAGCTCTACATCTCCCAGCCGTCGCTCAGCGCCATGGTCAAGAAGGTCGAGACGGAGCTCGGCGCGGCGCTGTTCGACCGCAGCGCGAACCCGCTCGAGCTCACCGAGGCGGGCCGGGCCTACATGGACTTCATCGACGAAACCGCACGTAACGAGGCTCTTCTGAACGAGCGGCTCTGGGACATCCAGAACCTCAACAAGGGGCACCTCTGCGTGGGCGGCTCCAACTACATCCTCTCGAACATCCTGCCGCTCGTCCTGCGGCGCATCCTGCCCGACTACCCCGACATCGAGTTCGAGACGGTGGAGGAGAGCTCGTTCGCGCTGCGTCAGATGCTCGTCTCGGGCGCGCTCGACTTCGTGCTCGACAGCTCGAGCGAGGAGGACCCGGCGCTTGCGTATCACGGCCTGCTTGAGGAGCGCATCCTGCTGGCGGTTCCCGTCGATGACCCGGTGAACGAGGGCCTCGCGCCGTACCGCATCGACCCCGCCGCGCTGCCCTCCCTCCCGTCGCGCGACGGGGACTGGGAGGCCCGCTGCCTGCCGCCGGAGTGCGCCCGCCTCGCGCTCAGCCGGCCGTTCATCCTGCTCAAGAGCGAGAACGACATGTACCAGCGCGCCGTGGGGGTCTTTCGCCACTACGGGGTCCAGCCCAAGGTGGTGCTCCAGCTTGACCAGCTCAACACGTCGCTGCAGTACACCGGCTACCGTCTGGGCTGCAGCTTTGTGACGGACACCCTGTTCCGCTACGGGGCGGG
>CAYMHQ010000313.1:0-2747 GCA_964390275.1 uncultured Coriobacteriaceae bacterium
ACGGGCGGGCGCGGCGCTCGGAAAGGACGCGGCATGGAGTACATCGTTGAAAGCGCGCTGCTCACGCACGGGCTGAGGTCGGTCGGCAACGACGCGATCGCCGAGGCGTGGCCCGCCGGGGAGGACCGCATCGCATGGGTCGACCGCGGGAGCGTCGTAATCGGCGGCATCGACGACTACCTGCCCTTTCGCGACCGCGCGCCCGAGCTGGTGCGCATCGACTGCTATCAGCTTGCCGAGGCGGAGGCGAACGGCGTGAGCGGCGCCCTCACCGCGTCGGGCACCATGGCGGTGTGCGCGCGGCTCGGGGTGCGGCTCGCCGTGACCTGCGGGATGGGCGGCATCGGCGACATCGCGGGCGAGGAGCTCTGCCCCGACCTGCCCGCGCTGCGCGACATCCCGGTGAGCCTGCTCAGCACCGGCCCCAAGGACATGCTCGACCGCGCGGCGACCGTCGCGTGGCTGCGCGGCGAGGGCGTGCGCGTGCTCGGGGCGGCGCGCGACGTGACAACGGGATACGTGCTGGTAGGCGACCCGGTGGAGCTCGACGGCACGCTGCCCGCGGACCCGGCCGACATCCGACGCGAGGTGGAGAGCGCCAGGCTGCTCATCCTGAACGAGATCCCCGAGGCCGAGCGCTGGCGCGACCCCGCGATTCTCGAGGCCGCCGTCCGTGCCGGCAAGGAGGCCGAGGCGCGCGGCGCGTACTTCCACCCCGCGGCCAACGCGAAGATTGACGAGCTGACGGGCGGCGAGTCCTCGTTCGCCCAGCTCAGGTCCCTCGTCGCGAACGTGAGGCTCGCGGCGAGGTGGTAGGGGCGGTCGCCCGACCCCGTCGCGCCACCCGGAACCGTCAAACCCAACCAAGCCCGCCCAACCAGCCAGCCCACAGGAGGCCGCAGGTGAAAATCACCAAGATCGACGTCATGCTCCTTGAGGACCACCCCGCCGAGAACCCCGGGTGGACGCCCATCACCTGCCGGGTCTTCACCGACGAGGGCGTCTACGGCGACGGCGAGGCCGGCGTCACGTTCGGCGTGGGCGAGCACGCGGTGTTCGGGGCGCTGCGGGACTTCGCGCGGCTCATCATCGGCATGGACCCGCTCGAGCACGAGGTCGCCTGGGAGCGCATGTACCGTTCATCGTACTGGGCGCAGGGCGGCGGCCCCTACGCGTTCGCCGCCATCTCCGCACTCGACGTTGCGCTGTGGGACATCAAGGGAAAGTGCCTGGGACTCCCCGTGTGGAAACTGCTCGGCGGCAAGATGCGCGACAGTTTGCGCTGCTACGCAAGCCAGCTGCAGTTTGGGTGGGGCGAGCACCTCGAGCCCGCCGTCACACTCGACGACTACGCCCGCAACGCCCGCGCCGCGGTGGACGAGGGGTACGACGCGGTCAAGGTCGACTTTCTCACCTACGACGTCGACGGGCACCGGTTCTCGGCCGAGGAGACCGCCCGCGCGCTCGAGCCGCGCCTCGTCGAGCTGGTGCGCGACCGGGTCGCCGCGGTCCGCGAGGCCGTGGGACCGCACGTCGACATCCTCATGGAGGCGCACGCCGTGGTCGACGCGCAGAGCGCGATTCGGCTGGCGCGGGAGGTCGAGCCGTTCGGCATCGCCTACCTCGAGGAACCCTGCACCCCCGACCCCGACCTCACGCGACGGGTGTCCGAGCGCGTCGCCATCCCCATCGCCGTGGGCGAGCGCGTCTATTCGCGCTGGCAGTTCGCCCCGTACCTGCGGGACGGGTCGGTCGCGCTCGTCCAGCCCGACATCGGCAACTGCGGAGGCATGACCGAGGCGAAGAAGATCTGCGACATGGCGTGCGTCCACGACGTGGGTGTGCAGGTCCACGCGTGCTCGAGCCCGCTCCTCACCGCCGCGTCGCTGCAGCTTGAGGCCGCCGTCCCCAACTTCGCCATCCACGAGCACCACGTGTTCAACCTGCACGGCTACAACCGTCGTCTCTGCGTGCGCGACCTCCAGCCCGTGCGCGGCCGCTTCGCCGTCCCCGACCTGCCCGGACTCGGCAACGAGTTCAGCGACTACCTGCTCGAGACGAGCACGCACGTGGTGGTCGAGGGGGAGTAGAGGAACAGGAGAGCAGCCGCGTATACCCTGTCAGGGGCCGTATTTAGCTAACCGCTCACACAAGTCCCAGAAGTCCCGGATGTGTGAGCGGTTAGCTAAAACGAGCGCTGGCATCTTTCCATCTGCCTGCGTCACCCGTCTGTTTCATCCCCAACGCCATGCAACCGCCATCACAAATCTGCCCGTACCCCTTGACCCTTACGCCGCGTGAGAGCATATCGTTCCGAAGTGCACCGATGCAGCGGCGCAGCGGCGTGAACAACCTGCCGCGCAGGAAGAGCCGGCGGATAAAGACGGAACGAGACGGACGGGATGGACGAGCGGATGGAAGTGAACGGATCAACGAGGACGAACGGGCCCTTCGCCTCGCCCACGTTGCCGCAACCGCTCGAATCTGCGACGGTGATAGAATACACCGTTCACGAGCTGGCGCATATCTCGAACGCGAGCGTCCGGACGCTGCACTACTACGAGGAGCAGGGGCTCCTCGCGCCGCGGCGCAGAGAGAACGGCTACCGGGTCTATGGCCCCGCAGACGTGCAGCGGCTTCAGCAGATCCTCCTCTACCGTCAGGCCGACATGCCCCTCGCGCAGATTCGCGACATCCTGAACGCACCCGCATCCGTGCAGGTAGACGCACTGCATCGGCAGCTCGAG
>CAYMHQ010000314.1:0-2736 GCA_964390275.1 uncultured Coriobacteriaceae bacterium
CTCGAGCGCGGAGAGGTGCCGGCCGAGCGCGGGCTGCGAGACACCCAGCTCGGCGCGAACGTGCTGCTCGTCGACAAGATGCCCGACATCGGCGGCGCGAGCAAGGAGGCGAGCGTGTGGGTGGTGAGCGGCTCGCAGCCCCAGCTCGACCTCGGCATGCCCGACCTCACCGAGACGCTCGTGGCCTCCGCGCTGGAGGCGAACCCCTTCGGCGCGCGGTACGAGGCGCACGTCCGCGGCACGGCGCAGGCCGCGCTCGACCTTGTGAACTGGACGGCTGAAAACGGTTTCGCCTGGCAGCCCACCACGGTGACGGGCGATCCGGGCCCCGTGGGCATCGCGCCGTCGGGCTCGGAGGAGGGCGGCATGACCGCGCGCGCCGTCATGTCCGCGTACGAGTTCATGGCGGAGCGCTTCGAGGCGGCGGGCGGCACGCTCCGGCTCTCGACCACGCTCGACGCCCTGGTCATGGAGGACGGCGCGGTGCTCGGCGTGAAGCTGACGGACGCCGACGACAACGAGCTGTTCGTCCGCGCGACGAAGGGCGTGCTGCTCGCGACCGGCGGCATGGGCTCCAACCGCGAGATGCTGCGCGCCTACGTCCCCACCGCCTACGAGTGCTGCAAGCTCAGCTGCACCGGCGTGCAGGACTCGGGCGAGGGCATCCGCATGGGCCTCGGCGCGGGCGGCACCATCGACGGCTTCGACATGTTCATGGAGTTCGACGGCGGCATCGACTACCCCGACTGGAACGCCTACCTCTACAACTCGGCCATCCAGATCGCCCGCCAGCCCTGGCTCGGCATCACGCGCCACGGCGAGCGCTACCCCTACATCCCCGGCGGCGGCTCCTCGGCGTACGTGGCGGCGGCCCAGCAGCTTGACACACTGCCCGGTCACGAGGGCTTCGTCTTCTTTGACGACCGGTTCGAGGAGTACGGACCCACGTTCCAGCAGGGCATGTGCCGCCGGCTCATCGACGCCGACACCATGCCCGACGAAGGCCGCGTGCCCGAGGCTCTCGCGAATCCCCACTGGTACGAGGGGGTGCGCGAGGCAATCGCCGATGGCACCATCACAAGCGCGGACACCATCGAGGAGCTGGCCGAGAAGCTCGGGCTGGTTCCCGAGAAGGTCGTCGCGGCGGTCGAGGAGTGGAACGCCCTCTGCGAGCAGGGCACCGACCCCGAGGGCAAGATGCCCGACGAGTTCCTCTATCCCATCGCGCAGCCGCCCTTCTACGGCATGGCGCTCGGCTCGCTGACCTTCGCCACCCACACCGGCCTCGCGGTTGGCGGCGCCGGCGAGGTCCTCGACGCGAACGGCGACCCCATCCCCGGCCTCTACGCGAGCGGATGCGCCCTCGGCCGTCCCGGCACCGGCGCCAACGGCGACTGCTGCTACGCCGCCGCGACCGCCTGGCTCGCCGCCGAGGCGATGGTCGCGCAGGGCAAGTAGGCTAGCGGGCCGGAGCCAGGCTGATCCCCGACAAGGCGGCACGCGCATCAATCCGGGAGACAGCCGGGGCATTCACTTTCGACCGTTTCAAGCTGAGCGCCCACACAACCTCGAGTTGTGTGGGCGCTCAGCTAAATCTGGCTATTGGGACTTTCAGGGAGACTCTCTCGCGCCGGCAGACGCAGGTTGCGCCGGCCCGCGCATCCCGCGCGACCCGCCCCTGCCCCGGTCGCCTCCGACGCCTACCTGATGAAGTTCGTCGCGGGGCCGCGCTCGGCCTTGGGGGCGTCGATTCCCGCCGCACGGCCGGCCTCGATGCAGCGAAGGAGCCACGTCATGTTGTGCGCGAGGTTGCGCATCGTGCGCAGGCCCTCCTCGTCCTGCGAGGCCT
This sequence comes from uncultured Coriobacteriaceae bacterium, assembly GCA_964390275.1. GTDB lineage: Bacteria > Actinomycetota > Coriobacteriia > Coriobacteriales > UMGS124 > CAYMHQ01. Next base: position 1,850 of record CAYMHQ010000314.1, read on the forward strand.
CGCCGGGCTGGCTGCCGTGCGCGTTGTTCCAGTACGTCGACGACACCACGGGCATCTGGTTGATGGTGAAGTACTTGTTGATGACGTCGAACGAGGCGGTGGTGCCGCTGCGGCGCGCGACGGCGACGGTGGCCGCCGGCTTGTGCGCGAACGCCCTGCCGCCCGCGTAGAACGCGCGGTCCATCGCCGAGAGGATGCGACCCGAGGGGTGCGCGTAGTAGACCGGCGTCCCAAAGACGAACCCGTCCGCGCCCTCCGCCTTGGCGATAAGCTCGTTCACCACGTCGTTGTCGATGACGCAGCGTCCGCCCAGCTTGTAGCACTTGCCGCACGCGACGCAGTCGTTGATGGGCTTCACGCCGAGCCAGAGCGTCTCGGTCTCGACGCCGTCCGCCTCGAGCGCCGCCGCGACCTCCGCCAGCGCGACTGACGTGTTCCCGTCCTCGCGCGGGCTCCCGTTCACCAGCAATACTTTCATGGTTGATTCCCCTCTCCGTCTCCTGTGCGGCACTCGCGCGGAACCCGTGCGGACCCGATGATCTCCCCGCAGGACCTCCTGCCGTGCCGATATATCGGAAAATTTCCCTTATATCGGAAATTTTATCGGAAACGCTTCCGATTCTTTCCGATATCTCCGCGTTTGTACGCCATAGGCGCGTTTCTCACGGCGAGCATACGGTGGGCAGCGACACCGCGGCATCACGCGACACCGCGCACCACCACGCTACCCATCCACTCGCATGTAGACCCGACCCTTATTCTCGCCCTCCGGTCGCGCGTACCCGTTCTCGACGAGAGCCGCGAGGTAGTTTATGGCGGTGCGGCGCGCGACCCCCGCCGCCTCGGCAGCCTGAGTGGTAGTGACCTCCTTTTGGGACTTAAGCAGC
>CAYMHQ010000315.1:0-2722 GCA_964390275.1 uncultured Coriobacteriaceae bacterium
TCTCGGTGAGGCCGTTGGCGTCGTAGATGGTGTAGGCGCGGTGGTCGCCCCAGAACGCCTTGTTGGACGACTTGGACTGCGTGTTGACGTCCTCGTTCATGAAGCGCTTGCCCTCGCCGTTCACGTGCAGGAAGTTGTAGCTCTGCGCGCCGGACTCGAGGTGCATGACGGCCGCGTGGCTCTCGTTGGTCTGCATGGCCGCGCCGATCCACAGGGCCTGCTTGTGCAGGTCGCCGGTGTTGACCCACTGCGGGATGTACATGCGCTCGTCCATGGCCTTGAGCGCCCACGGGTTGTAGCGCTGCATCATCTCGGTGTCGCCGGAGTAGTCGCCCGAGGCGATGATGACGCCCTTGGCGGCGTTGATCTTGAGGTGCTCCTCGCCGAAGTCGGGGTTCACGATGGCGCCGGTGACGGGGCCGTTCTCCTCGCGGATGAGGCGCTCGCAGGGGGTGTCGAACTTGTAGGTGACGCCGAGGGACTCGCCGTAGGTCTTGAGGGCGGGGAGCAGGACGTCCATGCCCAGGCCGTGCGAGACGCCGTTCAGATAGACGAAGTCGGTCGTGTCGTCATAGAAGAAGTGGGTGACGGGCCACTCGGTGTAGTCGGGGCCCTTGTAGAAGTCGCACCACAGGGTCGAGTGCAGGCCCTGCTTCTCCATCTCCTCGCACAGCCAGTCCATGCAGGCGCCCGACTTGTGCGCGAACATCCACAGCATGGGCTCGTTCAGACGGCCCTGGCTCCAGCGGATCCAGTTGCGGACGATCTGCGGGTAGTCCATCTGGTCCTCGGTGATGTAGCCCTGGGCGAGGATGTCCTGGATGACCTTGGAGCCGAACGCGGTGATGTGCGCGCCGCGGCCGGAGGGCTGGGAGGCCTTCTCGACGACGACGACCTTCGCGCCCTTCTCGGCGGCGGAGACGGCGGCGACGGAACCGGCGAAGCCGCAGCCGATGACGAGGACGTCGCAGTCCTCCTCGGACGTGGGCTCGATGTCGCCCGGGTACTCGAGCCAGCTCCACTTGACGGCGTCGGCGGGGCTCGCGGCCTCCTTGATCTCGGCGGAGCTCATGGTCGCCTCGCCCACGGCGACGGCAGCGGCGGCCTCGTCGGCGACGGCGGTGCCGGCGATCCCGAGTGCGGCGGTCGCGGCGGCGGCACCGGCTACGAAGGTACGGCGGGAAACAGTGGTCTCGGACATGCATACCCCTTTCAACTGAAGATCTTGCCAACTGAAGAACGGAAAGCATCCCTTCGCCGCGTCTGCCTGCGACGATGTCGCGGACTCGCCCGCGATTCGCGGACGTCCGACGCGGCGTTCGAACGGACTTTAGTTCCCCCGGGGCGCCCGTCGCAAGGGTTTGGGATGCAGCTTGCGGTTCAGGCCCCTGAGCGTAAGGTTCAGTCCCGCCGCCTGTCATCTGGCCTCTTTTAACCCTCCGAATTGCCGTTTGCCGTTTGTCGAGCGACGACGAGGGGGACTACAATCGACCGAGCGCGAGGGGACGCGCGAGAGGCTCGCGCGGCGTACGCACGGGACGCACGGGGACCATGTTGGGGGAAGGATTCCTAAGCGGATGAACAGCAACCAGCTCACGTACTTCAAGCTGACCTACGAGGAGGGCAGCTACTCCGCCGCCGCCCGCAAGATCCCCGTCTCGCACCAGGGGCTCACGAAATCCCTTCGCTCGCTCGAGCGCGAGCTGGGCGTGACGCTCTTCTCCACCGACCCCGACACCGGCACGCCCGTGCCCACGCCCTACGCCCACGAGCTCTACGAGTTCGTCGCCGTGTGCGAGAGCAACGTCCGCCTTCTGCGCGAATCGTTCGAGCGGCTCCGCGCCGAGGAGCACTACACGGTGAATCTCGGCTGCTCGCTGGGGGTGCTCAACGCCTTTGGGCCGGCGGTGCTCGCGGAGTTCAAGGAGGGTCATCCCAACATCGAGGTGCCGTACTGGGAGTCGAACGACGCCCTGTGCGAGACGGAGCTGCGCGAGGGGCGCTACGACTTCGCCATCTGCGTCTCGCCCGTCGCCCCGGGGTGCGAGGGCTTCGCGCTCTACGAGTCGCCGTTCTACTTCTGGATGCGCGACGACGACCCCGTCGCCCTCCGCCTCTCCTCCGAGGGGCGCGACGTCATGCGGGTTGAGGACCTCGCCGGGTGCGACATCGCCATCCCGGGGACGGGGTTCAAGTGCTTCGAGCAGCTCAAACGCGTGACGGCCGAGCACGGGGTCGAGCTGGGGCGCGTCATCGAGGCGGGCGAGATCTTCCCCCTCTACGGGTACGCCATGGCGGGGGAGGCGCTCGGCTTCGCGAACGGGACCCTCGTCGACCTGCCCGTCTTCAACTGCGCCCCCAACGTCGTCGCCTATCCGGTCGACGGTCTGACCTGGGGTTTCTCCATCGAGCGTCTGGCGACCCACGCTTTGGGCGAGGCCGAGCTCCAGCTGTGGAACTGGTTCCGCGCCGCCGCGAAGGACCTCCCGGGCAACCGGCTCGCGGAGAGGTAGCGCGCGGGGAGGGCGGGGGTGCGGGGCGGGTCGGATGGGCCGGATGGCCAAAACCCCAACTTTCCTTGCACTTTCTGCCGGCGGTGGCCAGAACTTCAAGTTTCCTTGCACTTTACGAAGGGCCAAATTGAGGGCTTCGATAAAAGTGCAGGTAAATGGCGCGTGCTGATTACCCTACCCGTACGGTGGGTTGATTTTCTGCAGGGAAA
>CAYMHQ010000316.1:0-1461 GCA_964390275.1 uncultured Coriobacteriaceae bacterium
TGCGGCGGGCCGGGAGCGAGAAGGGCTAGCGGGCGGAGGGCGGAGGGTGGAGGGTAGAGGGTAGAGGGTGGCCAGAACTGCAAGTTTCCTTGCACTTTCCGCCGGCGCTGGGCAAACAGGCAATTTTCCTTGCACTTTACGAAGGGCCAAATCGAAGGTCTCGATAAAACTGCAGCTAGATGGCGTGACCTAATTCCCCTACCGGTACGGTGGGTAGGTTTTTTGCAAGGAAGGTTGACTTCTTGGCCACGGGCGAATCAAAGTGCAAGGAAACTTGAAGTCCTGGCCATCTGCAAGGAAAGTTGGGGTTTTGCCCACCCGTTCAGGCTTGCCCGGTCCCGCTCAACCCCGCATGTACGCATGTACAATACAAGACGCCGCAATCGGCTCGATCGGATGACGAAATGGGAGGTCGCATGGGCCAGACGCTGCAGATACGCCTCTTCGACACCCCTCTGCTGGAGTTCGAGACCGCCGATGAGGGCGCCAACGGGAACGGCACTCTCGGCATCCGCGGCGTCGTCGTCCTCGGCGACCCCACGCTCCTCCCCCACGGCCTCGAACCGACTCCCGAGGGTGTCCGCGCATGGCTCTCCCGCCGCGCGCTGCCTTTCAACAGGCGCTACGCCGACAAGCTCTGCGTCGCCATGGGCATCAGGCCCGGGGACGTCGAGCGCATCGTGAACGTGGGCCTGGGGCTCAGCCTCAACGACTCGTACTGGGTCGTCCCCGCGGGGTTCGACGGGAGGTTCCGCGACTTCAACCTCTTCGAGAACGGGTTCTCCGAAGCCCTGGCGGCGGTCGCGTACACGGGCGTCGTCGACACGTCGGCGATCCCGCAGAGAGGCCTCACGCCCGAACTCACCACGAACGGGACGCTGCGCAAGGCGTGGCGCATCTCGGGCGGGGACGGGCGGCGGCTGCTCTACAAGGGTTCGAGCGACGGGTGCAGGCCGGGCGAGTGGCTGAGCGAATGCCTCGCCTCCCAAGTCGCCGACGCGATGGGGATTCGCCACGCGTCCTACTGGCCTGACGTTTGGCCAGGTAGCGAGCGTAATCTGCATGGTGACTCGCTCGCGGGGATGTGCTCCGTGTGCGCCTGCTTCTGCACAGCGGACGTCTCCTACGTGCCGTTCGCGACCCTGACCGGCAAGGCCTCCATGGCGTCGTGCGTCCGGCAGGGCCTCGCTCTGGGGGACGAGGCGTTCGAGGACCTCTGCGACATGGTGGTGTTCGACGCGCTCGTCTGCAACACCGACCGCCACTTCACCAACTTCGGCTACCTGGTCGAGGCGGCGAGCAACCGGGTCCTCGGCGCCGCGCCGGTCTTCGACAACGGCCGCGCGCTGTTCCCGAACTACGGGGACGACGAGGTCGCGGATGCCGCCCTGCTTGCCAACTTCTGCCGTCCGGCGTTCGGCCCGCCCTCGTTCGAGGAGCTCGCGGGCCGGGTCATGGGCG
>CAYMHQ010000316.1:1561-2682 GCA_964390275.1 uncultured Coriobacteriaceae bacterium
CCCTCCTCGCCGACCTCCCCCTCGTCAATCGAGACGAGCTGAAGGAGATTGCCCTGCGAGCAGACCGCGCGTAGGGACTCCGCCCGCCCTGCTCCCCTCGGCTCCCCTACTCCGTATGCACGAGGTCGAGCAGCTCGCCGCGGCTGGAGACACCGAGCTTGCGGTAGAGGTTATACGTGTGGACGCGGACCGTGTTCGCCGAGATGAACAGGCAGTTCGCGATGTACGTCGAGTTCTGCCCGTATGCGAGGCGCTCCAGGATCTCCGTCTCGCGCTCGGTGAGGCCGAACTCCTGCGCCATCGCGTCGCACCGCCGCTTGACGAGGACCCCGATCTCGTTCGCGCCTCCGCCGGTGGCGCCGGCACCGCTCACTCGCGAGCCGCCCACGCCAAGGCCGCGCGGCATCGAACCGCCCGAGAGCGAACCACACGGCGCCTTCACCTCGTCCACGTCGCCGGCCGCGAACGTCTTGTGCCAGAACGAGACCGCGGTCGCCCCGACCACAACGGCCCAGTACACCGCGATCACGACTCCGGTGACTTGCCTCAGCCAGAGCCCGTCGGCATTGAGGCTCGAAACGCCCGCCGCGCCAAGGGCGACGCAAAGCCCGACGAAAAGCGAAACCCCAAAGACGAACTCGACGGGGAACTCGCCCGCCTTCGACACGGCGACAACCAGCGACACCGCGAACATCGAGAGAAACATGAGCGGCGCGAACGAGGCAGCGGCGAAGACGCGCGACAGGGGCGTGTCGACCGGGAAGCTCGCGAGCAGGATGAACACGGCGACGCATCCGGGCACCACGAGGCCGTTGACGATCAGGACGAGCGGCGTTCGGAAGCGCGGCAGGCAGACCGCGAGCGCCAGGGCGGACGCGATCAGGGAGCTCGTGATGATCGTGTTAACGTCGCCCGCCCGCACCTCGAACTCGGTCACGTTGACGACGAAGGTCAGCACGAGGAACCCGGTGAACGGGAGCCAGACGATCGAGAGAAAGTCGCGCAGCACCTGGGCGAACGCCCTGAAGCCGCCGAGCCCCGAAGCGCTTCCGGATGCAGCCTCGGAGGCGCCTGCGGCGGCACCCGAGCGGTCGGCACCCGCAGTCCCCGAACCCGAGCGC
>CAYMHQ010000317.1:0-2663 GCA_964390275.1 uncultured Coriobacteriaceae bacterium
ACGCCCATGAACTCTCGGATGTTCTCGATGCGGTCGCGCGCCTCGTCGGTGTCCTCGTTGCGCAGGGCCTCGATGAGGCCGGTCCTCTCGACGATCATCTCGACCACGCTGGCGAGCTCGCCCTCGTAGGAGCGCGCGTCCCCGATGATCTGGAGGAAGCGGATGATGCCGTTGCGCGTGCGCGTGGGGACGCCCGGCTCCTCGACCACGTACGCGCCGGCGGCCTCGAAGAACGAGATGCCCCGGTCGCGCGCGATCGCCGAGATGCGCTCCTGGGTCGTCGCGCCGATCGAGCGCGCCGGCTTGTTCACCACGCGCATCGCCGAGACGTCGTCGTTGGGGTTGAGGACGAGCTTGAGGTACGCCATGACGTCGCGGATCTCGGCGCGGTCGAAGAACCGCGTGCCGCCGACGATCGTGTAGGGGATGCCGGCCTTCACCAGACCGTCTTCGAGGGCGCGCGACTGGGCGTTCGTGCGGTAGAAGACGGCGATGTCGCGGTAGCGGGTCCCGCGGTCGCGCAGGCCCCGGATCTCGCCCGCGATGTAGTTCGCCTCGGCCGTCTCGTCGGGCTTCTGGCACAGCTTGATCTTCTCCCCGTCCCCCTCGGCGGTGAAGAGGCGCTTGGACTTGCGCTCGGTGTTGTTCGCGACCACGGCGTTCGCGGCCTCGAGGATGTGACCTGTCGAGCGGTAGTTCTGCTCGAGCTTGACCGTCCTGGCCCGGGGGTAGTCCTTCTCGAAGTCGAGGATGTTGCGGATGTCCGCGCCGCGCCACGAGTAGATCGACTGGTCGTCGTCGCCCACCACCATGATGTTCTGGTGCTTCGCGGCAAGCAGGCGGCAGATCTCGTACTGGGCGCGGTTCGTGTCCTGGTACTCGTCGACGGAGATGTAGCGGAACCGCTCCTGGTACCCGTCGAGCACGTCGGGGTTGTCGCGCAGCAGGACGTGGGCGTTCATGAGGAGGTCGTCGAAGTCCATCGCGTTTGCGCGCCTGAGGCGCACCTGGAGCTCGGCGTACGCCTTCGCGGCGGTGCGGTCGGGCGGGGTCTTGGCGTCCGCGAGCATCTCGTCGGGCGAGAGGAGCTCGTTCTTGGCCGTGGAGATGCGGCTGCGGATGGCGTTGAGCGCCATCGTCTTCTCATCGATGTGCAGGTCGGCCATGATCGACTTCATGAGGCGCTTCGAGTCGTCGTCGTCGTAGACGGCGAAGTTCTTGGAGTAGCCGATGCGCTCGCAGTCGATGCGGAGCATGCGGATGCACATGGCGTGGAACGTGCTCACCCACATGCCGCGCATGGAGCGCCCGCCGAGGAGCCCGTCGAGACGGTCGCGCATCTCGCGGGCCGCCTTGTTGGTGAACGTGATCGCGAGGATCTGCCACGGCGGCACGCCGAGGTCCTCGATGAGATGGGCGATGCGGTACGTGAGGACGCGCGTCTTGCCCGAACCGGCGCCCGCGAGGACGAGCAGCGGGCCCTCGGTCGTGACGACGGCCTCCCGCTGGGCGGGGTTCAAAGCGTCGATATCCAGTGGCATGTCCAACCTCTCGTAGATTGTCCTTCGGTGGCAAAAGTGTAGCGCATCTTAAGACGCGCAAGCACAGACCCCAAAACGGCCACGAAACGATAGAATGGAAATTTCCCACTCACACCGATCCCGACGGGAGACCCCGTGACATTCGAATCCATCCTGAACGACGCCGCGACGCCGCTTGCCCTGCGGCACGGCGGCGAGCTTCTGTACTCCGGTTCCGTGAACGACTGGCACGCGACGCGCGACGCCTCCGGCAAGAGCGCGTCCGTGACCGGCTCGGTGCGAGGGCACGGGGCGCAGGGGTACGAGGTGGAGGTCGAGTTCGAGCTCGACGACGCGGGGCACCCGTCCAAGGTGGGCTACTTCAGCTGCACCTGCCCCTCGAGCAGCGGTCGCTCCACCATGTGCCGTCACGGCGTCGCCGTGGCGCTCGCCTACCTCGCGAGGGAGTACCGCGACATGAACGGGTCGGCCCCCAAGGCGTCCGCCGCGCCCGCCGCCCAGCCCGCCGCCTCGCCTGCCGCCGTGCGCGGCGCCGTGCCCTCCCCCACCGCCGCCCGGGCCGCGCACCCGACCCCCATGGCGCTCCGCGGGACCACTGCCGGCGCAGCCTCGGCGGGCGCAGCCGCGGGCTCCGCTCGCACCGCTAGGGCAGCAGGCGCGGGGACGTCCCCCACCTCCTCCTCCACCGCCGCCGCGGCCACCCCGCGCACGGCGACGCGCCCCGAGACCACCGGACTGAGGGCGGGCGCCGGGACCTCGCGCATGGCGCAGGTCGCAGGCTCGACCGCGGCGTCACCCTTGACCTCAGGCTCAGGTTCAAGTTCAACTTCATCGCCAATCTCAGGCTCATCCTCATCTTCAACGTCGGCCAAGACGGTGACCCGCGCCGCGGTCGCGGCCCAACCCTCACCCTCAGGCTCGACGTCGACCTCGACCGGAGCCTCACCCTCAACCTCGGCTGCAGAGACGTCCACGAGCGCACCTGCCGGAACTGCCTCCGCGGCGTCTCCCGCCGCTCAGGAGCGCGCGCTCGTGACGCCGCAGACGAGGGACCTGCTCTCCCGCTTCAGCAGGGAGTCCGCCCAGGGCGCGGCACGCCCCGGCTCGCTCGACGCGGGGTCG
>CAYMHQ010000318.1:0-2601 GCA_964390275.1 uncultured Coriobacteriaceae bacterium
CCGAGGCCGCCCACCACGTTGTGCTCCTCGCAGGTCACGACGCGGCCGGTCTTGGCGGCGGTCGCGATGATGGCCTGCTCGTCGAGCGGCTTCACCGAGTAGGCGTCGAGGACCTCGGCAGAGATCCCCTCGGCCGCCAGCGCATCGGCGGCCCTGAGCGCCTCGTCGACGCTCACGCCGCACGCGACGAGCGACACGTCGGTGCCCTCGCGCAGAACGCGCGAGCCACCGAGGCGCATCTCGAAGCCCGGCTCGTAGACCTGGGGGACCTTGGCGCGGCCCATGCGCACGTACACGGGGCCGGGCTCGGTCGCCGCGAGGCGGATGGCGGCGCGGGCGGACTCGAAGTCGGCAGGAACGAGGACGCGCATGTTGGGCAGGGCGCTCATGAGCGCGATGTCCTCGAGCATCTGGTGGCTGCCGCCGTCGGGGCCAACCGAGAGGCCGGCGTGGGTGGGGCAGATCTTGACATTGAGGTTGCCGTAGCACACGGTGTTGCGGATCTGGTCGTAGCAGCGGCCGGTGCCGAACACGGCGAACGACGCGGTGAACGCGATGCGGCCGGCGAGCGAGAGGCCCGCGGCGACGCCCACCATGTCCTGTTCGGCGATGCCGACGTCGACGAGGCGGTCGGGGTCGTAGGCGCCGAGCTTCTTGGTGGTGGTGGAGCCGGCGAGGTCGGCGTCGACGGCGACGACGTCGAACCCCTCCTGGGCGAGCTCGACGAGGGTCGCTCCGTAAGCCTCGCGCGTCGCGCGGGCGGGCAGGGATTCAGTCATGGTTAGCGCGCCTCCTCGGCGGTCTCGGCGGATTCGGCGGTCTCGGCGTTGGCCTCGGCTGCCTGGGCGGCAGCGGCGGCGTCGATATCTGCGAGCGCCTGGGCGAGCTCTTCGGCGTTGGGCGCCTTGCCGTGCCAGCCTGCCTGGTCCTCCATGAAGGAGACGCCCTTGCCCTTCACCGTGTGGAGCACGACGACGCAGGGGCCGTCCTCGCACGCGAGCGCGCAGCGCAGGGCCGCGTGGCACTCCTCGACGTCGTTGCCGTCGGTCACCTCAATGGCATGCCAGCCGAAGGCGACGAACTTCCCGGCCACGTCGCCGAGGCCGCACACGTCCTCGACCCTGCCGTCGATCTGGAGGCCGTTGTTGTCCACGATGGCCACAAGGTTCGAGAGCTTGCGGTGGGCGGCGAACATGGCGGCCTCCCACACCTCGCCCTCCTGCAGCTCGCCGTCACCCATGAGCGTGAACACGCGGGGCGCCTCGACGCCGTCGCGGGCGGCGTTCTGCGCGAGGCCGAGCGCGAGGCCGCACGAGACCGCGAGACCCTGGCCGAGGGAGCCGGCGCTCACCTCGACGCCGGGGCACTTGTGCATGTCGGGATGCCCCTGCAGGTGCGAGCCGAGCTTGCGCAGGCTGCCGAGCCACTCCTTGGGGAAGTAGCCCGCCTCGGCGAGCGCCGCGTAGAGCACGGGCGCCGCATGTCCCTTCGAAAGGACGAACCTGTCGCGCGCGGGGTCGTTGGGGTTCGCGGGGTCGTGACGCAGGATGCCGCCGAAATACAGCGCCGCCACCACGTCGGCCGCCGAGAGCGACCCGCCGGGATGGCCGCTTCCCGCCGCCGCGAGCATGGTCACGATGTCGCGGCGCATCTCCGACGCCGCCGAACGCATGCGGAGCAGGTCCTCGCCCGTCGCCTCCAAGGGTATTTGCCCTTTCATTGCACTCCGATCTCCTTAAATCCTTCGCCAAACGTCTCCTGCATGCTTGCTATTGCGACGACCGCGTCGCGGTCGATCTGCACGATGAGCCTCTTGAGCTCGCCCAGCTCCTTGCGGGAGAGCACGACGAAGAGGACCGGCCGCGGCTCCTTGGACCACATGCCCGTCGCGTCGAAGCGCGTGCACCCGCGGCCGAGCTGGTGCATGACGGCGTCGGCGACCTCGTCGGGGCACCGGCTGATGATCCAGGCGCACCGCTCCGTCGAGAGGCCGTCGACCACGTAGTCGATGACCAGCGACGACACCACGATGGTGAGCGCGGCGCAGAGGGCGGGCTCGAGGCCGAACAGGGGGACGGACGCGAGCACCACCGCGGAGTCGACCGCGATCATCCAGGTGCCCACGCTCACGGAGGTGCGCTTGCTCAGGAGCTGCGCGGCGATGTCGGTGCCGCCGGTGTTGCCGCCCGCGCGGAACGCGAGTCCCAGGCCCAGGCCGCTGATGAGGCCGCCCCACAGGCACTGGAGCATCACGTTGTCCGGCGCGACTGCCGGGACGAACGGGGCGAGTGCGTCGGTGAAGAGGGAGAGCGTCACGATGCCGAAGATGGTGCGCGAGGCGTAGCGCAGCCCGCCCGAGCGGTACACGGGGATGAGGAGCAGCGCGTTCATCGCGAGCGTCTGGGCGCCGACCGGCAGGCCGAACCCCCACAGCTCGAGCGTGGCGTAGTAGATGATGGTGGCGAGGCCCGAGGCGCCGCCGGCGGCGAGCTGCCCGGGGATGAGGAACGCGTCGAGCGCGACAGCCGTGAGCAGCGTGCCGAGCGCGATCGTGAGGTAGTCCCTGCCGAACGCGCGCACCGCCTTGGGCAGCCGCGCCGA
>CAYMHQ010000319.1:0-2566 GCA_964390275.1 uncultured Coriobacteriaceae bacterium
CCATCCTCGTCTAGGCTCGGACAAAAGCGCAGCTAGACAGTGTAAATAGTGGTTCCCTTTAGATTGTCTAAATGGGCCGCGGGAGCGTTTAGATGCCCTCGCGGCCCATTTTTGCAGACTTCCACGATTGTCTATCCGCGCGCTTCCGAGTTGAATGGAGAGTGCTGACGCGGGGGATTCTGCCGCGGCGCGCCCAACGTGCCGGGCGGGTCCCCAATCGTCAGATTCGTATGTGTCTCTCTATACAAGGAGGCTTTACATGCTCAACCGCAGGACGTTCATTGAGGCCGCAGGCGCCACCGTCGCCGCAGGCGCCATCGCTTCGACCGCTCTGGCCGCCGAGGCCACCGAGGCCGCCGAGACCGCCAGCTCCTGGCGCGACAAGCCCGCCGAGATCACCGACTTCGTCGAAGAGGTCGACTGCGACGCCGTCGTCGTGGGCAAGGGCTTCGCCGGCATCAACGCGTTCCGTTACCTCGCCGAGGCTGGCTACAACGTGATCCTGGTCGAGAAGCTCGACGAGGACAACTGGTCCGCCGTGGGCAACGAGTTCGCTTCCATCAACGGCGACGCCGTCCGCAACTACGGCGCCCCCGAGATCGACCCCGTCGAGTTCTATCAGAACTGGCAGCGCATCCACGGCAACTACTGCCAGCCCGAGCTCGTCATGAAGTTCGCCCAGAACTCCGCCGAGGCCTCCAACCACTGGCTCGACCAGTTCACCGCCGAGGAGCTCGAGGGCATGACCTCGTCGTTCCTCCCGCCCTCGGACAACCAGCTCGAGGAGCTCGACGGCATCAAGTTCTGGCCGTCGGTCGCGTCGTTCTACGGCAACCCCAACGAGACCGAGATCGGCAACCGCAACACGGCCGCCGCGGTTGAGGCCGGCGGCCAGGTCCGTTACGGCTACTGGGCCGAGTACGTCACCCAGGACGAGGACGGCACCGTCAACGGCTTCATCGCCGAGGGTCCCGACGGCTACGTCAAGTTCAACTGCAAGGCCGTCGTCTGCGCCTGCGGTGGCTTCGCCGGCAACCAGGAAATGATGAACGACCTCATCCCCGACGTCCACGCCGCGCTGGTCGAGGGCGAGAGCATCTCCGCCATGTCCGCCAACAACGGCCGCGGCGTCCAGATGGCCTACTGGGCCGGCGCCCGTCTCGAGTACAACGTGGCCGGCATGAACATGAAGGGCCTCTCGGTCCCCGGCAAGATGAACGTCCTTCCGCAGGCCATGTGGATCGACTCCGTCACCGGCAAGCGCTACACCAACGAGTTCTACCCCGTCGCCGAGCAGCGCGGCCTGCAGACCGTCTACTCCAGCCGTGCCACCAAGTGGGCCATCTGCGACGACAACTTCACCACGTATCGCACCTACACCATCCCGCAGCACGCCGGCTTTGAGGCCACCGAGTCGAGCATTCAGAGCCTCCGCGAGTCCCTGGACGAGGCCTACTCCAAGTTCAACGGCACTTACGTCGAGCCTGAGCAGTCCGGCGACGGCGGCCCCATGGGTGGCCCCATGAGCGCCAACTCCTTCATCGCCGACGACACCCTTGAGGGCCTTGCCGCTCAGATGGGCCTCGGCGAGGAGCAGACCGCTGCCTTCCTGCAGCAGGTCGCCGACTACAACGAGTACGTCGCCAACGGCGCCGACCTCCAGTTCGGCCGCAACGCCAAGGTGCTCTTCCCGCTCGACACCCCGCCGTACTACGCGGTCGAGTTCAACCCGGTCCTCGGCGAGACCATGGTGACCTGCGGCGGCATCATCACCGACGGCGACCAGCGCGCCCTCGACAAGGACTACAACCCCATCCCCGGCCTCTATGTCACCGGCAACGACTGCGGCCGTCGCTTCGGCATCGAGTACTGCACGCCCATCCCCGGCGTGTCCCTGGGCATGGCCATCACCCTCGGCCGTGAGTGCGGCAAGTCCGTCGAGAAGTACCTCGGCTAAGGGCTAAGGCTTCCGAGCCTGAGCGCGAACCCGAGCGCACGCGTCCCGTCCGCACACGGGTAGGCGAGCGACCGGGGGAGCGAGATAGCAAGTAAGCACGTCATGCGGGGCCGTCGGCTGGAGGACAGCTGGCGGCCCCGTTTTGGTGCGCGGGCGAGGAGGGCGAGCAGGCGAGGAGGGCGAGCGGGCGAGGGGCCGGACGCGCGGGTTGGGGGCGGCGCAAGGGGACCGCGGATCGGGGGAGGGTGGCCAAAAACGGCCGTTTGCATACTTTTTCAAAATCGGTGGACAAAAACTGCCGTTTGCATGTCAGTTTTACGACTGTAATTTCGAGAGGTTGGGTCGCTTGACGCATCTACCAGCAGTTTTGTAAAATACCTTCGGCTCTACTCGCGTAAAAAAGTATGCAGAAGGCTGATTTTGACCAGCGATTTCAAAAGTGCATGCAGAGAGCCGATTTTGTCCATCCGGCTATCCACCCGCCCGTCAGTCGGCTACCCAGCCGGTTGTCTCGTTCTCCACTCGGCTCCGTTCAGGTTGACGCCGTTCGCCGCCATTCCCCTCGCCTTGCGCTATCATGGGTGGGCCGTGCGCTTTCTCGTCCAGACC
>CAYMHQ010000320.1:0-1494 GCA_964390275.1 uncultured Coriobacteriaceae bacterium
CTGCTGGACGAGGTAGGCCTGATGCGCGCCGACGAGACGATCTACCCGCCGCAGGACGACATCCTCAACGCGCTCGCGTACACCGGGCCGCGCGACGTGCGCGCCGTCGTGCTCGGGCAGGACCCCTACCACGAGCCCGGCCAGGCGATGGGGCTCTCGTTCTCGGTCCCCCGCGGGCAGAAGCTCCCACCGAGTCTGCGCAACATCTTCAAGGAAATCGCCGCCGACCTCGGCTGCCCCGCGCCCCAGTGCGGCGACCTCACGCCCTGGGCCGAGCAGGGAGTCCTGCTGCTCAACACGACGCTCACGGTGCGCGAGCACGCCGCGAACTCACACAGCCGCCTGGGCTGGCAGACGCTCACGAACCACGTCGTGAAGGCGTGCCTCGAGCTGTCGCAGCCCGTCGTGTTCCTCGCATGGGGCAGGCCGGCGATCAAGCTGATTGAGGACGCCAAGGCCAGCCTCGCACCCGGACGCGTCGAGGGGAAGTTCGTGCTGAGGTCGACGCACCCCTCCCCCCTCTCTGCCAACCGCGCGAGCGGCGACCTCCCCGCGTTCATGGGGTCGCGCCCGTTCTCCCAGGCAAACCGGATACTCGCCGAGCATGGGGCGGAGCCGATCGATTGGACGCGCGTGGGGTAGGAAGTGCGGACGGAGGGCACGGCCCGTCGGTGAGACCCCGTCGGAGCAGTCCCTTAGGCCGGATTTAGCTGAGCGCTCACACATGTCAGGCACGTATGATTGTCTTGCTCAGCAATGCATGATGTTTGCATAAAATGGGAAGCTAAATGCATAGTATCTTGGAACAGCATATCAAATCTTGAAGGGAATTCGGTCATCTGCCGGGTCGCCCGCGGTCTGCTGCTCAGAATTGCGAGAAGTGTATTCGCCGACGCTCCCAAACAGCCATGCATAAGTCCAGAAATCGACCGCTGGGGAGGAATCTCGATGAAACCCCCTTGGCTTTTCGTACGCGAACGCCCTGAAGGACCCGCGCGGCGATATGCAGACAGCCTCAGAGCCGGATTCTATTACTATAGAGCAATACACTTCTCGCAAAAGTGAGCAGAAGGCGCCGAACCGCGTGCCGCGCGGACGGCGCAGGACGCACTAGGGCAACCGCGTATTCAAAATTGCGCATCAAACTACGCTCTTATGCATTCTGTCTCTTCGAAGATTCCCGAGACGCCCCAACGGACGGCGACACAAAGCGCCCCGGCCCCCTCGCTTGCGCAAGAGGGCCGGGGCGCGTTCGCTCGATGCGCGCTTCCGCCTGTCGGCGCTCCTCTAACGGCGCTCCCCTATCGATGTTCCTCGACGAACTTCGCCAGGCGCGCGTCGGAGGCGCCGTTGAGCACGGCCCCCTCCTCGATCACGGCGCCGGGAGCCGAGGGCTTGAGCGCCGCGACGGTCTTGCCCATGCCGCTGCCGCCCGAGGTCGCGAACGGCACGATGGTCTTGTCGGCCAGGTCGTACGCCTCGAGGATGGTGTTC
>CAYMHQ010000320.1:1504-2564 GCA_964390275.1 uncultured Coriobacteriaceae bacterium
CACGATGGTCGGGGCAACGTACCACCAGATGGGAAATCCCACGTAGACGGTGTCGTACTCCGCCATGTTGGGGCAGGTCTTCGCGACCTCGGGCCTGCTCGACGGGTCGTGCATCTCGATGGTGGAGCGGGCGCCGGCGTCGCGCCAGTCGAGGTCGGCCTGTGTGTAGGGCACCGCCGGCTCGATCTGGAACAGGTCCGCGCCCGCGACCTTCGCGAGCCTCCCCGCCAGGTCCGCCGTGGTCCCGGTGCCAGTAGCGCTGAAATATGCGACAAGAGATTTGCCCATGGTTCGTCCTTTCTCCGGGCGCGCCTCGACGGAGGCAACGCCGATAGCTGACGCGGCAATTATCCCCTTTCGAAGCCCGTCGTTCACCCGACACGTCATTTTCCCCGATGCCGACGCTTCTGGTCGGCCTTTCGCAGCTCGTAGCGCCGCCGCTGAGCCCCTTCCCTCGTGTCACGCGCCTCCGCCTTCCTCTGGAGAGCCAAGGCCTCGCGCTGCTCCGAGAGCGCCTGCTGCGCCTTTGTCGAAGAGCCGCGCTCCCTGAGCTTGCGCGCCGCATCGCGCTGACGGCGCTTAGGGTTCGCGGCGACCTTGGGCGGCTCGCACGCGACCTCCGAATCCGAGAACGGGAGCCTCTCCCACCCCGTCGCGACGAGTCCGAGAATCTCCTCGTCCGAGGGCTCTGCACCGAACACGAGCCGGCACGCGCTGAGGCGTCCGGCCTCGACGCGCTCCGCAACGCCCACCCAAAATTGACCGTCGTGGTAGACGGTGAGGGCGGACGACACCGCTGTCTTCCGCATGGCATTCCTCCTTTATGTAATCGCCATGCTGAAGAAGGGACAACCAAGGAGGCAGGTTACTGACGGTGCCGGGCGGCGCCGCACCCCGACTACCCGACGGGGTCGTGTTTTTATCTTCGGCTGTGTACATGATACCAAATGCAGAATGGCCGAGGAACAGTCGGGCGGCGGAACGCAAGCCGAACATTCAGCTACCCGGCACCCCCCACACGCAAGCGGCCCGACCGCCCTCCCCCTCGGGAAGCCAGCCG
>CAYMHQ010000321.1:0-2552 GCA_964390275.1 uncultured Coriobacteriaceae bacterium
AAAGACCCGAAATGGCGACCGGCTTCCGCCCGTCCCCCGCCGACCTCGCTGCCCGCCCCCGCCGTCTGCTCTGCTCCTTGCTACGCCCATGGCTCGTGCGTCGGGTCGGCGTCCTCGCCGAGCGCGTCCCCGTTGAGCAGCGCCTCCGCTTGCTCGGCCCGCAGCTCGTCGATGTCGAGCTGGATCTGCTGCATCGCCTGGTCGATCGAGGCGATCTGGTCCGCGCACGCGATGAGGCGCTGGCGGATGTCGTCGACCTTGGGGCCGTTCGCCTCGAGGACCGACCGGTTCTTGTAGCGCAGCCGATGCTCGAGGGTCGCCCAGAAGTCCATGGCGATCGTGCGGATCTGCACCTCCACGGGCACCTCGCGGCTCTGGTCCGACCCGTTGAGGCACACCGGGATGGCGACCACCAGGTGCAGGCTGCGGTACCCCGACTCCTTGGGGCTGGCGACGTAGTCCTTGCGCGCGATGAGCCGCACGTCGTCCTGCCCGAGCAGCGCGTCGGCGATCACGTCGACGTCGTTCAGGTAGTTGCAGACGACGCGCACCCCCGCCACGTCGGTGATCTGGGCGCGGATGTTGTCCACGGTCACGGCGAACCCGCGCCGCCTCAGCTTCTCGATGATGCTGGTGGGGCTCTTGATGCGCGACGTGATGCCGTGGATCGGGTTGTGCCTCAGCCGCTGCCCCGCCTCCTTGTCGAGCCGCTCGAACTTGGCCCGCGCCTCGGTGACGGCAAGGCGGTACTCCTGCATGAGGGTCATGTACTCGACGATGCCGAGCTTGGGCTCCGCCTGGTCCGGCTGCTCCGACTGTTCTCGCTGCTCAGATGCCATGTCTTTCGTCGCTTTCCCCGGTGGTCTCCCGGCCGGTCTACGCGGTCTGTGTCTGCGTGGGCTGGCGCTCACGCGGTCTCGTTGCGCACGAAGAAGTCGCGCGCGTTGGTGAAGAAGATGCGCTCGGCGGTCTCGGCCCCGAACCGCTCGGCGAGCAGGTGGCGCAGGTTCCCCACCTTGTCGCAGGTGTCCAGCCAGCGGGGCACGTCCGAGCCGTCCCAGTCGCTGCCGAGCGCGAGCGTGCGCTGCCCGCCGAGGTCGAGGAAGTGCTCGATGTGCGCGAGGAGTTCCTCGACCGTCGCGCCGCCGGTCGACGCGCAGTCCCGCTCGGTGATGAATCCGTTGTAGAAGTTGATGCCGACCAGCCCGCCCATGTCGCGGATGGCCCGGAACTGGTCGTCGGTCAGGTTCCGCGGGGCGCCGCACACTCCCCGCGCGTTGGAGTGCGAGGCGACGAAGGGCCGCCGGGCGGTCGCGAGCAGGTCGGCGAACCCGGCGTCGTTGAGGTGGGACGCGTCGACGATGATGCGCTCGTCTTCGAGCGCGCGCACGACCTCGCGCCCGAACGGGGTCAGGCCGTCCTCCGTCTCGTGCCCGCTCCCCACGGCGTTCCTCCCGTTCCAGGTGAGCGTGACCATCCTGACGCCGTCCTCGGCGAGCCGCGTGACCGCCGCGATGTCGCCGTCGATAGGTGTCGAGTTCTCGAGGGTTAGGAACGCGCAGCTCAGGCCCTGTGCGAGGAGGTCGTCGACCTGCCGTGCGTCCCGAACGAGGGCGATCCGGTCGCGGTGGCGTTCGACCTGGCTGTAGAACCAGTCGCGCGCCCGGGTGTAGAAGTCGAGCGCCTCGGGGCCGCGGTACGCGTCGGGCACCCACACGGCGAAGCACTGGCACCACGCGAAGTCCTCCATGCGCTCGAGGCTCACGGCGGCGCGGTTGCGCGCGAGGTCGGTGAAGCCCTCGTCGCCGGGATGCAGCCCGAACCCCGCGTACGGCTCGCGGTCGCGCATCGCGAGGAGGTCGATCGTGTCGCAGTGCAGGTCGAACACGCGCGCGGGATGCGAGAGTTGGGACTCGGCGCCCAGTGCGGCGCTGTATTCGGGTTCGGTTGGCATGGTCGCCTCCGGGTGGGCTGGGTCGGGCTCGTTCGACGGGCGCCGGCCCGATGGGGGAGGGTGCCGCGAGCCTACTATACCCATATGCGCTGGAGGCCGAACTCCGGGCGAAGGCGTCCTTGGGCGAGGAGAGGCGCAAACGAAAAAGCCCCGGGCCTTTCGACCCGGGGCTTTGAATTTCGAGGTGGTGCGGCGTATAGGATTCGAACCTATGACGTTCTGATTCGTAGTCAGACCCTCTATCCAGCTGAGGTAACGCCGCGACTGCACTTATCTATATTGCCACTCGTGCATCGGCATGTCAACGACAGAGTTTTGGAATCGGCTTCCTTCATATTTCTGCCACATTCATCCAAACGTCGTTCTGCCGCCGCAATGTCGCCCCGCCCTTTCCCGAGGGTTCGTGGAGGTTCGCGGGGCATCGGACAAAAGGCGGCGCTTTGGCGTCGCGCGGGTCTCCCTCGGGTATAATGCCGTCCGAGCGATTTGCATGGGTCCGGGCGGCATCATGCTGTGAACCTGGTCAGGACCGGGAGGTAGCAGCCATAAGCAGCCCCTGATGGGTGCCCGGATCTATGCAGGTCGCTTTTTTCATCTT
>CAYMHQ010000322.1:0-2550 GCA_964390275.1 uncultured Coriobacteriaceae bacterium
CGCCTCTTCGAGGTAGCCCCACACCCCCGTCCCCTCCACGAACGCGTCCCCCTTGCGGAACAGCTTCCAGAACTCTCGTGCGGAATCGGCGACGACGGCGAGCATACGGCCTCCCTCGGTGTCGGTGCTGCGAATGGTCCGGATTCTGCGACCATACCCAGTTTCGAGGGAGTCGACTCGCGTCGAATTGATGCTATAAGTGTAAAGTTAGGTTAGCGATAGTATAAAATCTGCAACGATTATCAGGCCGGCTTATCCAACGTTGCACATAACGCAAGGTGAAGGGCGTCGCCGAGCGGCGCGTCGCGGCGGCCAACCGTTCGCCGACTCGCTGACGCGCGGCAGCATCAAGTCTCGAAGCACCTCAGAACGCCCACAAGCCGCCTGGCGGTTCGCCCGTTCTCGAGTTCGCGTCCGGCGCGTCGGGCGCTCCGTTGTCGCTCCGTCGCAGGCCCTTGCGCGCGCTTTACAGCGGGCTGCCTCCGCCGCAGAAGCCGTCGCAGAAGTACATGCTGCGCACCTGGACGCCGCCGTTGGGGATGGAGTCGATGACCATGCCGTCGCCGATGTAGAGCCCCACGTGGTAGACGGTGCCGCTGCTGTAGCTGTAGAACACGAGGTTGCCGGGGACGAGGCCGTCGGCGCCCACGAGGTTCCCCTTGCTGCAGACGAGGCTGTACTGCGCGACCGACCATGCCTGAATGTAGTACCCGCAGTCCGCGTACGCAGCCGAGGTGAACCTCGAGCAGTCGAGGACGCTGTAGGGGGTGCCGATGTAGTTGTACCCGGCGGCCACGACGCTCGCGGGCTGGTAGCCGGCGCTTCCCGAGTAGCTGGAGCTGCCGGAGTCGCCCGAGTCGCTCGAGCCGCCGATGTACCCGTAGTCGCTGCTGCCCGCCGCGGCAGCCTCAGCCGCCTGTTGGGCCGCAGCCGCCTCTGCCGCCTGACGTGCCGCCTCGGCCGCCGCCGCGATCTCGGCCTCGCGCTGGGCCATGAGCGCCTGCACCTCGGAGTCGAGGCTCGCCGCGTACGCCTCGGTGTCGGCAACCTGGGCGTTGAGCACCTCGAGCTGGGCTGCCTGCTCGGCCTGGAGCTGCTCCTGGTAGGCCTGCTGCTCCTGGAGGGAGGCCTGGTCCGCCTCGAGCGCCGCCTTGATGTCCTTGACGTTCTGGATGGCCTCGGCGTCGGCGTCGGAGACCTTGCCCGCGTAGTAGAGGCGGCTCACGAAGTCGTTGAAGTCGGTCGCGTTGAGGAGGAGGTCGAGCATGCTCGTCGTGCCGGCGCGGTAGCTGGCGGCGACGCGGTCGGCGAGGACGTCCTGGGCCTCAGCGAGCTCGGCGGTGCGCTGCTCGATGACGACCTGGAGGTCGGCGATCGCCTGGATGGTCGCGTTGAGCTGCTCGGTGATGCTGTTGTACTCGGCCTCGGCGTCGAACACGAGCCCGTTGAGGTAGGAGAGCTGGTCCATGGCGTCGTTGTAGCGGTTCTGGGCGTCGGCGAGGGCCGCCTCGGTCTCAGCGGATGCCGAGTACTCGCTGGCCCCGGCCTGCCCGACGTTCTGGAGCGCCGAGGGGAGCGCCGCGAGCGCGAGCGCCGCGGCACCGGCCAGGAACTGCCTTCGCGTGGGGGTTTGACCTGCTGTTTCGTCGATAATCGTGCCTTCGTGCCCAAAAGCCATGTCCGACCCCCGCTCTGTCTGCGCTGCGTCTGTTGCGTTAAGGCTGCGTTATCCGCGCACCGGCCGGCGGGCCGGCGAATCCGGGTGAGCGCCCATTGTACCAGCCGCGGCACGGGTGGGTTCCACGGCCGTCGGGTGAAACCATCTAATAGGCATGGAGGCATGACGGCATGTCGGCTCGCTAGAAGCTGAGTCCATTAGCTGGGTCTTCCGAGCCGGTTGAGCGGGGTTCGAAGACGGGCGCGGGGTGGGGCGCGTCGGCGGATGAGACGTCGGGTCAGTTGCCTGCCTCGTTGCCGGACTCGTCGTCGCGCTTCTCGCCGTGCGAGACAGTGGTCGTTTCGTCGGACACCTCGTCGATGACGCAGACGTCGAGCGCCGGGTTCTCTCGCGCGCTGCGTAGGAGCACCTTCGCGAGTAGGTCGAGGTAGCGGTCGGTCAGAGGCCGGTCGAGCGGGTTCGGCACCGCGCCGGACGAGCTGGGCGTCAGGCCGGCGGGGTCCTCGAAGTCGGCGGGATCGCCGGGGCTGGCCGCGAAGCACTTCACCAGCGTGACGCGCGTCCGCCGCGCTACCTCGCCGAGACAGTCCTCGAGCGCCGCAAGGTTGCGCCCGTAGTGATCGGGGAAGCCGAGCGCGTCGCTCAGCAGGGCGTGCAGCTCGCCCACGGTGCGGACCTCCTCTGTGTCGATGACAAGCTCCCTCATCGTCATGCCCCTTTCGTTTGCCTTCCGCAATCTGCGCGCCTTCCGTTTGGAACCACCCGCGCCGCGCCTCAGTACGGCCTTAGTACATCCTCAATACAGCTGCTCGAACGTGTTGTAGTGATCGGCCGTGAAGAACACGAGGCCGTCGTTGGAGAACACGATGCGC
>CAYMHQ010000323.1:0-1226 GCA_964390275.1 uncultured Coriobacteriaceae bacterium
CCCCCTCCGCAACTGATGCAATCGCCGAGTCCTCGGCCGACGCCGCAGCAGCCGACGCAGCCGACGGCATCGTCTCGGACGACAAGGACGACGACTCCAACAAGCAGATGATCGAGGTAGACGTCAGCGAGGGCCACACGGTCAAGACCCGCTCCGCCCTCAGCCGCTGGACCGACGTCGTGGTCCGCTGGGAGAACAAGACCGCAGGTCAGAAGACGTTCTTCATCATGCGCGTCGCGCTCGGCCTGCTCGCCGTGGGCATGCTTCTCATCGGCACCCTCGGCTCCCGCTTCCTCCCCGAGGACTCCGCCCTGCTCTACATCCTCAACGGTCACTGGTCCAAGGGCCTCAACCTCTTCGGCGTCACCCAGTGCGTCATGGCGATCGTCGTGGTGTACGTCGTGATTGCGGTCCTCAGCTCGCTCTTCCTCTGGTTCGCCAAGAGCATGAACGCCAAGGGCGAGACCATCTTCCGACTGCTCGCCAACGTGGTGAAGTTCGTCGGGTTCATCGGGAGCATCTACTACTGTCTCGGCTGCCTCGGCGTCGACACCACCACCCTGCTCGCCTCCGCCGGCATCCTCACCGTCATCGTCGGCCTCGGTGCCAACTCGATCGTGACCGACATCCTCGCCGGCCTCCTCATCGTCTTCGAGGGCGAGTTCCAGGTGGGCGACATCGTCACCATCGGGGGCGTGCGCGGCACCGTGCTCGAGATCGGCGTCCGCACCACCAAGATCAAGGACGGCAGCGGCAACGTGAAGGTGTTCGCCAACCGCAACGTGAGCGACGTCCTCAACATGACGAAGGACTACTCGGTGGTCGCCCTCGACGTGAGCGTCTACTTCGGCGGTTCGCTCGACGACGTGGAGCAGCAGCTCGTCAAGAGCCTCCCCGCCATCCGCCAGAAC
Organism: uncultured Coriobacteriaceae bacterium; assembly: GCA_964390275.1. Classification (GTDB taxonomy): domain Bacteria; phylum Actinomycetota; class Coriobacteriia; order Coriobacteriales; family UMGS124; genus CAYMHQ01. The sequence continues at coordinate 912 of CAYMHQ010000323.1, forward strand.
ATCCCCGCCATCACCAACGGCCCCTTCTACAAGGGCCTCGACAAGGTCTACGGTTCCGTCGCCGAGTTCAAGGTGGTCGCCTCCTGCGCCGAGAGCGACATCGGCCAGGTCGAGCGCGACCTTCGCCGCGAGCTCCAGCGCGTCCTCAAGGACTACTCCGGCGTCTCCATCGCCTAACGGTCCGCCACCGAGCTGGGCGAACAGCCCATCCCGATATCCCGCGCCACCCAAAGCGGCGGGTCGTCCGGTCAACTACCGGGCGGCCCGCCGTTTCGCGTGTCTGTCCTGCTGCCCGCCCCGCCGCCGAACCCGCCA
>CAYMHQ010000323.1:1326-2546 GCA_964390275.1 uncultured Coriobacteriaceae bacterium
CCGCCGAACCCGCCACCCATCGCAGAGCCTGCCGCCAAAGTCTGCATATCCTCAGTTAAGCGTTGACTTAACCAATCGAAAGCGTATCATGGCCACCGACCAGTTAAGCACTCGCTTAATCGAAGCAAGACGGGACAAGGCAAGACAGGACAAGACGGAACTGCAGCGCGCCGCCACTCGACGCGCCGTGAGACTCCGAGGCGACCGAAGGAGGCGGCACATGACCATCGAGCAATCAGCCGAGCACGCCAACGACGCCGCCCCCGACCTTCTCGCGGCACCCGACGCATCCGAGGCCGCCGGCCCCCTCGACCTGCCCGCCATCTTCAAGGCGCTCGCGGACCCCACGCGCTATCGAATCTTCCAGCTCCTCCTCGAGCGAAGCCACTGCACCCGCTCGCTCGCCGTGGCACTCGGCATCAGCGAGCCGGCGGTGTCGCAGCAGATGGCGGTCCTCAAGGGGAGCGGACTGGTCGTGGGCGTCCGCCACTGCAGGCACATCCACTACGCGGTGGACCCGGGCGTCCTCGAGCGGGCGGCGGCGCAGATGTCCTCGTGGGCCAACGTCGCGCGCGCCGTCCCCGAGTGCCACGGGTTCGGAGCCTGCCCGCTCGCCGCCGCGTCGCTGTGCACCTTCCGCCGACCGTCCTCGGACCCCGCTCCGGCGGACCGTGCCGAGGCAGCCGGCGCAGACCAAGCGAACCGTCCGACCAATCCGGCCGGGGTAGATATCGAGTTCGAAAACAAGTGGAAGAGAGGCAACAAGATGAGGGTTGCGGTACCGAGCGATTCCGATAAGGGACTTGAGAGCACGCGGAGCGGCCACTTCGGCCACTCGCCGTTCTTCACCATCGCCACGATCGAGGGCGACCAGATCACCAAGGTTGAAGTCTTCAAGAACGTCGATCACGACACCGCCGGCTGTTTTGGCGTCATCGAGTACGCCCAGAGCCTCGGCATCGATGCGATCGTCGTGCGCGGCATGGGCCGCCCGCCGTTCATGCACTTCACCCAGGCAGGCATCCGTGTGTACATCGACGGCACGGCGCCCCTCGTGAAGGACGTCCTCGCGAAGTTCATCTCCGGCGACCTCATGCTGATGGGCTTCAACCAGGCCTGCGTCCACTAATCGCTGCACCAGAGGAGCCCGAGCGGGCGAGATCAAGCCGCCGCGACCGAGCCATCGGAACTTTTCAAATCGCGCGGGAGGGATATCCGAG
>CAYMHQ010000324.1:0-2522 GCA_964390275.1 uncultured Coriobacteriaceae bacterium
CGCGAGCCGGTTGATCTGCTCGAGCACGCGGGCCTGGTTGCCGTAGTCGAGGTTGGCGGTGGGCTCGTCCATGAGGAGGATCTGCGGCTTCTGCGCCAGCGCCCTCGCGATGAGGACCATCTGCCGCTCGCCGCCCGAAATCTCGGTGTACACGCGGTCGCGCAGGTGCAGCACGCCCAGCTCCTGCAGCGCGGTGAGGGCGCGCAGGTAGTCGTCGCGGCCGGGCGAGGCGAACATGCCCAGGTTGGCCACGGTGCCCATCGTCACCACCTGCAGCACGGTGTAGGGGAACGGCGGCACGTGCGACTGCGGGATGTAGCCGATGACCTGCGCTTTCCTCTTGTTGTCCCAGTGCGCGATCGACTCGCCGTCCACGCGGACCTCGCCCTTGATCGCCGGCAGCAGGCCCAGCATCGACTTGAAGAGCGTCGTCTTGCCCACGCCGTTAGGGCCCAGGATGCACAGGATGTCGCCCGACTCCACGGTGAACGACACGTCGGTGAGCACCGGTTTGCCGCCGTAGCCGCAGGACATGTCGGAGAGCTCGAACCTCATACCCATCCCTTCCTTCCCTTGAGGAGCAGGATCAGGAAGAACGGCGCGCCCACGAGCGCGGTGAGGATGCCGATGGAGATCTCGACCTGGCACAGCACGCGCGTGATGTTGTCGACGAGCACCAGGAACAGGCCGCCGCCGGCGATCGACGCGGGCACGAGCAGGCGGTAGTCGGGGCCGAGCACGATGCGCAGAAGGTGCGGGATCACGAGGCCGATCCACCCTACCATGCCGCAGCACGCGACGGTTGCCGACGTGATGAGCGTGGAGCTCAGGATGAAGACGAGCCGCAGGGCGCGCACGTTGAGGCCGAGCGTCTTGGCCTCCTCGTCGCCGAACGAGAGGATGTTGAGGCGGTACCTCAGCAGCATGATGGGCACGAGGCCGATGCACACGGGGATGATGAGGATGGGCAGGTTGGCGAAGGTGAGCTTGGTCATCGACCCCATGAGCCAGAACGTGATGGTGGCGAGGTCGGTGTCGGGGTCGGCGATGGTCTGCGCGATGGAGACGCCCGCCTGGAAGAGCGCGCTCACCACCATGCCCGTGAGGATGATCGTGATGACGCTGTTCTGCTTGCGGGACACGGCCGAGGATATCGACATCGTGAGGCCCACGGCGAGCAGGCCGCACAGGAACGCGACGATGTGGATCTTCGCGAAGGAGAAGCCCATGAGGATGCCAGCGCACGCCCCGAGCGCGCTGCCCGAGCTGGCGCCGAGCAGGTCGGGCGAGACCATCGGGTTCTTAAAGATTCCCTGGTAGACGGCACCGGAGACCGAGAGCGCCGCCCCCGCGAGCACGCACGTCACAAGGCGCGGCAGGCGAATCTGCAGGAAGACCGTCTCGCTCGACTTGGGGTAGGTTGCCTCGGTGCCGAAGAGCATGTGGCTGATGATCTGGAACGTCTCGTCGAGGGAGAGGGAGTACTTGCCAAAGGCGAACGACCCGAAGAAGCACACGGCGAGCAGCACGAACAGCAGCACGACGATGGCCCACGCCAGTCCGCGTCCCTTGATGAGCCCGCGCTTCTTGCCCGAGCCGGGCCGCTGGACGTCGTCGGGGATGAGCGCCTCGAGGTCGACCGGCGCCGCTGCGGCGACTGAGGGCGCAGGCGAGTCGGAGGGCGCCACGGGGGTGGCGGGCGCGGACGAGTCGGTGGCGACTGCGGGCGCCACGGGGGTGGCGGGCTGCGCGGCTGCGGGCGCCGGCTGCGCGCTTTGGGGTTGATCGGGCACGGATGCCTCCTCTCACGATTCTCGAACCCGCCGCGTCAGCCGGACGCTGCAGCAGAAGGGCGGCCGGACCGGGCAGGGACAATTGGTGAACGTTTAGAGTAGGTTCGACGTGCCTAATACACAAGTCATACGAATTGCGCACCCATCTACCTGGGCATACGTGTTTCATATGACACCGCTCGCCCTGCGGCGAACGGTCGCGCGACCCCTTTGGGGTCGCAGGGGATGAGCGCGCATGAGGGCAGCTCGAAAACTCACGGGTCGGTCAGCTTCACCAAGGACACGGCCAGCGCAAGTTGCAACCGTATATCAATCTTAAAAACAGACACTCGTAGACGCCAATTTTTCGCCTTGCAATGGTCAAAAACGGCTCTTCGGAGTTCGGCCTCCGGACTGGGCTACCAGGTAACCAGACGAGAACAATTGGTCTCATCGATGAAACCCCAGGTCGCGTCATTTGTAGAAGCTTATTAGCCCGGAAAAGCGTGTGGTTCGCATTCGTCTTCGGCCCACCGAAGAGCCTTTTTTGACCAAAATCCGCCCGAAATCGCGCGTCTACGGCTGTCTATCAGGCCCCGGGCAGCACCGTGCTCGCCCGCGCTCCACTCGCCCGCACGCCGCTCGGGCTCCCCCGCTACCCTTCCCGATGCGTCGTACCGGTCCCGATGCAGGGACCCGGGGTCTTGCCCAGCTCGTCGCTGTCGTTCACCAGGTCCTCGAGGGTGTAGC
>CAYMHQ010000325.1:0-2508 GCA_964390275.1 uncultured Coriobacteriaceae bacterium
GGCATTCGTATTACCGCAGGTAGATGAGGTATGCAACAGGTAAGGGCTTCGATGAGACGCCCTTTGGCCCCTCGTCATATCAATCCAGAAACTGACTTACCCCGGTTTTTGGTCAGAAAGACGAAATAGCGATTCCGCGGTCTCGCCGGACGTCGGCTCCGCACGCACCACGGCCCCAGGCGTGCCCGTCCGCCTCGCCCAGCGCGTGCCATCCGCCCCGCCAGCGCGTCCACCCGCCCGCGCTCCCTCCCCCGCACGCCATCCCGCCTCGGTCTCCATCAATCGCCCACGTCGGCTGCGTACAATCGGCAACCGATACTGGTACTATTGCTGTTTACGACATTTTCGGGCGTCCGCGGATGCAGTTTAGTCCGGTCGGCGCCAACCCCTTGTCCCGAAGGGCGGTTTCGCACTATGGACACCATTTCGCGCAGACAGGCCTGCGCTCTTCTCGGAGCCGCCTCCCTCGCATCCATCGCGGCGGCCGGCAAGGCCCTGACCTCGGGCATCGCGACGGCGCAGGCCGAGGAGTCGACGCTGGCAGCCCTCGGCGCGGCTCAGGAGCAGTACGCCGCTGTCCAGGCGCAGATCGACCAGCTCGCCGCCGAGGCAGAGGCGCTCAACATCGAGCTCTCCAACACGCTCGACGCCATCGAGGTCAAGAACGGCGAAATCGAGACGACCAAGGCGGCCCTCGCCCAGACCCAGTCTGAGCTGGAGGAATGCCAGGACCAGCTCGCCATCTACGTGTCGAGCGCGTACAAGAGCGGCCCCACGTCGGAGCTCGACGTCCTCCTTTCCTCAGCTTCGTATGAGGAACTCTTCCAGAACATCTACTACCTCACCAAGATCAACGACAGCACCACCGCGCTGATCGAGCACACCAAAGAGGTCAAGCAGCAGCTCACCGACCAGCAGGCCGAGCTCGAGGCCCAGTACGCCGAGCTCGAGGCGCTGCGTGACCAACAGCAGTGGCAGCTGAGCGAGATCCAGGACCGCAAGGACAGCGCGTACTACCTGCTCAGCAGCCTGGGCGAAGAGGTCGCGGCGCTCACGGACCAGTACAACCAGGAACTTATCGCGCAGGCGGAGGCCGCCGCTGCGGCGGCTGCAGCGGCGGAGGCTGCGGCTTCGGGGGGCGGCGACTCGGGCGGCTCCTACGACGGTGGCAGCTCGGGCGGCAGCGGCGGGACCTCGTACGGAGGGGCCTCAGCGAGCGCAGTCGTAAACGCCTGCTACTCGACGCCCTCCCCCGGCGCCGGATGGTGCGCCGCATGGGTCACGTACGTCTTCCAGAACGCGGGCGTGGGCTCGTTCTACGGCGACGCCTGCGACATGTACTCGTCGTGGTGCTACAGCTCCGACCAGGGGTCGATCCAGCCGGGCATGATCGTCGCCGTCTCGACGCACAGCGGCAGCGCGGCCGGGCAGATCTACGGGCACATCGGCATCTACGTGGGCGGCGGCACGGTGATGGACAACATCGGCTACATCCGCTCCATCGACCTCGGCAGCTGGGTCAGCTACTACGGAGACACCGTCACCCCTCGCTGGGGCTGGCTCGGCGGCGTGGTGCTGTACTAGACGAGACTGCGACCGCGACATCATCGGCTGAGAAGGCCGCCCCGAACCCGGCAGCTCATCGGGTCCCGGGCGGCCTTTTGCGCACGTTCTCTGCCCTCCCCCGCATTCGCCCGATGCATCGCCACGCGGGCCGGCTCCCTGTTGTATAGTCGTCCCACAACGTATGGCGCGAGCGCGGCGAGGGTCGCGCGTCGCATGCCGGCACACGTCGGCAGCAGCAGAAAGGGCGCACGATGAGGGTCATCACGATCGATCGAGAATTCGGGGCCGGCGGTCACAGCGTCGGTCGGGCGGTCGCCAAACGGCTCGGCATCGAGTTCTACGACCGCGACATCATTGCCCAGGCGGCGGCGTCGGGCGGCCTCGAGCCCTCCCAGATCGAGGAGGAAGAGGAGACCATCTCCAAGACGCAGGCGTTCATCAGCGCGATCAGCCCGGCGGGGTACGACTCGAAGGACCGCGTCTTCGCATGCGAGAGCGCGGCCATCGTCGGGTTCGCCAAGCAGGGCCCGTGCGTCATCCTCGGCCGCTGCGCGAGCGCCGTGCTGCGCGAGGAGGGCATCGAGGTGCTGAGCGTCTTCCTCCACGCCGACGAGGAGCACCGCATCAAGCGCGCCGGCGAGCTGCTGGGGACCGACAACCTCAACACGATCCGCAAGGCCATCCGCAAGAAGGACGTCGCGCGCCGCGCGTACTACCACGCCTTCACCGACGGCCACTGGGGCACCGTCGACGAGCACACGATTCTGCTCGACACCGGCGTGCTGGGATACGAGACCTGCGTGAACATCATCTGCGAGGCCGCGAAGGCACTGTAGCGGAGGGCGCGTCGAGCGCGGGGCACCGAGCGATGCCGAACATCGAAGGCCGGGGTGGCCGAAGGGACTGAAGCAGCGTCCCGGAGGCACCCCGGCCTTTTTGCGT